>JAHFLF010000001.1:251232-404187 GCA_023255625.1 Candidatus Harrisonbacteria bacterium
GCGATGGAGGCGGCATGCCACAGTAGCTGTGTGGTTAATTAGTTAGTTGGTTGCTTAGTTAGTTAGCGGTAATTCTTTTTTCCTGTTTTTCTAAGTAACTAACTAACCAGCTAACCAATTAACTCTTCATCCCCTACATTGTGCTCACCCTATAACTCGCCGGTGCTTTAGCCAAATAATCTAAAAGCTGCTTTTTAGTCAGCAAACCTTTTTGTGCACCGGTGTATCGAACTACGCTCATCGACTCAATTGGAGCCCAAGAGAGGGCCTGTTCCACGGTAAATCCGCTCATTAGTGCGGCGATAAAACCAGTCGAGAAAGCATCTCCTGCTCCAGTTCGCTCGAAAGGCGGCTTTGGATCAGGGTAGGCCGGTACGGTGTATTGGATTGGCGCAGCCGGTCCCGTACCGTCGCTGGCGTAAGCGGCCTCCGGCCCGTCGGTAATAACCACGATCTTTGGGCCGAGCGCGTGCAATCTCTTTGAAAGCGCTTTAATATCTCTTTCTTCAGTAGCTAAAATATGCTGTGCCTCCTCGCGGTTCACAAACAAGACATGAGTCCGTTTATAAATTCGGGCTAATCGTTCTGCCCCTAACTTAATTTGAAATGTGCCCGGATTAAAACCAATTTTAACAGACGGATGCTGCTCCAGGTAATCTGCGACCTCATCGTGCATGCCCACCGCGCTCTCGGCGATTGATGAAAAATAAATCCAGTGAGTATCGCCAATAGAGGAAACCGGCACATACTGATAACTATTGTGCTTAATTAAAATAGTCCGTTCGGCACCATAATTTAAAACAAAGTGATAGTTAGTTGCAACACCCGGATTAACTTTTAAAAATTCCTTGCTGACCCCCTCCTTGTCGTATTGTTCTAGAACCTGCTTACCGAAGAGATCATCGCCAATACCAGCCACCATTGCTGCTTTGAAGCCAAGCCGCGCTAAACCAACGGCAACATTTGATGCATTACCAACCGCCGGCACAACCTCTAAAGTTTCGTACGGGATTTTATCGGCAAAAGTCATGCAAATTTCGCACTTGGAGTGATTGATATTGCAATGCACACTCGCCTCATGCAAACGGATAAAAGCATCGATAGTTGTGTCGCCGATGCAAACGACATCGTATTTAATGGCCATTACTTTATTCTATCATAATTGAGTATAAAAACACGCGCGCCCGACCGGAGATCTTCTCCAATCGGGCTGCGGCGCTTGCCCTAGAATTATTTCCGACTAATTCTATTGCGTACTGACAAATGTTGCTGCGGAGCTCTTGCGGGCCCACTCTATGTGCTGGCGGATCCTGATCGCCGCAATCGGCATCTTGATCCATGTATGGAAGAACGCGTTCTTCGCCGCCTCCCTGCGGAAAAGCGCAACATCGTGATCCTCTTCGCTGATGAACTGCCCAGAAACGGCAAGATGCTCAAGAAGCTCTCCGGGATACTCGAATGCCGGCTCTGCAACGACGGAATGACCGTTCCCGTTTCCATTTGCTCCGGCGGAAACCGCTTCCGGTTCGGCCACAGGAACTGGCTGCGGTGGAACCTTCTTTGACCGGCAACTCGGCCGGCTCTTCTGTGCTGACACAGCGACAGCCCGAGCAGCCAGTTCTTGGGCTATCTGGCGGCTCGCCAAGACATCCAGCAGCCGAAGAATCTGCTCCATCGGCTCCCGACATCCGGCTTTCTCCCTCATCTCCAGATACTTCAGCCAACGAACAATCTTCCGTATCGACTCTAGTTCAACGCGAAAGCCCAATGCTGTGAGCCGAGCCCTGATCCGGTCTACGGCACCGGCTTCAGAGAGTCCAGTGAGTTCTGGGAACTGATCCGCTATGAAACTCTCAAGATCCTCCGAAGACATCTTCGTCCACTTCTTCGGTGCCGGCTTTTGACGGCCGACAACCGTGACGGTCACATGGGGCGTCTGCGCCCAACGAGCCATGAACTCTTCGAGCAGCGGCCGCATCTCCGACTCTAGATCTTCAAGCGAGCAGCTCACAGTCGGGACGCCGGGAGATACACAACCGCTTAGGTCCATGTACATCTGATCGCCAATGCCCGCAAAGATCACGCACTTGAAACGCGTACCGGCGAGCGACTCCGCGAGACCGCGATCACTGGGCGTGAAAAGTGCGACAACTGTACGACGGAGCCAGTCGACTTCCCGGCCACACGCCGGGACGACAACTGCAATTTGAGAACCCTGGATGCTCGCATCCAGGGACTTGAAAACTCTGGCGAGTCTTCTGCGCTGGTTAGCGTCCATGATTCCCTGCTCTTTCTGGGGTGTACCCATATTCACAATATCCTTTAGTGCACAACTGGTCAATTTTTTAATATTAAAAGAACACCCGCCGTCGGCTTTTGGCCTAGGCGGGTGAACAAAAGATTGGTTTTTATTTTTAGGGAGGGCTCTTTCTTGCGCCTCCATTTTCCTCCTTCCGTTGTGACTGTCTAGGACTTCGGCCTATTCATCTTCGCGCGGCCCTTTGCGTTGGAGATGATCTGCGCGATCCCAGTCGGCTTGAACTTCAGCCCCTGCTTCCGTGCAAACCTCTTCAGCGTCTTCGGCCCCAACCTGTCCTGCGACAGGAGCCAGTCAGCCAGCTGTCCGATCTTCTCGAACTTCGGCGGAGTCATCTTCGGCTTGGCTTGCCGCGTCTTCACCTTGACCAGCTTCGGCGATTCCACCACCCGCGGCCGTTGCGGCGACTTACCGGCTACGACAACCTTCTCCTCCGAACGACCCTTGAGCCGGTCAACCCTCCTCTCAAGCTGACGAATCCTGCGCTTGGCATCCTTCAGCGCCTCCCTGTACTCATCGGCCTTAGCACCCCTGCGAGAATCGGCGGCAAACTTCGCCAACTCATCTGCGAAATTCGCGCGACCCTCCTCGATCGCCTGCTGCTTTGCAGCTTCAATGTCTCTGCCGATCTCTGCGATCCGCGCTTCGAGTCCCGCGATCTGGACCTGCGCGTCCTCTGCTCTGCCCTCGGCAGCGTCCTTCGCAAGTCGAAGCACCCTCTCCTCTTCACGCATGCGCTCGACTGAACGGGCGAGCTCGTCGCGCTGCGCAACTGCCGCCGCGCATTCTGCACGAGACACCCGCGCCCCCTCTTCGCTGGCCCGACACCGCCGCTCCAGCTCCTCACATTCCAGCGCCTTGGCGGCAAGCGCTTCTTGAACCTCCTGCCAGCAAACGAGCGCCTCGGCGTAATCGCCTACTGCCTGTCGGACATCATTGCGCAGAATTTCCGCCGCGTTGAGAACTGGACTCGCCGCCGATTCATTCGGCAGCGCTGGCAGCCCAACCATGCGCCGAATCCTGACCTCAACAGCCAGCTCGCTCGAGAGAGGGAAGACGGTGGTGTCTCCTCGCTCTTGAGCGGCGTGCTTGAGCTCCCTGAAGCGCCCCTGACTGACCGCGCCAGCTATCGGGTGGATGAACCTGATATTCCCCGAGGGAATCCCTCCTTTCAATCTACCGGCAAGCTCCTCCTTCCCAACTGCAAGCACCAGTTCGTGCGAGGGCATACTGCCCAACGAACGATCTTTCGCGGTGCCAGGCACCCAGTGCCGACCACCACTACTACTACGATCATTTATGGACATTGCTCCCTCCCAGGAACCTTTTTTGACCTGATATCGAAAATCGCCGTACGCAGGCGAATTTTCGTTTTCATATTCTAAAACTATTATAGCAAAAAGTCAAATTATCAAGTAAGTGCAACGGCCCAGCCAATCCAAACTTCCCGTCATAGGGAGCAGTAAAAGGTATCCCTGCTCATCTTGACGGGAAGTTTGGATTGGAATAAACAAAGATTCTACCCCCGAATAGAAATCCTGCGCTCTGCCGCTCGCCGGACCGCCGCGATAATCGCCGAAACATCCATGCCATATTTCTCCATCAGTTGAGCCGGCGTGCCACTCTCGCCAAAAGTATTTTGCATACCAATAAATTCCATTGGTGTCGGTAATTTTTTTGCCAAAACCTCCGCGACCGCGCCGCCAAGCCCGCCCATCACCTGGTGCTCCTCAATCGTCACCACCGCGCCGCATTTTGCCACAACCGCCAATAAAGTTTTTTCGTCTAATGGTTTAATCGTGTGCATATTCAAAACTACAACCTCCAATTTTTGCTTTTGCAATTCCTTGGCTGCAAGCAATGCGTTGTGTAAAAGCGGCCCGCAGCCAATAATGACAACCTGCGGTTTTTTGCCCTGCCAAAGAATCTGCGCGATCCCGGGGACAAAAGGCGTTTTTTCAGTAGTAAACACCGGCGTCTTTCCTCGTCCGAAGCGCAAATAGACCGGGCCGACAATCCGCGCAGCGGCAACTGTTGCTTTGCGCGCTTCAATTGCATCGCAGGGCACAATCACCCGCATATTGGCCATCACTCGCATTGTCGCAATGTCCTCAATCGCCTGATGCGTAGCGCCGTCAGGGCCGACTGAAATGCCGGCGTGATGTCCGGCGATTTTTACATTCGCGTCATTGTAAGAAATTGTTGTGCGAATCTGCTCCCAATTCCGGCCCGGCGAAAAAGTCGCATAAGAAGCAATAAAAGGAATCTTGCCGGAGACGGCCAGCCCGGCGGCAACCGTGGCCATATTTTGTTCGGCCACGCCCAGCTCAAAAAATCTGTCTGGAAACTCTTTTTCAAAAAAATTCGAGCGAGTTGATTCGCTTAGATCGGCCGTCAGAGCAACTACGCGCGGGTTAGCCCGCCCGGCCAAAACGATCCCCTCCCCGTAGCCGTCGCGGGTTGGCCGCTGGCTAATTTCCGGGGTAAATAGACTGTCGCTTAAGTGTGCCTCTTTATGTATCATGATTTAACTAATTAACTGACTAACCGATAACCGACAACTATTCTAGGTGATGGCACTCAATCGATCCGCCCAGAGTGCGTAAACTGCGCAAGGCATCCCGCTCCTGTTCTTTCTTCGGCGGCTCACCCGGCATATCCATAATGCCCGGCGGGTTGCCGTGCCATTTGTAATCGTTCTCCATGTAATCAACGCCCTTGCCCGGAATAGTGTGCGCAATAATGACCGTCGGCTTTTCGTAAATCGCCTTGGCCTCATTTACGGCCGCAACAAATGCGGGAATGTCATGCCCATTTACCTCGAGCACATGCCAGTTGAAGGCCTCGTATTTTTCTCGTAGCGGCTCAAGCGGCATTATGTCTTCAGTATAACCGTCAATCTGAATATTATTGCGATCAATCACTGCGGTTAGATTATGCAGTTTTAATTTACCGGCCAGCATGACCGCCTCCCAAATATTGCCCTCATTGTGCTCGCCGTCAGAAAGTAAGGCATAAGTTCGATATGTTTTTTTGTCCATCCGTGCAGCCAGAGCCACGCCGATTGCCTGGGACAGACCCGAGCCAAGCGGCCCGGAGGTGGTTTCAATTCCCGGCAAAGATCCACGATGCGGATGGCCCTGCAAACGAGAATTTAATTTACGCAAAGTTAGCAGTTCCTGAACCGGAAAATATCCGGCGTGCGCCAGGGTTACATATTGAACCGGACAGATATGCCCGTTACTCAAAATCAAACGATCGCGATCAGCCCAGGTTGGTTGTTTTGGCTTGTGCGCTAAAATATGGAAGTAGAAAGCCGTAAAAATATCGGCCATCCCGAGCGGCCCGGCACTGTGGCCACTACCGGCTTCAACCAAAGTCTCGATAATGTTGGCGCGAATAGCATTGGCCTCGAGCTCCATCTGTTTTATTTTAGTGGTGGTCAGCATTATATCAAGTATATCACGGTAAGATCTCTACAACTGCTGAAATTGCTTGAACATTACAGCAGGATCGCTTGATTCCCACAATGCCGAACTAACCGAAAAACGCGTTGCTCCTGCGGCGATGCATCGTCTGGCCACTTCGAGCGTCACTCCGCCATCTACGCTTATAGGCAATGCCGGGAAAGCAGCGCGCAGAGCGGCAATTTTCCCGATCTGCTCTTCTTTAAAAACCTGGCCCGATAAACCAGGAGAAACTGCAAGCACATGACAACCGGCGAACAATTCTAGATAAGGAATAGCGTGATCAGCAGAGGTCTCTGGGGCGATCCCTAGTACCACCGGAACTTTCTTTTCTTCACACATCTGCACGATCGCTTCTACCGAAGTAATCGTCTCTAGGTGAACAATCAAACGGTTGATCCCGGCCGCAAGCCAGAGCGGCGCAGCCAACTCCGGCTCACGCACCATCAGGTGCAGCTCAATCTTTAAATCCGGGCCAACGAGTGCCCGCAGCCGCGCATGATCCCGCCAGGTCGCGTAACCGCCGGTAAATCCCCCGTCCGCAACATCAATACTCACCCAACCATCCTTACCAACTAATTCAGTAGCGGCGGCGGCTCGCTGCGCTACACAGCGCTCATCATCACAGTTAATAACCGGTAAAATTTCCATAAAAAATATTTAAAACTTTCCGATCCGGCGGATATGCCGTTCTGCTCCGCTAAAAGGTGTCTCCAAAAAAATCCCGACCGCCTTAAACAGATCATCTTTGCTGACAAATCGCGCGCCAATCGATAACATATTTGCGTCATTATGCTGCCTCTCCAGTTTTACAATTTCAAAAATATTGTCGCTGGTATGCCCCTCAATATCCACCGGTATCTTGGGCTGCATCGGCCCGTAAAATACAGCGCAGCGCACGCCCTTATAGCGATTTGCCGCCATGGCCTCGCCCTGGCCGGAGCCACCGATGACAATCCCCTTGCTTCCGGTATCTTGACTGACTAATTTGGCTTGCTTGCTAACAAAATCTGGATAGTCGTCTACCGGCTCGTATAAAAAAGCACCGCAGTCAATAAATTTATACTGTTCTTTTTCCAAATATTTTTTCAGTTCTTCTTTCAGTTTGTATCCGGCGTGATCTGCGGCAACGTAGATGGTCATGCCGTAAGTATATCACTTTCCAATAGCCCGGTTGATTGTAAAAGCCAAATATAAGTATATCAAAAAGTAAGACGGCCGGTCGCTTGCGCGACCGGCTGAATGCGACTGACAAGGTAACGAGGGGTGAGGTTGAAGGGTTAGGAGGCCTTCTTCCCCCTCCTGACTGAACGAACACGCAGGTGCGGGCGGTGATCGCTGACGCTGCACCAGCCAGCGCACACGCCCACCCGACGATTCGCCGCACCGAAGCCCACGCCCGGGACGCTACTGCCGCCGCGGCTACGGGAACCGGCGCACAGCGTCACATTAACTTCGTCCAGGTGCCGCCCGTGCTGCTGGAAGTAGAGGCCCTCGTGAATGAGCCGCTCCTCCACCGTCTCGCAGTCGGTCTGCTCGAAGCCAGTGGCCGGACGGTCCTGATTCTCCTCATCCGCCTCCGGCCGATCGCGGACCCAGACAGCGTAATCCTCGTCGGTGCTACGCACCGACACGATGGCCGCATCGAGATCGTCGTGCGAACGCCAGAGCGTGTCAGGCCCGCACTGACGCTGCAACGACTCATAGCCACGATTCGGCCTCATGCCAGCGGCCACGAAGAGAAGTCGGTCGAAACCCGGCTCCCGCTCCGGCATCACACGGATGATCCGCTCCGGCGTGACCGGCATGTCGAGCCCAGAGAACAGCCGGTACCAGCGAATGGTGCGGGCAATCTGCATGTCGGTTGCCATGCCGAGCGGCAGAGTCGCCGCGTAGACACGGGCTGCGATCTCGGGATCGGCACCGATCGAGCAGAACTCGTCGACCGTGCAACCGACACCTTCGAGAACCGCCAGAACCGCGTCACGACGAGCCTCCTCAAGACTGACCAGGTGACCCATGGGGCCCCTTTCTTGCGCCAAGGGCGCTGCAAACATGCCGGAATGCTGTCCGGCGGCAGGCCTCCCGCCGTGCGGGAAACATATATGTATATAATACTAAAATTAAGGAATAGTCAATTTTTCTGCGTTACTGACCGGCCGAAAGATATGGTTGATACTCCGAAGTAAACTTAACCTCCAGCGGCTCTACTGCACGGATCTTAGACCCCGCAAGCGTAACCCGCAGCATAAGCCCACGCCCGGTATCGGCTGAAAAATTTTGATCAAAAACAAAGTTGCCAAGTGAATAGGCAATGTATCCTTCTCCCTTTCCTAAAGGGAGGGGACCGCTTGCGGTGAGGGATTTAGATTCCAAATCCCTCCCTCCTGCTGGAGTACTCCCTTTAGGAAAGGGAGAATAATACTCCACCTCCTGCGCAACATGCGGATGATGGCCAACGATCAAATCTGCACCGGCATCAATAAGCTGGTGGGCTAGCTGACGCTGTGCATTATTAGAATGCGTCTCATACTCCTGCCCCCAATGCATACTCACTACAACAATGTCTGCGGCATATATTTTTTTCGCCTGCGCGATGAGAGCGCACATATCATAGTTACTGCGATCGCAGTAACTATGATATTTAACGCTCATACTCAATCCAGGAGTATCGCTCTTAGCCCGAGCTGACTCGCCGTAAAATTCCGTAAAACCCAAAAATGCTATTCTCGTGGTGCCTAATATTTTAATGACTGGTTCGTTGGTCTCGCTCCAATCTTTGCCGAAGCCAATATACGAAATTCCGGCCTCGCGCAGATATTGCATCGTATCACTCGCTGCAGTCAGTCCATAATCAAATATGTGATTATTCGCCAAATTCAAAACATCAAAACCAGCATGCTTCAACGCGTTTATAGTGCTGGTTGGCGAAAACTCAAATGAGTACTCGCTCCCCTGATTTGTACCGCGAGCTGAAATTGGCCCCTCAAGATTACCGATCAACAAATCAGCGGCGCGAGTCGTGCTGGCAAGCAAAAGAAAGGGATATAACGGATTCTGCTCACGCTCAATGACTGTTCGGATAGAACGGTCAAACATCATATCGCCGACAAAAAGCAGTGTAGAGGGCTTAGACGAGATTGGCCCGGGTTTTTTATCGGCAGGCGGCACTTCGTTTACGAGGTCTCCGTGCCGATCGCCGATAAAAAACCCGGGCAGATAAAAATTCCTGGATAATACTATAAACCCAACAATCAAAATAACCCCAAAAAGACAAATTACTGAAAAATAAACTTTAGGGGATCGCCAGAACATGGCTGATGAGCGTCGTCACATACCCCCACTCGTTGTCATACCAGGCGAGCACCTTCACTAAGTCGCCGTCAATCACCTTTGTATATTCCAGATCGATGATACAGGCATATGGCGAACCGATGATATCTCCAGAAACCGGCTGATCGCTGGAAACAGCCACGATACCGTGCCAACGGGATGAGCCGGCTGCTTTTTTAAAAATGTTATTGATCTCTTCTGCGGTAGTTTTTCGTTTGGCCAAAAAAGTGATGTCATCCAGAGAACCGGTAATGACTGGAATACGCAGGGCCGTACCATCAAATTTCCCTTTTAGCTCACTGATTGCCCGGGTTACTGAAACTGCAGCGCCGGTGGTTGAAGGAACAATGTTTTGAGCCGCCGCCCGGCCACGCCGGAAATCTTTGCCGCGTGTTGGCGAATCAGTCAGAGTTTGTGTCGCTGTATAAGCATGCACCGTAGAAAGCCCCGCCTTTAGAATGCCTATCTCCTCCTGCAGAATCTGCATCACTGGGGCGGTTGCGTTGGTGGTGCAGGAACCGTTTGAAGAGACATGACAGGTTTTTAGCTGCTCTTCGTTAATCCCAACGAGAATTGTCCGTCCGCCGGCCACACCTTCTTCGTCATGAGCCGGAGCTGTGATCACAACATGCTTTGCGCCGGCAGCCGCAGTATGCACGCTCGCCTTTTCAAATGACTCAAAAATACCAGTTGACTCAATCACAACATCGATACCGAGCGAAGCCCAGGGTAGCTTAGTCGCATCTTTTTCTTGCAAAACTGTAATGTGCTTACCAGCCACGATTAATTCACCGCCTATCCCGTTCTCATTTTTTGTGAAAGAAACTTCTTTGTCATAGCCGCGGTACACAGTATCGTGGCGAAGTAGATAGGCCAGATTTTCAATATCACCAAGATCATTTATGGCGACTATCTCAAACTCGCCGCGCCCAAAGGCCTGTCGAAAAAATAAACGCCCAATCCTGCCGAATCCGTTGATTGCAATTTTCTTCTTTTGAGTAAACATAATATTTAGTATACACGATTATGATAGATGTGATGAGTGGGTAGGTTGCTGCTAGGGGCGGCTCTCGCAGGCCGGCGGGCCGAGAGCGCAGGGCAATTTTCCAGCAGGAAAATATGCCTGGCGCCATCTGCGGCAACCTACCCACTCATCATGCGACCTGCGGTCTATAATCAACCAGTGTAAAAATAAATAGGCCAAGCAGCATAAATCCTGCCCCGCCAAAAAGTGCGACGGCCGGCCCAAGCAAAGTCCAGGTAAGACCGCCAATAGTACCGGCGATTAGCGATGAAGTTCCAATAGCCGCCTGTAAGAGTCCGTGGCCGGCGCCAAGGTGATGATCGGCCAGCAGCTTACTCGCAAAGGCGCGCTGAATTCCGTCAGTGATTCCCGAATACGCACCAAGAAGCGCTATACCGATGCTCATAAGATAAATCGTCGCGCTCCCGGCCAACACAAAGTAGCTAAATATTGCCAGTGAAAAACCAAAAATTAAAGTCCGGCGCCGGCCGATATCGCTGGCGATTTTGCCTGCAAACATCGCGAAAATCCAACTGGCAACCGCGTAGACTAAATAAAGTGCTGGCACTCCTTCGATACTTGGTGCGCGTAAAACAATGATTGCAACCGGCATGCAACCAATTCCAAACATAAAAACAGAAATCAGATATAAACGGAACCGCGCGTCAAAATGACGCAGAGAAAAAACAGTACCTAAAGAATTTTGCGGCCGCAATCCCGGAGCCGTCACGCGATCCTTCACAAAGAAAAAAGCCCAGAGCGCCAAAACTCCAAGGAGTGCAGCGATAATAAAAAATGTCCGGTAGTTGAAATTGATTATCGGCAGTAAAGCGAGCGCAAGTAACGGCCCGATAACCCCGCCAAAAGCATCCATTGCCCGTTGAAAACCAAAGGATTTGCTCGCCTCATGATCATCTACCGAGCCAGAGATAAGTGCGTCCCGCGGCGCCTCGCGGACTCCTTTGCCAACCCGGTCGATAATCCGCAGAAAAAATACCTGCCATATACCAGTAACAATAATCAGCACAGAACGAGTGAGTAATGAAAGCGTATATCCGCCGACCGCAAGCCGTTTGCGTCGACCGATATGATCCGAAAACCAACCCGAAAGCATGCGTAGTACGCTGGCAACGGCCTCCGAGCTACCATCTAAAAACCCGATAAAGGCCGGCGAAGCGCCAAGTACCGTCGTCAAAAATACCGGCATGATGGACCTCACCATCTCGTTGCTGACATCATTGAAAAAACTGACAACGCCCAAAAAAAACACGTTTGGTACTACTCCAAAAAATCTGCGCGACTTTGCAGCATTGAACTCTTCCATTCTCTTATTCTATCGCAAAACCTGAACCTCTGCACCCTCTACGATTCCATCATTTGCAACCGTACCAGCCGGCACTTCAAACACCATATCTGCCGGTCCGGGCGAATTTACTGTCGGCGGCATAAAATTGGCTGGTCCGCCAACTGGCGGAGGTACATCCTGTGCAAAACCAATTACCTTATTCTCATTGATCCAAATAATATCCAACGGAAACTTCATCTGATACATCCAAAATGAACGCGGCGCGGAATCTTGAAAAATAAAAAGCATGCCGTGGCCCTGCGCTAGAGAATCTCTGCTAGAAAGCCCTTGGATCTGACTTGCCATTGTTTCTGCTATTTCAATAGAATATGCAGCATCGCCGATCGTAATCTGTGCAGATCCGCCCTTTGGAATTGATGCTACGCGCGGCGAGGCACGGAAGAACCATGCCACTGTAACTAGCGCCAGAATAAAAACAATTGGAATAATCACTTTTTTATTATTTGCCATATCTCAACCCATATGCGGCGATGCCAAAGGCCACGCTGACATTCAAAGATTCTTTAACTCCCAGCATCGGAATTTCAATAATCGTATCACATTTTTTGAGAATAGCCGGTGCGATACCCTCAACTTCAGCGCCGAGGACAAGAGCGACCCTATCAAGTGAGTAGTTGGTAGTTTGTAGTGAGTAGCATGGAACCGAATCTCTTGCTTGCTCAAGAGCGATAATTTTAAATCCCTGCTTCTTTAAACTCGTTACTAACCGACTCGTACTCATGACTTTCTCCCATGCAACCGTCTTTTCCGCACCCAGCGAAACCTTGGAGAGCTGCGGCTGCACCTCGCCAAACCGATCCTTCGGCGCCGGCGTAACCCCGCACAGATATAATTTTTCTACCCCTACTCCATCAGCGGTGCGAAAAATGGAACCGACATTATGCAGACTGCGTATGTTATCTAAAATAACTACCATAGGAATAGCTTATCAGCTTTTTAGCTAGTTAGCTTGTCAGCTTTAAAACTGGTGGCGGCGGGTTTTGTGTTTCGAGGCCATCCGCTTGCCCTGCCTGCCGGCAGGCAGGGATGGGCCTGGCCTCGAAATACAAAACCCGCCGCCCCATCAACTATTCACAAAAAACCTAAAATGCAGTAATATATTCGCGTTAATGCCCCTATAGCTCAATGGTCGAGCAAGCGACTCTTAATCGCCAGATAATGGTTCGATTCCATTTGGGGGCACCGCACAACCAGCGATGCACAATGCTAGCAAACATCATCACCCTGGAAACAAAACTGGCAGCAGTAAAAGGTGTGGCGCCAAAAATGGTGCTACATCTCAAAAAACTTTCCATTGAAACCGTCCGCGACTTGCTCTGGCACTTTCCAACTCGGTACGAAGACTATTCAAAGGTTACAAAAATCGCCGATCTCAAAGTTGGCGAGATGGTTACCGTGCGTGGCGAGGTCCGCCATGTTGCAGTAAAGCGCGCCTGGAAATCGTTTATGCCAATAGTTGAGGCGACCGTTACCGATGAAACCGGCGGCATTACGCTGGTCTGGTTTAACCAGCCATTCATGAGTAAGGCGCTGTTTGTAGGCGCACATGCCAACTTTGCCGGCAAAGTGTTTGCAAATAAAACAGGCCTTCATCTTTCTAATCCCAGTTACGAAATTTTACGTGGCACAACGGTTACAACGCATACCGCCGGCTTAATCCCCGTCTACCCGGAGACGCGCGGCCTGACCAGCAAAGGACTGCGATATTTAGTTAAACAATTTTTAGACATTATTCCGAAGATTGATGATTTTCTGCCAGAAGAAATTTTGAAAGCCAACAACCTGCCCTCGCTTGATTACGCCCTGCGCCATATTCACTTTCCACACAGCAGCGAGCAGGCCGCGCTTGCACGCACCCGCTTTGCCTTTGAGTATGTTTTCTTGCTGCAACTGCACACGGCACAACTCCGTCAGGAATTACTTCAAGAGCAGGCGCCGGCAATTGTGCTTAACAAGGCGCGGCTCGGCGCACTCCACACGCAACTTCCGTTCACACTAACACAGAGCCAACAGATCTCATTAGATGAAATCATTGCGGACATAGCAAAACCAACGCCCATGAACCGCCTGCTTCAAGGCGATGTGGGAAGCGGCAAGACGGCCGTTGCAGCACTGGCAGCACTCGCAACCGCGCAGTGTGGCTACCAGGCGATTTTCATGGCACCAACAGAGGTTTTAGCACGGCAGCATTATCATTCAATCACTAAAACATTCAGAACATTTGATGGCGGTGTTGCGCTACTCACCGGCTCTGAAGCTCGAATGTATCATGGCGAGCAATTAGAGGAAAAAATTAGTAAAGCGCGGCTCGCTTCGCTCGCCGCATCCGGCAACATTTCTCTTGTCATAGGCACGCACGCGCTCCTAGCGCGTGACAAAAAATCAGCATTAAAGTTGTCCTTGCCGCGCCTTGGCCTGGTTATCATTGACGAGCAGCACCGATTTGGCGTTTCGCAACGCGCCGCCCTCCTTGGCAGTCGCACAGAAAATAAATCCGGTTCCATCGCCCACCAACTAACCAAGCAACCAACTAACCAAGCAGCGACTCTTCCCCATTTCCTAAGCATGTCCGCCACCCCCATCCCCCGCACCTTATCACTCGTTGTCTTTGGTGACCTGGATGTCTCTACGATTAACGAACTACCCAAGGGCCGCAAAGCCATCATCACAAAAATTGTTGACCCGACAAACCGACCAAAGGCATACGGATTTATTAAGCAGCAGATAGCCGCCGGCAGACAGGCCTTTTTTATCTACCCTCGCATCGAAGAATCTACTGCTCCCGAACAACAGACCCTGACGCAAGAGCTCATGACCAAAGCAAAAACCTCCATATTCGCAGCCGAAATGAAAGCCGTCAAAGCCGAATACGAACGCCTCTCAAAAACCGTCTTCCCTGACCTGCGCGTCGCAATGCTCCACGGCAAAATGAAAGCAACTGAAAAAGCAAAGGTCATGGCGGACTTTAAATCAGGAAAAACAGATATTCTTGTTTCAACCTCGGTCATTGAGGTCGGTGTGGATGTGCCCAACGCAAGCATCATGGTTATTGAGGGCGCCGAGCGCTTTGGACTCGCGCAACTCTACCAGTTCCGCGGACGCGTGGGCCGCGGTGAACACCAGTCATTTTGCTTCTTGTTTACTGACTCAACCGCTGAAACAACTGCGGCGCGGCTCAACGCGTTAATTGATGCTAAAAACGGCTTTGAGCTTGCCGAAAAAGATTTAGAGCTGCGCGGCCCGGGACAGTTCCTTGGCGACAAGCAAACGGGCATTCCTGATACTGCCATGCAGTCGTTAAACGACATCCGGCTCGTCAAAGCAGCGCGGGACAGCGCACAGAAATTATTAGCTACTGACCCGCAACTCCTAACTTATATCCGACTTAAAGAAAAACTCGACCAGATGAAAAAAAATCTACACCTAGAATAATGCATCTATAATTTTACAAGTAATGCACGAACTTTGCCCAGTCTTTCAGAAATCGCATCTCTATCTTCTGCTGTTATTTCGATCAGTCCAGCAAGACGGTGTGCCTCCCGTAGTGTTTCATTCAGAGTGCGCACTGTCTCTACGCTAACGCGAAGCTCACGCAAACGACCCTTATTCCGTTGGGCCTCCAAAAAATCAGCCAGATCGGCAAGGGCAAATCCAACTTCGCGTTGATCCGCATCTGGCATCCCGGCAAAGAATGGCACTATGTCTTTATCGAAAACATCTAAAGCATCAGCTGGCGAACTGATAAGTACCTCTGTATCAGCCCCAGAAATACCGCCAATGAATTCCTTGCTCTCAAAATTCGACATAAACACTATAAATTAATACCAAGTAAATTATTTAATGAAAAGAATCCGCTCCCCAGTGTCGCAAGCAGCAAAAGCGAGGCGAGCAAAATCAAGTCCAGTTCTAAAAACTGGAAAAAGCTCTTTTTGGCGCGCAGGTTTGTTATTGCGGCAACGACCATGACGATGGCTAAGGCGAGTGCAGCTGGCGCAGTCCAAAAACCAATCAAGATAAAGAAGCCGCCGAGAAGCTCCGCCGCCATCGCGAGTCCAGCCCAAAAAGCGCCCGGCTTTAAGCCAATACCGCCAAACCATCCTGCTACCGCGCTAAAACTTTTTGCCTTCCGAACTCCGTGAGCCAGAAAAATAACTCCCAGAACAATCCGAAGCGTTAAAATCGCCCAATCCGACTGCGCAACCAATGCGTTTAAAATGTTTTGCATATTATTTTACAGTATTCGCCAACATGCTAATACAGACGAATACACTAATGAATTCACATTCGCATATTAGGCCTTATTAGCGTGTTCGCGAATACTGCTGTACATTATACCCGAAATACGATATTTTTGTAGCACTGCTCCTATCGTCTAGTCTGGCCTAGGACGCTGGATTTTCATTCCAGTAACTCGGGTTCAAATCCCGATGGGAGCGCAAAAAAATAATCACGCATCGGCCATCGAACCACGATATGTTATAATTAATATATATGTACAGATGGCGAGAGAAAGAAAAGATAATCGCTCTCAAACTTCGAGGGCTTGGTAAAAGCTATAGGGAGGTGCAAAGCAAGATACCGGGCATTTCACGCAGTACGCTTTCAATTTGGTTTCGTGATTTGAAACTATCACCAGCGGCAGCAAAAATTTTGGAAGCCAAAAAAGAACGGGCTGAAAACAATATTATCAAGTGGAGCAAGGAGCGTAGCGCAGCTGCGAAGACAAGAAATACTGAAACTACTCAAGAATACTCTGATGCAATTGGTAAACTTTCTCGGCGCGATCTTATGCTGGTCGGCGCATCTCTCTATTGGGGAGAGGGCTCATTGCAAATCCGAGGAGGACCATATCCACATCATAAAACTGAATTTTCAAATTCATCACCTGAAATGACGCGAGTATTCATGCGTTTCGCCCGTGAGATATTAGGAGTACCAACAGAGCAATTTCGTCCGCATGTTCAAATTTATCCAAATCTTGATGCGCAGGAAAGTATTGCATTCTGGGCTAAAGTTACAGAAATCCCCGATTCCTATTTTCGCGCCTACACTCAAGTTAGTAGCGCAAGCAAACATAAACGCCCAATCAATTTTTTACCGCATGGTACCGTTCAAATTCGCATCAACAATCCAGTAAACTTCTACAAAATCCAGGGCTGCATTAATGGTATTATTAAGAACGCAAATTCATAGTCAACCTATGCCCCATCACCCAACCGTAGACACCATCAAAGAGTTGCTTGGAGAAAACGGCTGCCAGTACGACTGTTTTGAGCACGAACCGGTACGCACGAGCGAAGAAGCGGCAAAAGTCAGAACTGGCTATACTCTGGAGCAAGGTGCGAAAGCGATAATCGCCAGAGTGAAAGAGCCGGGCAAAGGCAAAAAATTCGTAATGCTTGTGATGCCTGGCAGCAAAAGGTTCGACGGCGCAAAGATTGAGTCAAATCTTGGTTTTAAAGAAATTCGATTCGCGACCGAAGATGAGGTGAAAGAAATCACCGGCGGAATACTGCCCGGTGGTGTGCCACCATTTGGAAATTTATTTAATCTTGAGGTATTTGCCGATAAATCTCTTTTCAAAAACGAACGGATCATTTTCAACGCCGGCGACAGGTCGGTTTCTGTTGGAATCAAGTCAGCAGACTATCAGAGAATCGTGAGTCCGAGATTAGTAGATATTGTTGAGTAAGTAAGAGTGTAACCATCCGGTGCTACACTTAAAGGATGCGCCACAAGTCCTTTACCCTCTTCGGACGCTCCTCCTCTCTCCTGCTTTTGATTTTCTACAAGCTACTCATGGCGCTCATTGAGATGCTCGCGGGCAGTTTGTGTTTACTCACGGCATTTTTTGCAAAACATATTTCTTTAATCACTGCGATTGATCGCGCGGCAACTGACGACCAGCTTGACCAGTTCGTCCGCTGGCTGGTGCATTACATCAACGACCTGAAGATAGATCACGAACTCATTCTGCATATCGGGCTAGTCTTAATCGCTTTGGGAATTTTTAAAATATTTGTAGCGATAGGGTTATGGTTCAAGAGCACCAAGATGCGCATACTGGCTCTCGTCATCTTCGGCGCACTGGCAATTTACAGTATGTACCACCTGATTGTCGACTTCTCTACCATCAAACTACTCGCCCTTTTCGTCGACCTCTTTATCGTGTACTATTTCTGGAAAATTCTCCCAAAACACTTAGAACGTTAAAGTATAGAGTCATGATAGCAAAAAAATACACTGGCTTGGTTCTGGTTCTTGGATTTCTTCTGATTCTCGGGGCGGTTGTTTGGAGCACGACTCGTTATTTCGAAGCGATTGCGCTGACCCAGCAGACTCAGGTTGATCTTTACACTAATCTTATAAACCAAGCCGAAGCTCGAGTCAGCACACTGGAAAAACAAGTTGGCCTGCTGATTAACGATAACAAAAATGTACAAAAACAACTGACGGAAGAAGAGCAAAAAAGAAAATTGGTTGAACAGCAACGCACCGCCGAACAACTGAAGTCCCAACAACAAATCTCGCAGCTGACCAAAGATCTAGACGCGGCAAAGACACCAAATGTAATTGGACTAATCCAAACCTGGCGGCCGCGCGTTGCTATTGTGGCTTGCCGGGTTGAAACTCCGGACGGCCGGATAAGCGAAAGCCGTGGCTCGGGCGTTCTCCTTGCAACATCGCCGAACTACATAATTACCACCAACCGACATGTAGTTAATTATTCCGGCTATGATGCCAAACATTGCTCAATTCAATTTCCGAATGACCCGGAAATAATCATCGCTTATCGAGAGGACATCCACCCCTCTTCAGATGGAGTTGACTGGGCAACCATTATCATAAAACCAAGCGCTAAACTGGCAGCGGCTAATCTTGGCCCGGCTCTGCGCTGTGATCGAAAAGCAGCTCTTGGCGAAAATATTATCGTCCTCGGCTATCCGAATATCGGAGCGGTCGGCGATGTTACCGCCACCGAGGGCATCATCTCCGGACTGGAAGGACTTTATTACATTACCTCCGCCAAGGTAGAACGCGGTAACTCCGGTGGGGCAGCGATCTTAGCCAAAGAAAACTGCTATCTGGGCACGCCAACTTATGTCGGAGCGGGGCAAATCGAAACCCTGGCCCGGATTTTAGATCAGGGCGTGATAGGCACACAATAGTAAATCTGAAGCGCAGTCCGCGATTTCTTGCTAGGCGGCCCTCTCGCAGGCCGAGGAGGCCGAGAGCAGTCGCTGCGCGAGCCGCGCGCAGATAGACGGGGCCGGTCTGCAGGAAAGCGCGGACTGCGCGAACGGCTATTTCCTAAATGGCGCCTTACCCGCCAAAATCCGCCGCTTAGCAATCCGAATCGCCGCGTCCCGAGGCATGCCCGAACCCTTCCCGACAGACAGAAGCATCTCCTTAACATTCGGAACAATCTTGCCCTCGACCAACTTGAACATCTTAACGGAATCATAGCCCATGTATTCGGCATAGCTAGAGATGACTCCGCCGGCGTTGGCAACAAAATCCGGAATAATCAATACATTTTTCCGATGCAATATTTTTTCAAACTCCTCGCGCATCGGAATATTCGCACCCTCGACAATAATTTTTGCCTTGACCCGATCAACATTGGTCGCGTTAATCACATCCGGCCCAGCCGCCGGAATCAGCACATCGGTAGAAAGTTCATAAATAATATCGCGCGTTAACTTTTTACTGGTTGTACTGACCGGATAGCTAAGCACAGAGCCGGTTTTTGCTTTTGCCTTCATTAATTTTGCATAATTTAGACCGCTTCGATCGTAAATCGTCCCGCTGCTATCAGAAACGGCCACCACGAGCGCACCCCACTCCTCTAAAAACTTGTGGGCAAACACCCCGACATTGCCGTAACCGGCAATTGTAACCTCTGCCCCCTTTAGTTTCATCTCCAGATGTTCCAGCGCAACCTTAGCCGAAAGCGCAACGCCAAAACCCGTTGAGCCAAGCTCATGCGGCAATCCACGGCGGGTCTTGCCGTTCTTACGCGATACATAATTCGCCGGCTTGCCAGTACACGACTCCCAGTCTCCGTGCGCGTCTGCAAACCACATCATCTCCCGCTCCGTTGTGTTAATGTCCGGTCCGGCAATATAATACTTCGGCACAAACGGCCGCAGCATCTTTGCAAAGCTCTCAATAATCGCTTTCTTTTTGTTTAAGCTCATCCCCTTTGGGTCAACCATAATTCCGCTTTTGCCACCGCCAAACGGCAGTCCGGCCATGGCATTCTTGTAACTCATGGCCCTGGCAAGGCGCGAGACCTCAATTGGGTTCACGGTGCCCGTCATGCGAATGCCACCCTTAGCAATACCAAGATTCAGGTTATCTAATACGGCAACGCCGCGAAAATTTAATTTCGGATCATAGACCTCAATAACATACTCCGGGCCCAGCTCGTCGTAGATAATTTCGGTTTGCGTTCCTTGAGCGGCGCTCTTTTTTGTCTCGTCCATAAGAAAAATATAATAATAGTAATGCTAATCGACATCGCCGCTGCGATGTCATCCCAGACCAGTCGTATTCGACTGTAGATCTGGGATCCAGTAAAAACCCTGTTACCACCAATTATACGCTTCCACGAGAACAAAAGCTAATTTACAAGGTTCTATTTTTGGTTCAGAATATAGACGAAAGGAGCCAGCCGTGAAACCGGGTAAGACTAAAACCGTAGTCCCCAGCAAGAAGGAGGTTCGGGAAGCTGTCGCGGAACTCCGACGACGAATCGAGAGCGACCCCTTCCTTGCCGGTCTCCGCAAGACGCGCCCGACGGCACACGGGCTGCTCAAACGGCTCGACTGAAACAGCGAGCCCTCCTTCTACGCGAACGAGCCGGCGCACATGCGTTCGGCTCGTCTCTTATCCCGACCCCCAATGACCTTATCTAGAATCCAAGCTCTTCGGTGCTTATTCGCACGAATAAGCACCGAAGAGTACATTCTTAATTAAGAATTCATCATTACAAAATTGCCGAGCTACTGCTCGGCAATTTTGTATACATCCCCCGCTCCCATCAGTACAATCATATTGTTCTCTTTGAGAAATTGTTTTACGAATTGTTTGCCGCTCTCCATTGTTGGCAAATAGGTAACATGTTTGTGAAACTTCTGTGTTTCATGTGCAAGGTCGGCACCATTTACCGGGCCGCTGGTTTCACGCGCTGAAGGAAAAATCTCCATAATTCCTACGATATCCGCAGGCGCAAAACATTTCGCAAACTCTTTCAACAACGCCTGCGTCCGGCTAAACATGTGGGGCTGGAATACGCAGATTATCTTCCTGCCAGGATACATCGCCCGAATACCCTCAAGCGTAATCGTAATCGCCGTTGGGTGGTGCGCATAGTCATCAATGATTATATAGTTTTTTGTTTTCTTCAAAACCTCCATCCGGCGAGCTGTGCCCGGAAATGTTGCGATTGCCTTTGTCGCCTCCTCCAATCCTGCACCCGCCATAACGGCTGCGACAATGGCTGCTCCGGAATTTAACACATACTGTTTGCCGGGAAATGGCACACTTCCCTGAATTTTTCTGCCGTAAAACAAAATTGAAAACAATTGGCAAACACTTTGGATTTTGGCGTTATGCCTCGCGGGGGAGAGTGCGGGTTTTGGCGCGCGCGCCAAAACCCGCGGCCATATACCCTCATCAACTAACCGGCACATCTTATTTTCTGGAGAGAACCCGTAGGTCAACACCTTAAGCCCGCACTTTTTAGCATACTCCGAAAGTTTTACAGTTTGTTTGCCGTCGCCCTCTATAACCAAAAAACCTTTTGGGTCAATATTATCCACCAGCTTCTTAAACGAATTGTAATACGCCGCCGGAGTTTTAAAATAATCCGGATGATCATAATCAATACTCGTAATAATCGCGGCAAACGGTTTGTAATTCAAAAATGCGTCGCGATACTCGTCCGCCTCAATAACCAAAAATGGCCCTGACCCTCGTCCTCCTAATTTTCCTCCGGAAATTTTGGAGGATGAACGGGCGTTACTCTCCCAGCCATTCACTTTTGTGCCCACAAGCACATTGGGCTCAAAACCAATCTGTTCCAAAATCCAGCCGAGCATCGCCGTCGTCGTTGACTTGCCGTGACTGCCGGCGACAGCAATGACTTGATACTCGTTGGCAAGTATTCCGAGCGCCTGCGGATATGTAAAAAGCGCGAGCTTTTTACCCTGAGCCAGCAGGCGAAGGGTCTCGGCAACTTCCGGATTACTTCCCAAAACTTTCCCGCCAAAGTAGTACGCAACCGAACTCACGACCACATCCACATCAACAGGGATATTTTTTGCAGCAAATTTCTGCGCAACCGGAATCTTCAGCCACTTCAAGACGGCATCAGTAAAAAACTCCTCCGGCCCATCTGAACCAGTAACCTTACACCCGCGCGCAAGCAAAATCTGCGCCAAGGCGGTCATGCCCACACCCTTGATGCCGATGAGGTGCACTTTGTCTCCCTTTTTCATCATCCTCCTACCCTATCGCATTTCCAGAAATAGAGAAAGGCGGCGCACATCGAAGTGCAGACCGCCCTTCGGCGTGATCGAAGTGGGGTTCTTCCCCACGGTGATCGGTTACTGCCTGCTTGCGCACTATGCGGCGCCCGCCGCCGCAATAGGTGCAGAACCTGCCGGTCGCTGGTAGGCGGCTAGGATCGCCGCCTCGAACAGATCAGCGGCGACAGTCAGCATGGCCGCCAGAACCTCGAGATCCTCATCCGGACCAACCATGCGCTTGAGTAGTTCACGGGCGTCTCGCGCGTGATTCGGATCTCCGCTGCAGTGGACCTTCGGCCACTGCGCCTGCTTGCTTGTCATCCCTCGCACGAGATGCGGCATCACCGCAGCGGTCAGCCGTGCGGCCACCGTCTCGATGAAATAATTGACGACGAGCACTGCGTGAACCAGAGAACCCTTCTCGGCGATCTCGGTCACGAAATGCGTCAACTCCGCTACGATCGGGTTGATTTCGACGGTACCGAACTCCTCCGGCTTGACACCCCAGAAGCCAGCGAATCGTGTCCACCAGACATCGTGAAACTGCTCTTCACGAGCATTTGCTGCCAGGAAGTCCTGGAGCAAGACGCAGACATCCGCGCCAAAGTTCTTCATCTGCGCGGAGACCCTATTGAGCATCAGGATCTCCCATCCATAGAACGGCTCGATCACGCAGACCCTGAACTGCTTCAGGAACTCGCGCATGGCCGCAAGGTCGAGCCCATCTGGGCCTCTCTGCGCTTCCCTGATGAGCGGCGTCTGCATGAGACGGGCGCCGCGATCTTCTAGCTTCACATCGAACGCCTTGATCCATTCAGGATCCGGCGTGTCTACAGTAAATCTCACTGAACCCTCCCGGTGCAGCGCACCTTCGTCGCCCAGACAAAACAAACAATGGCAGCTTCCCACTGCCGGAATATAGGACGAATCACCTCTTATCTTATTAAAAAACGAAACGGAGGTGTGGTCATGGAGGACACACACCCCGTTCACGCGGACATCGCTACGAGCTGCTGCGCGGGCTGACTGGGCCTCGGCAAAAGCACGTGCGAGTACTGTTGTATCTCAAATTGGCGGTACCGCCGCCAATCGGGAAAGGCGCGACGCGCGCGATCCCGCAGTTCGATTGCACGATCGATGGCGGCCCGAACCTCCTCGCGCAGGTGATCCACGCTGAAAGGCGCCTGCCCCGCGGTCACGTAAGCAAATCCGTGTCCGTAGAGAAGAGCCAATCTTGCCTGCCGATACCCCTGAAGCGCCAAAGGGCTGCGGGTACACAGGCAGTGCTCTAGTCGCCGATTGAAATCGGCCTGATCAAGTTTCCGCTTGATCTCGAGGAAGATGTCGAGCGGATCCTCCTCGGGCTCCCGGTCGCTTTCTGTGAGGTGGTAATCAGGCAGACCACCTTTCGTTCCCCAGGAACGAGTCGGGTCCCAGAGCAGACGCGCCTCGTACGCTACTGCTACCTCGCCCCGCACGAAGGGATACTGCCAGTCATACAGTATCGACCCGACGAGACGCTCCTCTAGGTACCTGATCCTTCCGCTCCCCATGAATCTCCGCGACACACTACTCCCCGCCTCGTGGACGGGGACGGCTTGGAATTCAATCATCCGTTGCCCCCTCCTTAAGGTACTTTCAGTAGACTACTTCCGCCGAATTTTTACAAACCTCCGCGGCCCCACCTGCACCACCATGCCGGTATCAATCGCGATTGTTTCGGCTGGATCGGTTTTTTTGACATCGTTAATTTGCACCCCTCCCTGCTCAATCAACCTACGAGCGGCTGTTTTACTTTCGGCCAGCTGCGTCACAACAAGCAGTTCGGCCAGATTCATCGCGTGCGCATCAATCTTAACTTCCGGAATATCAGTTGGCGCATTGCCTTTTATGAAAACATTAACCCATTCCTCTTGTGCTTTTGCTGCAAGATGACCTCCGTGATACATTCTCACAATTTCTAAAGCAAGAGATGCTTTTTTATCCATTGGATTTTTTGTTGCCAAAACAAGTGCCTCGGTCGATTCTGGAAAGTCTGTGCAGAGTTTAATATATTTATCTACCAATTCATCTTTGACCGACATTACTTTACCAAACATATCATTCGGCTCATCCATGATATTGATCACATTACCCCAGCTGGTAGACATCTTGCGGCCGTCCGTGCCTTCAAGCATCTCGGTGGTTAGAATGTCCTGCGATGATAAACCAAAGTGCGGCTGAATAGTCCGGCCCGCCTGCAGATTAAATAATTGATCAGAACCGCCGATCTCAACATCCGCCTTCATCGGCACACTGTCGTAACCCTGCATAAGAGGATACGAAAGCTCGTGCAGCCCAATCACCTTCTTTTCTTTCGTGCGATCGGCGAAATTACGCCGCGACAGCATTTGATCAACGGTAAATAAAGACTGTAGGTCCAGAATGTCGGCAAAGGTAAGTTTTGACAACCATTTACTATTAAACAAAAAATCTGCCTTTTTCAAATCAACAATCTTGCCGACCTGCTCCTTATAGGTTTTCAAATTCTCCTTGATCTGGGAATCGCTCAATGTTGGCCGTTTATCAAGCTTATCCGAAGGATCACCGATCTTAGCCGTGAAGTCCCCTACTAAAAACATCGCATGATGCCCCAAATTCTGAAATTCGCGCAGCTTACGCAGGGCAATAGCCCGGCCGATATGAATATTGCCGCCCGTGGGGTCAAACCCTAACTTTACCCGCAGTTGTTTACCAGACAGCAATTGTTTACGCAAATGCTCGCGGTCAATCACCTCGGCCACGCCGCGGGTAAGCAATCGCTCTATCTTTTCCGGATTTGTATCAATTTTTGATTTTGGCATAGTTTTACTTGAAGTGCTGAATTATCTTAAAAATAACATAACAATCGTTAATGATCCTAAAATAGAATCGATATGATTGATCAACGCGCGCCTGAAATATGTCATCACTCCCGCCGTACTTTTTTGTCTGTAATGACGGATGGCGAAAATTCTTTAATAAATACCCAAGCTGCTTTTTGTATTTCTTTTGTATCGCGATCGGCAAAGATTCGTACTGATTATTAAAATCTTCAGTAGTAATGTGCCGCATAGATACTAAGATTTCCTAGAACGAGCGCGAGCGTGCATGAATTTTTCAAATTCCGCGACGCTGTTAAATGGTCCCGAAGTTCGTCCTGCCCGAAAATCGGCCTCCGCTTTTTCAGCTGCCAGTAAAATTGGATCTGTTGGGCCGACTCTTTTTTTCTCAAACTTCAAAAACCGCTCGTACTGCTTCCGAGTTATCACCACAAGATCTTTTTCCTTCTCAAGTTTGTGAGGAATTGTGATAGTAGTCATAATGAGCATTTTAACAAAAAAATAATACTGCTGCAACCATCTGTAAAAGAGTTCTGGCCCGGTCGCTTGCGCGACCGGGCCAGATGCGCGCTGCCTTCGCTAGAGGTTCAGCGTGAGAGACAGACCCAAGACCTCCTGATGCTCCAGCGTCGCCCGATCGTGCGGAGCGAAGGCGCTGTAGCCGATACCGAGAGACAGGTGACCCGAGACCTTGTACTCCAGTCCGAGGATGCCTTTCCCAAGCGGCCCTCGATCTGTAGCCGGCGTGCCCCAGTCGTAGAGCCCACTGACTCCGGCCTTGAGCGAAAGCGGTCCGACGATCGGCAACGCGTAGTCCAGGCCGAGAGTGACCGTTGAACGCCGCGTGAGATCCGGCAGGATCAGCCAGCACTCGGCCTGCAGATACGGCTTGAGCTTACCCCACGCGCCGAGATCCATGTCGCGGCCCAGCTTCACCCGCGGCACGAAGGCATCCCCTGCGGACCTCCCGAGCGGCGTGAAATCCTTGTAGATGAGGTCAGCCGTGAGCCAACTCCCGTCATTCCACTTCCAGGTCTTGCCGACGGCGATGTCCACCTGCTCAGCCGGAGTCTGTTGCTGTTCATGCGCCAGCCCCGTAGACCACCAGATGCTGGCGTGCCAGCCGCTCGGTGCCACGACTGACAGATCGCTCTGCAGGCAGGGCTTGTCGGAGAGCAGCGGCCCCGGGTATCCGACATACTTGGAGACCCAGGTCTCCGTGAGCTTGAACTTCCACGGGTCAGACTCCACGACCGGCTCCGAAGCGACAACAGCGTCCACCGCCGCCTTCAGATCCTGCCCATCCTCTGCCTGCGCGACCGTCGCGCAGAAGCAGCAGAGAACGAGAACGATGAACGAATACACGGCCTGACGCATGATTCCCTCCCGGGAATGTGTGCGGACATGGCGCTATGACGAGGAAATCTCGCCCTTGACGCCTCTAGCACCTTAGTATAATCTCAAAGAGTGGCCAATATCGCCTATGCGGCGATATCTAGCACCACTATTCTCCCTTTTCTAAAGGGAGTACTCCAGCAGGAGGGAGGGATTTCGCATTCAAATCCCTCACCGCAAGCGGTCCCCTCCCTTTAGGAAAGGGAGAATAAATACTATGTACCAAGAAACCCTAGAAAAACTCGGTCTCTCCCCTAACGAGGCAAAGATCTATGAAACGCTCGTTGAACACGGCGAAATGGGCGTCAGCCAGGTTACGAGTCTGGCGCAGGTGCACCGGCGCAACGCCTACGATGCCATTCGCCGACTCATAGACAAGGGGTTATGTTTTGAAATTTTGTCAGCCAAAGAAAATATCTATAACGCAGTTGACCCGGGAAAATTGTCCGAGCTCGTCGCTGACCAGCAGTTGGAGGTTGATAAAATTCTGCCGGACCTCATGAAAAAATTTAACCGGCGGGTGGCTGGCGAAGAGGCCTATATCTATCGCGGTTATGAAGGCCAAAAAAACATCTGGCGCGAGATTTTACGCGTCAGTAAAGATGTTTATATCATCGGAGCGAAAGCCCAATGGTTTGACCCAAAGCTGGACGCTTCACGGGCCGCCTTTTATCGTGAGACAAAAAGAAAAAAGATTAAATTTCATCTGCTGTATGACGCCGAAATCAAAACCAAGCTGCCAACATTTGCCCACGATTATCCGGGTCTCATGGAACACCGTTATCTTCCCAAAGAATCCTCCAGCACCGCAATCATCGTTACCTTCGGTGATTATGTCGTTATGTATGCCGGCGTGGGCATACTCAAAATGAGCGATAATACAGTCTTCTTTGTTATTAAAAGCGCTGAACTCGCAGAAGGTTATCGGGCTTGGTTCAAAAATATGTGGGAGCAGAGCAAGGAAAACAAATAGATTCCGCCCATTCAACAATTCAATTGAATTGTTGAATGGCATCCCTCCCAATTCGCCTAAACTATCATGTACTCCTGCAGGAGTACATGATAACGGTAGCGAAAGATAATAAAAAAAATAGTCTAAAAACTTCGATGGCCGCACTCGTGAGAGCCGGCCACCGGGCTTGCGCACGGACCACCCGCGCGACTGTCCGCCTCTGGCGGAACTTTCACGACGTGTTGTTGTACATCATCGCCTCCTTGGTTGAATTAGGAAGCGAGGCCGGCGATGTCGTCCTTGGACATCTCCAACCTCAATCCCTTGCGGCCGAGCTTCAGTTCGACTTCGCGTCGAGGGAACCTTGTGAAGCCTGGAACTCCCTCGAGCTCCTTAGCGGTCATCCGCACGAGCTGCCTCACCATGCTGATGCGCCCATCTCGCATGCACCTCGACGCTCTGACCGAGAGGTCGAGCTCGTCGATCGAGAGCCGGAGCGACTCTCTGCCGGACGCGGGCTTCGGGAACGCCTTCGCCTGCCCGTTGGTGACATTGACGACTGCGAGGACCTTCTCGACGGCTGCGATCGGGAGAGAGCCCTCGGCGGTCAGGACGATGGTTCTCTGGACTCCGACGCGCAAGAGCCCGACGAGCTCTGCACGTCTTGCCTCCTCCTGCAACGTGCGCGACTTGCACTTACCCACGACCTCACCTTCCTCTCTGTAGTGAAGCACTATGTTTCTTGCGACGCAGGACGAAGAGTCTATTGCCCCTCTCGCCCATCGCGCCATGGCCCAGACCCGTCATGCACTTCTCCCACCTTCCCCAGCTATACTCTTCGGAAGTGTGGTGAAAGGTGCGGGCACAAAGCTCGCGGCGGTCATAGTAGTACCAGGCCGAGCCCGATATGAATCGGCCACGGCCTCCCCACCCCCACAGCGTCGCGGCGTAGAGATCGTAGAGGTACGGCAGATCTCGCAGAAGTGTGAGCCAGAAACGATCCCCCGCAAGAACGTCACCGCGGTCGACGCACTGCTGAAGTGCAACTCGGTAGTAGAGATCGCGATCCAGCTCGAAGGGCTCCCAGAGGGAGAGGTTGATTTCTCTGCCTCTCCGGAAGTCCTGCCCCTCCCAGTCGCGCGCCATTGCTTTGGCGAACTCCTGCGTGACGCTAGGAGGCTTGAACATGGGCGGGAGCGGATACCCGCAGGTGTCGTTCCGGACCTCCAGACGACACTCGGGCGCCGGTGTGGCGCATCCTTCTGTCGTCATGGAATCCTCCGTAGACAAAACACCGTCTCGCCACCGTGGCAAGTTTCGGCCTGCAAACCTTACAACTTTTACCCTGCGGTGGTCAATGCCACCACAAAGCTATGCCTGACTCAATGACTTCACCTTTGCGCCGGTAATTTCACCGATATATTCGGCCAAAATCTGCTTGCGCACCTCGCCGATACTGTTTGCTCCTTGCGCGATAATCCACATCAATTTGATTTCGGTCATAACATCAGTCAGGTCGCCGGAGGGAATTGCGCCCGCCTCAACCGCGAGCACAGCGCACTCATCATTAACCTCTTTATATGAGTTACCTCCGAGAAACTTCGTTGAAACAACAACTGGAATCTTATAGTCGTGCACAGTGCGCTTGATAAACGGAATAAAGTTATATGGGCCGTCAGTAGGCACTGAACCGGCACCATGCGATTTTAAAATAATCCCCTTACACTTTCCGGAGGTTACAATAGTCTCAAACAAATCCGGCAACTGCCCGGGCGTCATATCAATACTCAAAATACCCGGGATAAAGTGTGGCTTGATCTCAAACGGGATCTCCGGCTCGCGTTTGTGCGTATGATAGTTAAAATGCACGCCGGTTGAGGTAATGTCGGCAATTGTTGGAAACGCAGGCGATTGAAAGGCGCGAAATGCAGACTCGCTAATTTTCACTGCCCGGCTGCCGCGCAGCACTACATCGCTAAATACGATCATCACCTCGGCAACATTCTCTTCGCAGGCGGTCACGAGCACCTTCACCGCATTTTCAAAATTAAAACGGGCATCGTTACCATATACAGTGAGCGGCAATTGCGAACCGGTGAATGCAACCGGCTTCTGCAAACCGCGGCCAAGAGCGATTGAAAGCGCAGAGGCGGTATAGGCCATGGTATTGGTGCCGTGCGTAATCAAAAAAGCGTCATATTGGTCCATCTTTTTCGCAATTTCATAGGTAATGCGCGCCCAGTCGGCGTGGTTCACATTGGTACTGTCTTTGTTTGAAAGTACCTCAAACTCAATATCTGCTAACTGCGAAAGACTCGGCAAAAGTTTTAAAATTTCCTCCACATTTTCGGCGGGCATTACCTTATTGTCGCGCACGACCATGGCAATCGTTCCTCCGTAGCCGATAACGAGAATCTTTATTTTTTTCATGGATTTAAAATAGTGCAAATAATTTGAAAATATTTTCCTTTCTGTCGCGGCGGAGACGCAGTCTCCGCCGCGACGGTGCGAGTGGCTTGACGGTCACCCCGTGACACTACCTGCAATACGGGAAAGGTGTTCCATTCTGCCCATGGTCTTCAGAGCTCCTCGCTGAAAGATCCGTTCGCCGGGACTTGCAGCTTTCGGCCAGCCCACGAGACTTGCCAGAGAGACGCGCTCTCCGTCTTTGGCGCGCACTTCGAGCGCACGCCGTTCACGAGCCAGACGATCATAGGGACTGTTAATCATTGTCGGTTTCTCCTCTTCTTGCCTGCACAACCACTCGGCTGCGCATATTTAACATAGTACAGTTTGAGTGAGTGGCCAACACTACCCTATGGTTGCGCTCGCTACCACAATATGCTAAGCTACAAGTCATGTACCAAGAAACATTTGAAGGGCTCGGCCTCTCCCCTAACGAGGCAAAAATCTATGAAGTGCTCGTTGAACACGGCCAGTCCGGGGTCAGCGACATTGCCACGCACGCCCAAATTCACCGTCGTAATGCCTACGACGCCATTCGCCGGCTCGTAGACAAGGGGCTCTGCTTTGAAATATTTTCATCTAAAGAAAATCTATATAGCGCGGTTGACCCGGGCAAACTTTTGGAGCTCGCCGACGAAAAACGCCGTACAGTTGAGATAATTCTGCCGGAACTGAATAAAAAGTTTCATGCCACATCAGCAGATGAAGAGGCTTTTATCTACAAAGGTCTTGAAGGACAGAAAAATGTGTGGCGCGATGTGGTGCGCGTTGGCGGAGAAAACTTCTTTATCGGCGGCAAGGCCACCTGGTCTGATCCACGGCTTGTCTCTAGCCGAGCGGCATTTTTTAAAGAGGCCAACCGGAAAGGCATTACCTTCAAACAGCTGTATGATAGCGAGGTGATTGAAAAATTCCCCAATCACTTTAAGGATTACCCTGGAAAATCACAGAACCGCCTGCTGCCTAAGAAATACTCAACCACCTCGGCTATCCATATCTTCGGCGATTATGTCGTAACCTATACAGGGCTCACTCAAGTGAAAAATATCCCCGACGATGTGGTATTTTTTGTGCTCCATAGCGCCAGCTTAGCCGCAAGCTACCGAACCTGGTTTACCTACATGTGGGAACAGTCAAAGGAGATTAAATAGCATTTAACAATTTCGCGAAATTGTTAAATGCTAAGCTGCCGCACAGACTCATTGACATTGTAATTACATTGTATATACTAAAGCTATATGAACACAACCATCAATATCCGGATAGATAAAAAAACTAAAGTCGGAGCACAAAAGACGCTCGAGGCGATGGGCCTTGATTTGTCTTCGGGTATTAAAATTTTCTTAAAACAGGTAATCGTTGAAGACTGCCTCCCTTTCCGACCTAACAAAATCGGCGGACTCACTCGCGCCCAAATGGACAAAGAGGTTGAATATGCAATTAAACATGGTAAGCGATATGCTACAGCTAAGGAGATGATGGATGATATACTAAACTAATGTATCAGAAGATTTACAATAGTAGATTTCGAAAATCGATTAAAAAGATAGTTAGGTCCGGGAGAATATCGCGCGAAGAAATTGAGTTATTTATTGACAACATCGCAGCTGGTAAACCATTTGAACAGCAGCACGAAGATCACGCTCTCATCGGCGAGTGGCTTAGCTTCCGCGAATGCCATATCAAGCCTGACCTGCTTTTGATCTACAAAATTGAAAAGAATATCCTCATTCTCCTGCTTGCGGATATTGGCAGCCATTCAAATTTGTTCGGGAAATAATCCCAATGCAATAATAACAAAATGAGCTATGTTACAGTGTACTAGTACACTGTAACGGTAGAAAAGAAAGCGGGCCGACTCAAGATAGAGTCGGCCCACGCGAGAGGAAGCTCCCCTGACTCACCACTATCGTAGGTGACACGCCTTTCATATACGCTGCCCTCTGCTGACCACTAGAACTTGAAAGTCAGCGACATCTCGACGGAACCGACGTCCTCGCGGTCGCGGATGGAGTTCGCCATCCAGTACCGCTCGTAGCCGACGCCGAGAGTCACCGACTTGTCTTCGCAGAGCGGGACATCGAGTCCCACCCGCCAGCGGAGCAGCGCTCCACTGGCCGTTGCGCGCGTACCGTTGTCGTAGACCACCTTGACGGTGTTGGACAACATCGCACCCTGCCAGCCGAGGTCGAGACTGTGCGTCACGCCGGCGGTGAAGATCCACCGGTTGTCCCAGTCGGGCAGCGTGAATGCATTCTCCACCTTGACCATCGGAGTCAGCGAGTTGCCGGCACCGATGTCAAACATGTGCGACCAAGTCAGGGACGGGTCAAGAATGTCTCCCCTGCCCACACCCAGCTCGTGCAGGTCAAAGTACGAGATGGCGAGGTTGAAATCGCCCTTAGCGAAGCCGACCGTGTAGTCAACCTCGTCCGCGAACGACTCGTCCAGCTTCCGGTAGCTTCCACCGGAGTGCCAGAGATCGGCGTAGAAGCCGAATGACCAGGAGAAATTCAGATCCTCCTGGACCGCCGAGCCATTCGCGTAACCGTTGCCGGTCACATACTGCGATTTCGCAGTGAAAGACAGCGAGACAGCCGGCACCCACGGATTCTTGGCCTCCTGCGAGACGACAGCGTCAACCGCCGCCTGCAGATCGCTGGTCCCGTCCTCGCTGTACGCCAAGTTGGCGAACAGACCGAAGAAGGCCAGAACGACGCACACAATCGCGTTTCTCATAAGTCACCGCTTCTCCCCCACCTGACCTTGTCCTAGCGCTACCGCATGGCAGCAATTCTGGACTTGGTCACCACTGCGGAACTCTATAGGTTCCAGCAAAGGCATTGAGGCATCAATATTCCACTGATTCCCTAATGCCCTAGCTGGAACTTGTCAATGTTCTGAAAATATTATGCCATAATTCTTGACTTTTGTAAAATAATATAGTATCATTTTATGTATCAACTACGATTAAATATTGCAAAATATGCGATAATTTGATACATTTTAAATTAACAATATATACATATATGAATGTAGAAGAAAAACTTAAAAGTATCGGCCTGCATAAGTCTGAAATCAAGGTATACCTACACCTGCTTGAACGCGGCGTCTCTACCCCGCCCCAGATTGCTAAAGGTACAGGCATTGCACGCCCGCACTGCTATCACATCTTAAAAATGCTGGATGAAAAAGGCCTTATTCAGACACAAGAAAATAGAAAGCGCAAAAATTATATTGCACGCGACCCAGACTCGCTGATTGTCGCTGGGGAAAAACGCCAAGAGATGCTTAAACAGCTTGTTCCTGAACTGCGTGATTTTTATACAACGCAGAAAAACAAACCAAACATCCGTTTTTTTAGCGGGTGGGAGGAGGTCAAGGAACTTTTTCTAATGGTCCTTGGTGCAAAAAAACTATACGCACTTGGCTCCAGCGAAAAAGTGTCAAGTATTGACCGAAAATTTTGGGAGTACCTGGTGGGCGAAATAAAAAACCGAAAAATTGTCTTTGATGATATTTTGATGGCCAGTGCTAAAGAAAAGACGGCGCGGGAAATTAAAACTCTTCAAGGTGCTCTTTATACAGTAAAATTTCTCCCCGAAAAATTCGGCGACCGCCCCATGGATCTTTTTATCTGGGACAACAATATTGCTTTCATGGCACTAAACGAACCAATTTTCGGCACGCTCATTACCGACGAGGCGCTCGCCTCGGTTATTAAACTGATGTTTAGTGCCGTCTGGGAGAAACTCTAAAAATATCATAGATGCTGCTATCGCAGCATCTATGATATTTCGGGTATTAGGTATTAGTGCATAGAAACGCACCGGGCGCCGCAGAAGCGGCGCCCGGATATCGTCTTCATTCCTTCCTATCTACCAACTACTCACTACAAACTACTTACTCTCTTTCTCTGCCCGACTATTCTTAATCATCTCATCAATAAGTCCGTACTCCTTTGCCTCGGCGGCAGAAAGATAGTAATCGCGGTCAGAGTCCTTTTCAACTTTAGCGACCGTCTGGCCGGTGTGCTTAGCCAAAATCTGATTGAGTTTCTCCTTCATCTTCAAAATCTGCTTGGCGGTAATCTCAATTTCTGTTGCCTGACCTTCAACGCCCCCCATCACCTGGTGGATTAAAATTTCAGAGTTTGGCAGTGCAAAACGCTTGCCTTTTGCACCAGCTGCCAAAATCACAGCGCCCATTGAGGCCGCCATACCTACGCAGATAGTAGAAACATCCGGCTTTACAAACTGCATGGTGTCATAAATTGCCATACCGGCAACTACTGACCCGCCCGGCGAGTTGATATACAGCTGAATATCTTTTTTGGGATCCTCATGCGCGAGAAAAAGCAGCTGTGCTACCACAAGATTGGCCGCAACATCGTTAATCGGCCCGGCCAAAAAAATGATTCTGTCCTTAAGCAGACGCGAATAAATATCGTAAGCCCGCTCGCCATACGCCGTTTTTTCTAATACTGTCGGAATCAAGTACTGGTTGGTGGGTTCCATAATTTTCAATTTACAATTTTTAATTTTCAAACAATGATTTAATTCTTTAATTTTAAAATTTCTAAATTGGAAATTGTTGAGAAATTAGAAATTGAGAATTAAAAATTATCCTACCGCTATCCTACGCTTTTTCAGCAAAACCTTCAAGAAACTCAAAAATTTTCTTATTTTGGAGTGCTGAATAGATATACTCGTGCTCCTTTTCCGGGTCAACATTGTGCTTTTTTGCCTCCTGCTCAATTTCTTCTGCGGTTGGAGCCAACTGCTCAATTTGAGCTAGCTTATAGAGAACAAGATTGCCCCGAACACCGTGCTCTGCCCGCTCACGCAGTTTCTCTTTCATCTCGGCCATAAACTTCTCCTGCTCTTTGGCAGCGGTCTCTTTCGGCATCATCTTGGCATAGTCAGCCATCATGCCATTTAGCGTACGCTCAATCAGAATCTCCGGCACATCAATTTTTGAATCTTTTGTGATCTCCTCAATGACCTTAATCCGCAATTTTTCCATCTCCTTTTCCGTTTTTTCCATCGTGAGCCCCTCTTTGACGCTGGCCCGTAATTTTTCTAAAGGAGTCTTTCCGCCGGAGGCGGATCCGCCTTCGGCGGAGAACTGTGAGCCAAGCCCCTTGGCAAATTCATCGGTCAGTTCCGGGATTACGCGATCAAAAATACCGCGCATAGTTACAGTGAAATCAAGCTGCTTACCGCGCAACCCGACATTCCAATAATCATCGGGGGCGACAATGCTAAAGTGAACGACTTCATTCTCCGGCTTACCAACCAGCTGCGCATCAAAACCTTTGATAAAATTGCTCTCGCCTAGAACAAAACGATCACCTTGCAATGCGCCGCGTTCAACCGGCTTGCCGTCGTGCTCCGTATCAATATCCACCTCGACTAAATCTCCTAATTTAGCCGGTCGAATGGCGCGAGTTTCAACTGCGCGAGAACCGCGTACCCAATCGATTGTTTTTTTTATCTCCTCTTCGGTAATTATAACCTCCGGTTTTTTGCTGAAAACTTTTTTCGCAATTTTCTTGTAATCACCAAGCGTGACCTCCGGAAAAATAGTCAGAGTCGCCTTGTAGACAACCCCCTTGCCTGGCTCTCCTTCGACAACTTCAATATGCGGCGGAGCAATAAAAGTCCACTCCTTCTCCTGTTTGATTGTATTCAGCGACCAACGAACGGCCTCGTTCATGGCCTCGTGAAAGACCTTGTCGTGATCAATAGCGCCGGCAATCATCTCTTTGGGCGCGGCCCCCTTGCGAAATCCTTTTATCGTAACCTCGCCAGCAGCTTTAGAATCAGCGGCTTCGTAATACCCGGCAAACTCTTTGTCTTCGAGCGTAACTTTTAACTCTATCTTCGAGCCCGGCAGGTTTTTAAAATCTTTTTTCATAGAGTAATCGCGAATATCGCTAGTTTAAGCGAAATATCGCAAATGGATCTTATTAATTCGCGTTATTTTGAGCGCATTCGCATTATTAGCGAATACTGGCGATCAGCGGCGCAATGAGCAAAGCCACAATATTGATAACCTTGATTAGCGGATTGATTGCCGGACCGGCCGTATCTTTGTACGGATCCCCAACCGTGTCGCCCGTAACTGCGGCCTTGTGCCAATCAGTCCCCTTGTGACCGGCTGCTTCAATGTGTTTCTTAGCATTATCCCAGGCCGCACCGCCGGTCGTCATGGAAATTCCTAGGAATAAGCCGGAAATAATTGCACCCATCAAGAGTCCGCCGAGCGCCTGTGGTCCAAGGAAGAAGCCAACTAATAAAACTGCAACAATTGGAATAATGGCCGGAGCGATCATCTTGCGTATCGCCGCCTTAGTAACAATGTCTACAGCGGCGCCATAATCCGGCTTGGCCTTGCGCTCCATGATGCCTGGAATTGTTTTGAACTGGCGGCGCACCTCATCGACAACTGCCCCAGCCGCAGTGCCCACTGCGCGCATCGCCATTGAACCGAATAGGTATGGTAATGCGCCACCGATGAACAAGCCGGCGACTACAAATGGATCCTCGAGCTTAAAGACAATCGTGCTGCTGACCTTAAATAATTCTTCAACATAACCGGAAAAAAGAACAACTGCGGCTAAACCAGCCGAAGCAATTGCATAGCCCTTAGTCACGGCCTTAGTCGTGTTGCCAACCGCGTCTAGCGCATCGGTAATTTTCCGCATCTCCTCTGGAGCACCACTCATCTCGGCAATCCCGCCGGCGTTATCCGTGATCGGACCAAAAGAATCGATTGCCACAATAATACCGGCAACCGAAAGCATCGCTGCCGCCGCAATTGCGACACCAAGCACATTATATAGAGCAAACGCCCCAAGCATTGCGGCAATGATAATTGCAATTGGCGCAGCGGTTGATTCCATGCCGACTGCCAGACCCATGATCACATTCGTACCATGACCGCTCTTAGAGGCCTCGGCGATTGAACGAACCGGCCGGAATTTTTTGGCCGTATAGTAGTCAGTAACCAGAACCATAAGAATGGTAACTAGAAGGCCGATAGCGCTGCACAAGAAAACCTGCCAGGTCGCATCCGGGAAAAATTTCGCCGAGGCGAAATAAAAGAATACTGCAGAGACGCCTATTGCCGCCCAAAGCCCTTTATATAGAGCACCCATGATGTTCTGTTTCTTACCAATCTTTACAAAGAAGGCGCCAATCAACGAGGCGAACACACCGAGTCCGCCAAGAACCAGTGGAAACCAGATTTGTTCCGAGGTAAATGCGGCGTAACCGAGCAGCATGGCCGCGGTCAGAGTAACTACATATGTTTCAAACAAATCGGCCGCCATACCGGCGCAGTCGCCAACATTGTCGCCGACATTGTCGGCAATGACGGCCGGATTACGCTCATCATCCTCCGGAATTCCGGCTTCAACTTTACCAACTAAATCAGCGCCAACATCAGCGGCCTTAGTAAAAATGCCGCCGCCAAGCCGCGCGAAGATTGAAATCAAACTTGCGCCAAAGGCCAAACCAACCAGCGATTGCAGATCGTGGGTAATTGCAAAAAATCCGGCGATGGCCAGAAGTCCAAGGGCGCCAACCAAAAATCCGGTTACTGATCCGGCCTTGAATGCAAGTGAAAGTGAAGCTCCTAAACCAGAACGCGCGGCCTCTGCGCTTTTTGCATTATTGCGCACCGCTACATTCATGCCGATGTAACCGGCCAGACCCGAAAATATAGCTCCGACCAAAAATGCAATAGCCGTTTGCCACGCAAGGAAAATACCAATGACAAGAAAAAGCACTAGGGCGACAATGCCAATTGTTTTACTCTGCCGATTTAGATAAGCCCGCGATCCCTCTTGAATTGCCTTGCTGATCTGTTGCATCTTCTCGGTGCCGGCGGGCTGTTTGCGCAGCCAGAAAATAATATATGCACTGTAGCCGATCGCGAGGGCTATGGGAACAAAGATCAAAGAATATATTAACGACATGAAATATAATTTTCAATTTTTAATTTCTGAATTTACGCTACTCTTTTGTCTCCCCTGCCTTTGCCTCTTCAGTTACCTCTATCTTCGCCTCCACCGGCGTACTGCGCCCGCGCACATCAATCTTCCAACCAGAAAGTTTCACCGCCAGACGAACATTCTGACCGGCACGGCCAATCGCCAAAGAAAGTTGATCGTCAGGTACAGTAACTTTGGCCTGGTGATCCGGTAAAATTTCCACCTCCTCAACGCTGGCCGGCGAAAGCGAGCTGGCGATAAAACGCGCCGGATCCTCGCTCCATTCAATAATATCAATTTTTTCCTGGCCGAGCTCGTTGCTAACCGCCATCACGCGAGTACCCCGCTGGCCGACACAGGCGCCAACTGGATCAACTCCCTCGGCCGAAGAGGCCACTGCAATTTTTGTCCGGCTGCCTGGCTCGCGAGCAATAGATTTAATCTCGACCGACCCGTCAGCGATCTCCGGAATTTCTAATTTGAATAATTCTGTAACAAACTTTGGATGGCTGCGTGAAAGTAAAATACCGGGCATCCGCGCATCATCAGAGACACTGATAATATAAAACTTCAGACGCTCGCCAATTCTATAGCGCTCATTCGGAATTACCTCGTTGAAAAGCATAATACCGACGGCGCGACCAATATCAACATACACATTGCCGCGCTCCATCCGTTGCACGAGTCCGGAAACAATCTCGCCCTCGCGGCCCTTAAATTCTTTAATGATCGATTCGCGCTCGGCTTCACGAAGCCGCTGCAAAACAACCTGTTTCGCCGCCTGCGCTGCGATGCGACCGAAATCGTCGTGAGTTTCTAGCGGAAATTCTATCTCATCACCAACGACCGTGCCCTTTTTCTCTTTCTTCGCATCTTCTAAGGTAATGTGCCGATCGGCGTTGAAACGCGGCAAAACTTCCACCCCGTCTACTGATGGATTGGGATCGCTGGTCTCCTCCTCCTCTTCTCCCTCTGTCTTAAAACGAACAGTTGTTTCGTCAACAACGGTCTTAATCTGCCAAAATTTCAGCTCGCCGGTTTTCACATCAAATTTAGCGCGCACAATCTCGCCTTTCTTCTCATATTCTTTTTTGTACGCAGCAGCAATGGCCGACTCAATTGCCTCTAGCACTTTGCCAGCATCAATCCCCTTTTCTTCTGCAACCTGATCAATCGCTTTTTTAATAGTTTTTAAATCGAACAACATGGAATTATTTTTATTAGCTCCGGCGCTTCGGCCGGAGTCCCGACTTACTGCGTCGGGGTTGGTTAGTTTGTTAATTAGTTGCTTAGTTTATTCCAAATATGGGAACGGGTCGCTCATCGAGCGACCCATCAGTACAAAAAATATAGCACGGATAAAAAAAATGGTCAAGAAAAATTTGAACGGCCGGGCTCCCGAAGGAACCCGGCCGAACGCTGTGACTTGTTCTTCGACTAGCCCTTCCAGCCGAAGTGATGCAGGTAGAGAACAGTCATCGCCCAGCTTGCCGGTACGCAGAACACCTCGTAGCCAGCATGCACCCTGACTGAATCCGAATTGATCGTCTGCTGCGTGATGGTCTCCCACGGAAGAGCGGCTCCAGCACGGAACTCGGCTGTGTCGAGCGTCAGCATCGGATCCGGTCCGATCCGATGTGTCTTACTGAACCAGAAGAAGTTGTGCAACACCTCGTACGGCTCCATGCCGACGATCTGGGCCACTTGGCTCAGCCATGTCCAGGAGCTCCACCCGCGAACCTGACTTCCTCCGCCGATGATGTCGCTCCGCGCCTTCCAGGGCGTCCGGAAGAACTCCGGAGTCTTGGGCAGAAGCGGCTTCTGTCCGAGCTCGCCCTTGTGAATTTGGCGAGCAGACCAGAAGCGGCGATGCCACTGCTCATGCTCTTCCCGACCGATGAAGAAGGTTTCCACAATACCGAACGGAACCGGAGAGACGGCGAGCAAGTCACAGCGACGATGGAAGCCGCCGATCGTGTCGCTCTCCCTTCGATCCATCAGATACTCCTTCGCACTGCCATCGCCGCCGATGATCTTCTGAACGAAGTCTCTGCGATCGACCGTACTCTCACCATGCTCACGAGTAAGATCGGGTCGAGTGACGTAGTGCATATGGGTTTGCATCTCAGCGACCCATTGACCATCAGGGACGACCACGGGCTCGGGACGCAAACGACTACGAATCTCGAAAACCTTGGACATCTGCCACCTCTTTGCGGTAAAAAGTGAATTAGCAAACCTACCGCCAGCCTGCCAATTCCGGAACAGTTTACGTGCCGGAGATGAAAGAAAAAATCTACCATCTTCGATACATAAATTTGTTGTTCGGCCGAGACCCCTGAGGGTCCCGGCCGAACGTGCATCATCGAACTGCGTCTGCTAGGAAGCTGGCCACCTTGTGGCGGTCCCAGTCCCCCATCGCCCGCAGCTTCTGCTCGAGCTCGCCGCACTTCCCAGGCGCGGCGCGTTCCAGAGACATCGCGATGAGAGTCGCGACGATGATCCCATCGAGCTCGTCGGCGCGCCTGGAGTCGAACATGAGCGCGACGAGCGAGTCGTGATCGAGCGAATTCGAGATCCTAGTGACACAGAGACGGGCGTTGCTTGAGAAGAACATCTGGTTCGCCTCGCAGAACCAGAATGCCCGGTCGTCCTCCTCACTGATCCGACCGATGTCGTGGTAGACACCGTCCCTCTCGGTGAAGGCGATCCGTACCGCTGCCACCGACGGAACCTGCGGGAAGCAGGCGTAGAGACAGAAGCTCATCTGCTCCGGTGAGTCACTCATCGGCTCACCTCCTCCGGCCGCTTCTCCATGTAGAGAATCGCCAGCGCGTGGAGCTTGTCGTAGAGTTCGCCGCCGACGCTGCTCGTGCAGTTCACGACGGTGATGCCGGAGCCCATCTTCTCCAGCCACCCGTTGACCTCGGCTTCGAGGTCAACGGGATTCCCACCCTTCCCCATCCAGTCGTAGAACACCCTGATCTTCATCGTACATCTCCTGTCAGTTGTGGCCGCCTTCTGGGGTCGGCCACTCCTACTCCTCGGTTGTGTGGTTGCCCACACTCCGAAGTTGAGGAGCGTACGCTGCGGGCACCATGCCCGGTCCGTCATCGTCGTGTGGTTGTAGTCTTAGGGCCCGAAGGCCCTATCTACATAAGCTCCACTTCATTTCGCACCCCCTTTCTGTATGAAAAGTGCGTTTCCCTAATATATCACAAAATATATATTTGTCAATATTTTAAAAAATAAGATAGCAAAATCGAACGGCCGGACCCTTGTGGGGGCCCGGCCGAACGCTGTTGTCGCCTGTCACGCGGCGACGAGGTCTTGCGGCTTGATCCTCCAGCCGTGACGCAGGAGGAACTTCCGGACAAGGAAACGACCGCGGTGCTGCACGGCCGAACCGTATCCGGCGTATCTGTGCTCGCGCATCATCTGCCAGAGCTTCTGGTGATGCGACACGAGCCGAGGATCGGAGAAGATCTTGCGAATCCACTCCTTGTCCCCCGCTGCCGCAGGCTCCTCGATGTCCATCATCTGCAGGAGGATGTCAGCAGATCTGGCGTAGTTGCCCTTCAGGACCGGCTCGATGGCCAGCTCCCTGTCAGTGCGCCAGTTAGAGTCGCTCACCTGCTGGCGGATGAGCACGGCGGGCTTGATACCGTACTTCTCTCGCCAAGACTTGATATAGCCGGCGAGTGTCCGGCCCATGATGCCAGCTCCCCGCTCGAGAGTGCCGATGCACTGCCCAACGATGTACCGACCTTCGGATTCCATCGTCTCCGGATTGCTGCCCATGCCCTCGCCCGCCTTGTAGCCATTCTCCTTGAGAATGTCGGCGAGCCTCTTGGACATCCACTCGCCCTCGCAGGCCTCCGGGAGCATCCCGAGCCAGGTGATCACGGCGTTGAGACTCTGCATCGGAACCCGAATGGTCCCGAGTGCCTCACGCCGCTGCCGCTCGAACCTCTTCTTCCACCGACGATTCCGCCGGTGGAAACGCTTCAGCGCCAGCTCACGCTCCGGCGACATGTACGACCGCGCCGCCTGAACCTCCTCGGAAGCCTCCTCCCAGGGAGTATCCGGATCCGCAGACCTCGCCGCATCGACGAGATCCTCGGCCGCCTGCTCGCGCCGTTCGCGGAGGTAGTGCCTCCACTCCAGCGTCGGCAGGTGGTCACTCGGACCCACCTCGAAGACCTTCCACCGGACCGTACGGCCCCGGCGCATGGCCTCGACCTTCATGGCCCGCAGCACCTCGCGGTTGCTCGGCCACTCGCCCTCGAACGCCTCGTCGTGAAGATCCTTGTACATCAGCATCGTAGCTCCTCCATGGTTGTTGCCATGTTCCTCGGTGTAGCGAACTACACCGAAGCGAGGAACATACGAACCCAGGGCGACATGCCCCGGAATTGTTCATCGGTGTAGAGTTGAGAGGTATTACATCTCAGCTCAACCCACCGGCAGCGGAACCATTCCGCATAGCCACTTCATGCCGCCTCCTTTCTCCGTTTATTTGGCGGTAAAATATATTATAGCATAATTTATATAGATATGTCAAGCATTTCTATGTATTAGTGTACTAGTACACTGTAACAGGAGAAAGGGCTATTCAGCAGCGTACTAGTACATGAATACATGGCAGATTTTAGACCGCGCTACAAATTTTCGTACTGCCGGATGTCACAGGTCTCGTGCCAATTTTTTATTGAGGCCAGCGGGTCTTTTATAGCAATGGCGACAAGATCAATCCGATACCCCAGCTTTTCGTTAACATACTGCGGATAGCGATTTGCAAACCCCTGTGCTAGTCGCCGCACACGCAACCGCTTCTCTTCATTAAAATGCATCTCTGGAATAAACATTGAGACTGGCCCGGCCAGCGTTTTCACTTCCACAAACACCAAAACCCCTTTTTGACCCCGCGCAATCACATCAATCTCGCCAACATGTTTCACGCGGTGATTTCTAACCAAAATCCGATATTTCTTTTCTTTCAGGAACTCACAGCATATATCCTCCCCTATTTTGCCGATTTCGCTCTTGGTACGCATAAATTTATACTATCATATCTCTAAAAAATGTGTTATACTGTATAACATGAAATAAAACCGGTATGGATACCGTTACGGCAAACATATTTCACGGTTATGAACCTAACGAATGAATACATTAGAGGACTTATAGACGGTGAGGGCTGCTTTTCTTTTTGTACAAGCAGTTTCGTAGTAAGAAATGAGACTCTCTACCGCGGAAAGGTACCTGCATTCCAAATTTCAATGCATGTTAGAGACAAGGATCTTATTGAAGGAGTGCGGGATCATCTTGGCCTGAAAAATAAAGTCTATGTTTATAAATCTTCACAAAAAGATGGAATAAAAAGAGGAGATAAGGCAACCCTAATAGTCAGGAAGGCTTGTGACCTGAGAATGATAATAGTTCCATTTTTCTATGGTAAATTGCGCGGTCACAAGGGAAAGCAATTCAAGGAGTGGCTAGAAAAAATTGGATCAGATGAAAGAGTTGGTGAAAAATTCAAAATTATCCATAGACTCTATAAATGCGGATATTGGGAGAAAATCCAGAATATACCGGAAAAATTCAGGAGTTAAAAATTGTTTTACACTTTTCGTGAAACAAATTCGTGATTCAGCAAACAGGTTATCCACAGAATCTTCGTAAAACAAATAATGTTTTACGCTTTTTGAACCGTGAAATTTGTTTGCCGTAACGGTATGATATGGAATTCCTGTTCAAATCAAAAACGATGTTTGCCAGAATGTTTCACACTCTTTTAGAGTATTTTGCAAATCCCCGTTCAGAACAATTGTTTCGCATCTTTTAAACATTTTTTGCAAGTGTAAAACATCCTGTAAAACAAAACCTGCCCGCCTTTGGAGGGAATGTTTTACGCTTGTGTTTTACAAAAAATTAGCGTGAAACAACGAATATCCGGCAAAATAATGCGGCAATCCGGCAATTGCCTTATTTTTTGCCGTATTACAAAATTCACAAAATTATCTTATACCCATATTGGCTTGCTGATCAACATTGCCGCCGTATATACCATCAGATGAAGCATGCTCGCTTGACTATCATGCAGCGTACTAGTACGCTGGTACATAGAGACGGTGTCTTTGAGTAATCAATATTAGTAACCAATAAAATAATATGAATAACCAATACAAAGAAGAGTTAGTAGAACTGCTGCGCACTGCAGCTAAAGACGCGAAACTGTTTGAGGCGGTGCTACGCGACATACTCACGCCGTCTGAATATAGAGAAATTGCTAATAGGTGGCAGATAGTTAAAAAACTCGCGATGGGAGAGGACCAGCGCGCGATTGCCCAGGATCTTAAGGTTGGTATCACGACCGTCACTCGCGGCGTCCATGTGCTAGAAAACTCGGGCGGGGGATTCAACCAAATGCTTAGTAAACTCGTCGCACGAAAATAGCGCCGCTACCCTTCGGCTCATATGACCACTTGACTATGTTACAGTGTACTAGTACACTGTAACATAGCTGATTTATCTTCGTTATTACTTAATATGAACTGCTTGACCATGGCAACTAAAAACTCTGCAGAAATTCTCCGCACCTGGTGGGCCGCCCGACATACTCGAAGGGCGCGCTTTGTGTTTGCATAACGATTTTTTATAAAATCTTTCGAACTTAAAACCCGCTCTTGGAGCGGCGTTTCTGTTTTCTGAACGAGATCAGGGGGCTGGATGGAGGTGCTTCATGCCGAATATTACGCCTGTCGATACCGAGCGATTGCTTAGACCCATCACTTCGGAACGTGAGCGGCTCGAGCGATCAATTTCGAAGTCTCTGCCGTTTGAGCTCTGGGTCACTGGGATTCTGATGCTCATGTTACTCGGCGTACACGTTTTCTGGCCCGCAGACAAACTGGATGCACCAATCGTCGCCCCTGCTGTCGAGTCGCAACAGACCGTCCCAGATTTGGAGACGACGACCCAGGCCAGTCATGAGGTGTGCCGGCAGATTCTGCCAGAGACGATGCTCGAGGCGGCGATAGAGCCCCAGGAAGAACGAACCTACCTCGTCACCTTCAAGACCAAGAAGAACAGCAATTGGACCGACTTCGGGGCGACCAGAGAGACCAAGGAGGTGGATGAGGCGACATACAACAAGCACAAGATCGGGCAGGAGGTTAGCAGAAAGCCCGTCGCCTTCAGCTTCCGTGACTACTATGCCGTGACCGTCGTGGAGAAGCAGATCAAGCGGAAGTTCTTCTGGATCGACCGAATGGAGAAGCGTCTGCAGGTTGGCGAGCGTGAGTTCCAAGCCGTTCTTGCAGAATTACAGTCTTGTGGCCGGGCGCCTAAGTTGCCTGTCGCTGCAGGCAAGATTCATTCCTATACCGTGGAGAAGCCGCTCGCTGAAACCGAAGGAAGCAACTCCAGAGGTGACAAATGAAGAAGTTCCTGAAGTACTTCCTGCTCGCGCTCGTAGCTTCTGCGGTGGCGTACACCGTTCGGGCTGAAGAGCTCGACTGGAATTGGCAGTTCAAGGTCGTGATGTTCGATCGCATCAGGCCAGGGTCACTGGACCCAAGCTGGTGTGGCTGGACTCACATGGCCGTCTGGAATCTCTTCATCGCTTGGTGGTACTACACCTACGAATGGAAGAGGCCCCATCGGTTGTGGTGATGGAGTTTTAATCAACGGACCGCAAAGAGGTGCTAAACATGGATATCAAGCAGGTAATGAAGAGGCATGCGTACCAGAACATGCCGCTCGGATACGATGCTGCGTACGAGTTGGGCATGTTGGCACTGCGTGGGTGTGCCGGAGACCCACTCGCACAGATCCAGAGCATCGTTGCGCTCTCTGCACTGCACACGCGTGCGACCTATCACGCGGCGGATGACGCCGCCGCGGAACAGATCGCCGGTGTCTGCGCTACCGTCTTTGATCACGACATCGCGACCTCTACGCTCGGCTTCATCGAGCCGGTCGGGGATGTGATGGACAACTGCGGGATGGGTGGGGACCTGGTTGTGACGGCGAATGTCTCGACCTTGGCCGCACTGATCGCCGCTGCTGGCGGAATCCGAATGTGCAAGCACGGATCGCCAGCGAATGCCGACGGTGGTCGACACGGCAGCTCTGACTTCATCGATCTACTGGGCATAGAACGCTGCCCAGAGGTGGGAATGGTCGAACGCTGCGTCGATGAACTCGGCTTCGGCTACAGCGAGGCATTGGATACACGCTACAAGCGAATCCACTGCCAGACACACGAGGTAGCGCAACTGCCGCACATGAATGACATCATCGGCCCGGTCACCAACCCGGTCCGTCCGACCAAGCTGAAGAGGCGCGTACTCGGCATCAACCACCTTATCCCGCCACGGGTGGTCGCCAAGGCGTTCAGAATTCTCAACACTCGCGGTATCACCGTGGTCACGCATGGATTGTTCGTTCGCGGATTCACCGATGACAGAACGAGCGCATCCGGCATGGACGAGGTTTCAATCTGTCAGGCCGGCACTCTTGTCGCTGAACTGAAGGATGGAGAGATCACGGAATACTGGCTGACCGCTGAAGACTTCGGTCTGAAGTCGGTCGCAAGCGCCGCAATCTCGCCGGCGTCGGGCATGTCAAAGGGGGAATTCTCAATGCGCATCTTGTGCGGCGAGATACAGGGACCCCCGCTGCAAATGGTTCTTGCCAATGCAGCGCTCTTGTTCAAACTGAACGACCCTGCGCTCACTTACCCGGAGGCGTATCAACGGGCAGAACAGATTCACCGCGACAAGCTCGACCAGAACATCGCCACAGAAGTGGCTCGGCTCATCCCGAGTCAGAAGGGAGCAATGTGTCTCAACTGACGAAGAAAAATGTGGGCATCATGATCGACTACGACGGGGTCGTCGTGTTGCAAACAACGCAGCGGCCCACCTGTGACCCCAAGGCGATGTTCGAGCGACTCGCCCGAGCAGGGGTGATCATCATCCCGAACTCTGACACGCCAGTGGATCGTCTCATGAGAAACTTCGAGGAAGCTACCGGCATCAAGCCAGCGCACCTCGTCGCAGAGCGCGGAGCAGTAGTCGTGAGCGAAAAAAAGCGCCACTACTACAAGCCCCAAGGCGACTTGTTCAAGCAGTACCGCAGTGCAATACAAGAAGCGCTGACCAGGGCCGGCATCGAAGTACTCATCAATGATGCGGCGAACTGGGTGCGCGATGTCCGTACGCATACACCCAACAGTCGCATGGCAATTCTCGACGGCATGCGCGAACTAAGCTTTTGCGCCTTCTTCCGGAGGACTGACGAATCCGGAGGGCCGTACATCGACCACGAATTCATGCAGGACTGCCTGCACGTCATCGACACCGTGGAGCCGCCAGTCGAGATCGAGAGGCAGACGGACAAATGTTTCGGGATCATGATCGGTAGCATTCCCGGAGTGAGCAAGACTACCGGTTTCCGGATTCTGCGTGATCTCTTCCGTGAGCCAATGCAGTGGTACATGATTGGAGACGGCGAGGGCGACCTGATCGACGCAGATGAAGTAACGCATTGCGCGGTCGGCAATGCACAAGACGCACTGATCCACCGATGCGCGTTCCGAGCAAAACATTCGTACACCGACGGATTGCTCGAATGCCTCGACTGGATCAGCGCAAAGGAGAATCTATCAGAGCACTAGGGGGAGCTCGGCTCCCCCTACCCCCAATACAATGAAAAAAATTACCGTTCTCTCAACCTATAGCCAAGATCTGCACTTTCAAGCAGATGATACTTTTATTAAAAAACGCCTCGGCGGACCAGCATTTTTCTTAAAAAAAACACTTGATCAGAAAAATATTCCTCATAAGATAAAACATGGGAAATTATACCGTATCGCGATACGGTATACGCACAATGGAGAGGAAAACGGAACGGTGCTACATAAGCCGCCTCGTAATAAGACGCCGCAAATAATAAAAACACCCTATCTTATCATCTCAACTATCCTGGATGAGTGGCCGCTGCAGATCTCGGGGTACAAAGGAATATCTTTTATAGATCTACAAGGATTTGCAAGAGGGGGAAAGCAAATAAAATTTCCGGCAAACGCAAAACCGTTCTGCGTTAAAGGAACTCGGCAAGAAGTAAAGTATTTGAACCCTGGCGACCTTCGGACGCAAAAAAAAGAATGCTTGATTGTTACAGATGGAGGGAGAGGAGTTAAATTATTCTTCAAAGGAAAACGATACTCTTTCCATATCAAAAAACCCGTGGAAACAACTAATACCGTGGGGGCAGGAGATACTTTTTTCGGTTGCTTTGTGGCAACATTTATACAGACTAACAATCCTATTAAAAGTTGCGAAAATGCTATACGACAAACTAATACATTCCTAAAATCACATGAAAGATAAGCTGGCGAAATTTTCGCAAATATTCGGAGGAAAAAATAACATAGTTATCGGAGCTATTCATCTTCCTCCTCTCTTAGGTTACGCAGATTACCCAGGTATAAAAGTCGCACTTAAGAATGCATTAGCTGACCTGCGGGCATTCGAAAAAGGCGGTGTTCATGGGATTATTTTTGAAAACAATTACGATATACCTCATAAAGAAAAAGTCAGCCCTGGCACAATCGCTGGGCTGATGTATGTCGGATCGGTGCTTCGCAAAAAAACAAAATTACCGCTAGGAGTTAGCGTCTTATGGAATGATTACGAGTCGGCATTGGCCATAGCAAAAACTTTAGATCTCCAGTTTATCCGTATCCCGGTATTTATTGATACCGTGAAGACTAATATTGGTATTATTCAGGGTAAGCCGGAAAAAGTGATTGCCCTGAAACAAAAAATAGCGGCCGCGAAAATAATGCTTTTTACTGATATTCATGTTAAACATTCAAAGGTCATTTCAAAAATGAACCTGGAAGAATCAGCGCAAGCGGCTATGAGCAATGGGTCGGACGCAATCATTGTCACAGGTGCTTGGACAGGGCAGAGTCCGGATATCGCAACATTAGAAAAATTAAGAACTAGAATAAAAAAATTCCCGCTGCTTGTCGGCAGCGGATTTAGCGCTCAGAATGCACGCACACTGATGCGCCATGCCACTGGGGCGATAGTCAGTACTGCTCTTAAAAATGGGCATTCAAAAGCTAATGAACAAAATGTCAAAAGTTATAATCAAAGAATATCATTGGAAAAGGTCAAACAGCTCTTTACTTTATAGCAGTCATATGCTATAGTTTTTTTGTTATGAAATTCCAGCCGACCCACAATTTATTTAGTAGTTATTACTACGCCGCATATATAACCACCCGGGTGCGGTAATCTTTCGTTCTATCCAATAAGTTCTACCAACCGCCCCCGAGCGGTTTTTTTGTTTTTCGCACCAGCGAAAAACAACCCTGCGTAGCTTGTAGAGCGAAGCACGGGTCAGCATTTTCTCGGGGAAAATTGTCCGCACAAGCGTCTTGAATGAAACCCTCATTCACTTGCGCGGACTGGCTCTTTGAGAAAGGAATAGCGAGTATGCCGCCGTACATGGGGAGTATCGATGGGTCGACTAACGGCGAGCTGCCAAGGCGTTGCTCGCACTGGCCGACTTCTGAGGGTCGTGTCCCGTGCAACAACTGCAACGCCTCGATCGGTTGCGGGCAGCCGCACTTCAAATGGCAGTGCGCGGAGTGCAAGCAATGGTTCTGCGTCAGGCCCGACCAATTTGGTCGGGACGGGTAGTGCGCAAGCCGGCGCGAGCTTCAGGGAGCGTTCGCTCCCGCTCGCGCCGGCCAGAGTTCTTTCCGAGAAGGAGATGCGATGTCGAAAGAGACGCTGACTCACCAGTTGTTCGCGTTGCAGTGCGGCATGGTCTTGAGGGACTACGACAACCCGATCGAGGACTCCAAGCGGCAGGAGATCAACGTCTCCGATGCCATCGCTCCGGAAGACCTCGGGTGCGGGATCTTCTTCGAGTTCCCCGGGATGACAGACGAACACGCCCCGAAGGCACTCCGCGGCCAGCAGTTCCTGGCGGTGGCAGTGCTCGAAAAAGACCGCGTGTTTGTGTCGACGGTCATCGATCCCGACACTCATCGCGAGAAGGGACTCAAGCTCGCAGCCCTGATGTTCGGCCGGTTCACTCGTCCGTCGGCCGCAAGGCTGGCGAACCCGGACAGCATCTGGCAGTGGGCGGCTCGATCCTCTCGGGCCAGCCTCGACGGCTACGAGAGCGCCGAGGTGATCGCTCGCGAGACGCCGTGCCACTGCGGGCGCATGCATGCCCCGGCGAACTGCTGGGCGACCTAGCAGATGCACGACACCCTCGGCATCATCGCTGGCATCCTGACGCTCGCTGGGTTTATCCCGGCGGGCGTCGGGGCAGTACGCGGACCAGTTCGCCCAAGCAGAGCGACTTGGCTCATTTGGGCGGTGGAGGCCATCTTGATCTACAAGACCTTCGCCGCCGCAACTCCAGACTCAAGCGCTCTCTGGATCCCGCTTGGATTTACCGTTGGAGCCGCAGGGATGTTTCTCCTGTCTGTTCCGTTCGGTGAAGGCGGGTGGAGCACGCTCGACAAGTGGTGTCTGGCAGGCGCAGGTGCCACGATCATCTTCTGGCACCTCGTTGGACCTGTCGCTGGACTGCTCGCCGGTATCGCCACCGACATGATCGGAGCGGTGCCGACGGCGGTCAAGACATGGAGAGATCCGAAGAGCGAGAGTCGTGCGCAGTGGTTGCTTTGGTGGCTCGGTGCCATCTTCAACCTCTGTGCGATCAAGAACTGGCAATCCGTGGAGGCGGCGTATCCGCTTTACGGATTTGTTCTGACAACCACGATGGCCGGCGTGATTGCCGGCAGAAGGAATGGTGTCTGATGCCGCCGTATCTGAGAGAGCTTCCGACGTGGTATGGAGATCCGCCGCCGCGTTGTCAGCACCCCCACCAAAAGCCATCACGTTCGCGTTGCTCATCGTGTGGCTATCCGGGCATCGAGTTCGTCTGTTCGAAGTGCGAAGAGAAGGTCAAATTCGTACCAGACGAGCGACGCAAAGAACGCAAGAGTCCTCCAAAGGGCAAATGCGTCTATGAGCACAAAAGCGCCTGTCGCCATGACGGGAAGCTCTATCCGGATCGGTGCTTCCATTGCGAGTGCGTGACGATGAAGTACAAGTGCACCACATCTAAAACCTTCATCGAGTCCTCTCGTGGTTCGCCCAACGTCGAGAGGGAACCGGGGAAAGGCGAGTTTTCGGGAGCTGAGAGTTATTAGCCGGAGGTGTAAGACTCCGGCAAGCAACGCGGCGGCATCGACCCACAAGGTTGATGACCGCCGCGCTTCATTTTTCAATATTAAAAAACAACAATTTTGTGGGCGGTGCAGGGAATGATCCTGCGGCCTACTGCGTGTAAAGCAGTCGCTCTACCACTGAGCTAACCGCCCACTTAGTGTGCAAAAGCACACTGTGCGCCTAGGAGGAGTCGGACCTCCGACCAGAATGTATAAGATTCTTGTTTTACCGTTAAACTATGGGCGCCCATATAGACTAGCGGATTGAGGAAGTTTATTCAATGAGAACTGGGCGAGATCCCTCGGCTTCGGGATGACAGAAAAAAACTAAATGGCGAGCGGCTTAAGGTCAAACTCCTTGATCAGCTCATTAAACTCCTCCTGTTCAATCGTTTCCTTCTCAAGCAAGCGCTTGGCAATTGCATCCAGAATTTTCTTGTGCGTTATTAGCATCTTCTTGGCCAGATCCTCGGCGCTGTGGAGGAACGCGGAGACCTCGCTGTCTATTTTTGCGCTCATTGCTTCAGATGAACGCTGTTCGTGATGAAAATCACGACCCATGAACACCGCCTCCTCGCCATTGGCAAACACAACCGGGCCTATGACATCGCTCATGCCGTACTTGGTAACCATTCGCCGCGCAAGTTTGCTGGCCTCCTGCAAATCACTGCTCGCTCCGGTTGAAACATCTTTAATCACAATTTGTTCGCTGGCATAACCACCCATCATGGTCGCCATCTCGGCCATGAACTGTTTCTTGGTTTTCAGCCGATTCTCTTCAGTCGGGAGCTTCATGGTGTACCCACCGGCACGACCACGGCTGATAATTGAGATTTTATGAACTGGATCAGCGTCTTGTAGACTGGCCGCTACTAGCGCATGACCGGCCTCGTGATAAGCGGTAACATTTTTCTCACGATCGCTAATAATTCTACCCTTGCGCTCCGGGCCAAGAACCACTTTTTCAATAGACATAAACAAGTTGTCCTGGCTGATTGTTTTTTTCTCCTCACGCGCCGCCAAAATCGCGGCTTCATTTAAGACATTCTCAAGATCAGCGCCGGAAAATCCAGGAGTGCGAACTGCAACTGGACGCAAATTAACACCCTCGGCCAGCGGTTTATTTTTCGCGTGAATCTTTAAGATCTCCTCGCGATCAGCAATATCCGGCAGATCAAGCACCACCTGGCGATCAAACCTGCCTGGGCGCAGCAATGCGGAGTCAAGCACATCCGGACGGTTAGTCGCAGCCAGCACAATCACCTGATTTTCCCGCTCAAAACCGTCCATCTCAACCAGAATCTGGTTCAGAGTCTGCTCTCGTTCATCGTGGCCGCCGCCCATACCGGCGCCACGCTGCCTGCCAACCGCGTCAATTTCGTCAATAAACAAGATTGAAGGCGAATGTTTCTTTGCCGTCGTAAATGCATCGCGAATACGGCTGGCACCAACACCAACAAACATCTCCACAAATTCAGAAGCCGAGATATAAAAGAAGGGGACGCCACTTTCGCCGGCCACTGCCCGCGCGAGCAGAGTTTTACCGCTACCCGGACTGCCCATGAGCAAGACACCACGCGGAATCTTTGCGCCCATGTCTAAAAACTTTTTTGGATTTTTCAAAAAATCAACAATCTCAATTAATTCCTGCTTAGCTTCTTTTAATCCGGCAACATCAGTAAAGCTGACTTTTTCTTTTCCGCCCGGCGCAGAAAGTTTTAAATTGGCCTTACCAAAACCTAAAACTTGATTTTGGCCGCCTTTAGCCCCGCGCATCATAAACCAGAAAAATCCGAGCAAAACTAAAAGAGGCAAAAGAGATTGAGCGAGCACGCCGATCCAAAACTGCACGCCGGACTCTTCTTTAACCTCAAGGGCGACCTGGCGAAGAGCCGATTGATCAACCCCGTAATTCTTCAAAGTTTCCGAAAATCCGGATTCAAACTCTTTTTTGGCGGTTGCCTTCGTACCGTCTTTGAGGGTAATCGCTAAGTCGTTGCCGGAAACTTCTATCCTGGTTACTGCCCCGGCATTGATTTTATCAACCAGCTCATTGACCGTCAGCGCAGCGGGCTTGGGCTCTCCGCCCATGAAAAATGAAAAAACTAAAGCAACCATGAGCAGAATCGTGGCGACTGCGGTAATATTTTTGGAAAATGATTTCATAGAGTAATCGCTAATGAACGAATAACTAATAATGCGAATGAAATACGAAACGAAGTACGGACATATTAGCGCAGTGCCAGCCAGAAATCAAATGAGTCAATCCTCACGATTGACTCATTTGATAGACCATCCATATAAAGAATAGCCGGATTATTTTTTCGGCAGCTGCTTGCTCAATTTAATCACCAAAAAAAACTCGTTATAGGCCAATTTGATAGCATTCACCTCGGCTGTAACATAAAACTGAACTGTCTTGGTTGGCTGCTTACCGAGCACGGCTTCAAGAACGCTGGCTCCAGACGGAATTCCTGCTGTGCTGGTTGGCTGACTCTGGTCGTCTGTCGGATCAGCCGGTTTGAGTAAATTCAGACTATCGACAAAAAGAGTTCCGGCGATGGTCTCGTCTCTAAAAATTGGATCAAGAAAGACTAGCTGCCCTTGAACTCGATAAACATCGTGAGCCGAATACTTGAGCGGTTTGCCATCGCTGGTGATTAGGAGATAATACAAACCGTTTTGCGTTTTAAAAACTGGCAGGCATTTAGTGGCAGCGCTGGCAAAAACTTGCGGAATACAAGTAAAGTCGCCGTCAACTCCGCCGGTCAGAGTTACGGATTTCATAAAAGATACCTCTGGCGCATTTAACAAATCGCGCAGCAACTCCTGGTTATCAACGAAAAGTTCGTATGCACTGTTGTAGGCGATTCTGGCCCTCTCTACTTGTTTGCGAGCCACTTCAAGGTGCGGCAACAGAATGTTTGCCTGCACACCATTGCTACCTTGCAGATAGCTGACATCAGAACCAACTTTTTCCAAACGGTGCAGCGCAGTAGCAAAAATCTCCTGACCTTGAGCAAGCAGCAGCGCGTCAAAAACCTGATGCATGGTCGGATCATAGATGTTTTCGCGTAATTGCTTAAAAGAACCGGCAATCTGTTGTAACTGCTCCTCGCCAATAGATGGCCTGGCTAATTGCGCACTAACTAAGTCTGCGTAATGTTCAAAGCCGCGCACCCATAATAGAAGTGCATTGATACTAGAAATAAATTGAGGATCGCCGCTCTCAAGAAGCGTGAGTTTACTGACTGCGTCTTTGGCCTCGGCACTGGTCAGATTGACAATACTCACGGCTGCGGCCAGCCGATCTTTAAATTCAGCCGGAGAAAACACAGAGCCCTGATCGGCTCGCTCAATACTCTGCTTCGCCGCCTCGCGCGCCTGCTGCACAGCCGGAGATGCGGCAAAAGCCGTCTGAAAAGATAAAAGAGCCGCCAGGATAGTGGCAGCAATAATGGCGGCTTGCCGAATAAATCCAGGGGCTTTCATAAAAATTATGGCTCTTTAGAAAGTTTGTCGAGCGCACTGACCACTTGTTCGGACGACTCGGCAAAATTATCTACCTCCTTAATCTGCACCGAGCTAACCAGTTTCGAGGCCTCCTGTAACAGCGCAACCGTATCGGCATCTTTGCTAGCCGGCGAAATTGTAGCAACCGTGGCGACTCCTGACTGCTGGCCCAAGTAGGATATACCGCCTAAAACAACTAGCAGCATTAGACTGGCCAAAGCAAGAGCGCTGCCGACTGTAATTGATTCCAGAAAACGAGTACGGAAAGTATTGAAATTGATTGGCTGTTGCTGCTCTGTGAGTAAAATTTTTGCCATTGAACTGGACACAAAATCAGCCCGCGGTGTAAGCGTTTTATATCGGGAAAAATAAGTTGTGAGTTTCTGGTCAATCATGGCAGTATTCACTAACACGCGAATGAGGACTAATATGCTAATAGATTCATTCGCGTATTCGGTTTTTATTAGCGTGTTGGCGATTACTGTAAAATTTCTTGCAATTTTTTCAGTGCTCGGAACTGGATGATACGAACTGTGCCCTCTCGCTTTCCCACAATCCCGGCAATCTCGGCGGGGGATAAATCGGCGACAAATCGTAACTGAATTATTTCCTGCTGCTCATCGGTTAATTGTGCAAGCGCTCCGCGGACAGCTTCGAGGTCAAAATTCAGATCAATCGCCTCCTCAACCGGTGCGCCGAGATCGGCCAACTGATCGAATCCACCCTCCTCGTCGTCGATACTGGCAGCCACCTTCTTGGTTCTGTAGTAATCGATAACTCGGTTCCTGGCTATCTTATAGAGCCAGCTTCCGAAAGGAAAACCCTGCTCTTTGAATCCTGGTAGTTTCTGCCAAGCCGATAGGAAGACCTCGTGCATCAGATCTTCGGATTCTTGCCGCGTGGAAACTTTAACGGCTATAAAGCGATAAATAGCAGGTGCATAGTGTCCATATAAGACACCAAATGCTTCGCCATCACCCTCTTTAGCACGGGCAATATAAGTTTGTTCAGCTTCTAACATATAGAACGAATAAGGAGTGCATCAGTTACTCTTATATAATACCTTATTCGAGGGTAGTTTTGAACGGGAACTTGTTTGCGGGCAGCAGTTTTTTAATTTTTGCCGGGCTCACCCTGCGGGATGGAAAAAACTAAAAAACTGCTGCCTGGGCACGGGACGCACGGATTTCATTTTTAAAGCCGGGCCCACCGCGAGCGGATGGCTTTAAAAATGAAATCCGTGCGTCCCACTAGACAAGTGTTTGACACGATGCTACTATTGCATCATAGTTGCATTAGCAAATGCTCCGAAAGTCTACGCTCCAGTGTCATTGCGAGGTATAGGACTGTGGCTCGCACACCAGTGCATTGGTCACACCCGTATGCCCTTGCGGTGCTCCGTGGCAATCCAGAAATTCTCCTTTACTTTAAAACTTGATAAACTTTATAACTCATTATGACAACCCTAGGATACATTCTCGTCTTTACCTTTCTCGGCAGCATTGTTTCGCTGATTGGCGGCATTCTACTGCTCTTCAAAAAGAATATTGCCCTGAAACTATCTGACTACCTCGCTGCCTTTGCCGCCGGCACATTGTTGGGTACCGCCTTTTTTGATCTCTTGCCGGAAGCGCTGGAAACAGATGCGGGGCCAACCACCGTTCTAACCTGGACGCTTATCGGTATTTTAACCTTCTTCTTGTTAGAACGATTCGTGCATTGGTTTCATCACCACCACGAACACGCCGACGAACAGCCGGGCACAAAACCAACTGCTGCTTTAATTATTTTAGGCGATAGTGTTCACAATTTTATTGATGGCGTTGCGATTGCAGTTACATTTTTAATTAATCCGTCGCTCGGCATCATCACGACGCTGGCAGTAGGCGCACACGAAATACCACAAGAGATAGGTGACTTTGGTATTCTGCTCAAAGCCGGCTACTCGCGCAAAAAAGTGCTCTGGTACAATGTACTTTCCGCGTGTACGGCATTTCTCGGAGCAATTTTAACCTACCTAATTGGGCCGAGTATCGCCGAGTATTTACCGGTGCTCCTCGCCGTTACCGCCGGCTTCTTTATCTATATTGCGTTATCTGATCTGGTGCCGGAAATCCACGCCTGGGGCAAGAAAAAACTGGCAGTTACAGAAAGTTTTCTGCTCATCTTCGGCGTTGCCGCAGTCGGAGTGTTGGTGCATTTGTTGGAGTAATTCTTATTCTCCCTTTGTAAAAGGGAGGGGACCGCAGTAGCGGTGAGGGATTTAGTTCCGCCCCCTAGTTTAAATCCCTCCCGGCTACTGCCGTACTCCCTTTAGGAAAGGGAGAATAAATGTTTCAGGGCCGGTTTGCTTTCGCAAACCGGCCCTGATGCGTGCGGATCTGCCTTGCCTTGCCGTAGCTTTAGCGAAGGCAGGTTCCCGCGTGGCTCACAACTACGCATGTGACGCGTCACCACTTTTGGCCTCTAGGCCCCGCGCAAGTGACGCGCGTTGAAAACGCATCTGCTACTGAAAACCGTCCAGCTCGAAACGGACAGGCTCCACGGTGGTGCGCAGCCCAAGCGCCTTCTCGACCGTCGTTCTCTCAGCATCCTCGAGAAAGAGGCGCCCGTGCTTCAACTGCCTGCACTCGGAAGTGTCAGATCTCCTGTAGGCCACCACTGAGTACCATCCCTGACTCCGAACCTCCACCGTGAAAGGGGCGAAGGACGGAGAAACCCAGAAACATGTGAATGGGGAGTCGAGACCCGACACTGAGTCGGGAATGATCACCCACTCGTCTTTCCCGTTGGGAGCGACAAAGGGATTGAGCTGCTCCAGGGCGGCCCTGACCGCCTCCATCTGCTTCTGATCCAATCCCTCGAACCTCAGCCTCTTCCCGATCATCACTGACATGCGTCCTCCTTTGCCAGTGCGGTCAACCATTGACCCCGCCTGACAAGAGTAAGCATGCGCTCAACTTGACATATTTGCAACATTATTTTATACTATATTTATACAGATATTGACTTTATATAATAAAAACATCATAATAACGACATCAAAATAAATGACACTTCTTCGCTCTAGTGAGCTACGAAGTGCAAGCAGTTTCCGCTATGGTGAGCTACGGACTGCAGGCACTTTATTAAAATAACCAAATCCCTCCCGGCTACTGCCGTACTCCCTTTAGGAAAGGGAGAATAATAATATGGACATTGAAACTGGTTTAAAAAATCTCGGCCTAAAAAAGTCAGAAATTGCGGTGTATCTATACCTTTTGCGCGCCGGCGCCTCTACGCCGCCGATGATTGCAAAGGGGACGGGAATAGCGCGCACCAACTGTTATCGCGTACTTACGGCGCTACACGAGAAGGAACTCATCCAAACACAGCCGCTACGCAAACGCCGGGCCTATTTTGTGCGCGACCCGGAGTCATTAGTTTCCGGACTGGAGCGAAAAACAGAGTTTGCCCGTCAGATTGTGCCGGAGCTGCGGGATTTTTATACAACGCAAAAAAATAAACCGAAAATCCGCTTTTTTAGCGGCTGGGAGGAGGTCAAAGAGGTGTTTCGCCTAACACTTGAGGCCAAAAAATTGTTTGCGCTTGGATCAACTGAGACGCTAGCAAAGATTGACCGTAAATTTATGGAGTGGCACTGGAACGAGATGCAAAAACGAAAAATTATCTTTGACGACATCCTAACGGCCGATGCAAAAGGGAAAACTGCAGAAGAAATCAAGAGCATCCGTGGCGCGCTCCAGACCGTCAGATTTCTGCCAGAACAATTCGGCGACCAACCCATGGACATCTTTATCTGGGACGACAATATCGCCTTTATGGCGCTTAGCGAGCCAATCTTCGCCACGCTCATCACCGACGCGCCGCTCGTCAAAGCAATCAAAATCATGCACCGGGCGCTGTGGGAAAAACTTTAGGGGGCTTGCCATTCGAAGCCTAACGTTGATTTACCGTAGAGTAGAGATAGCCCGTGCTTCGCTAAAGCTATGCAGGGCCATTCTCCGCCAAGGCGTAGAATGGAGCGGGCGACGGGAGTCGAACCCGTGGCTAGACCTTGGAAGGGTCTCGTATTACCGTTATACAACGCCCGCGATAGAGCTAGTCTAACGAAAAATCAGCTTTGGGGCAACTAAAAAGTCAGCCCCTAGGCCCGGTAGCATTTTTCGCTTTTTAAGCCATTCGCTTGCGATGAGCCCAGCAAAAAAAGTAAAAACTGCTACCGGACGCCTTGGGGTTGCAATTGCGGCTCACTTTCGCTACTATACCTCTACATAAATAAGGCATAATACTGCCTTATTTTTATTATAGACATGCTCAAAAATACCTCGCAAACAACCAAATGGGCTATCGGCAGTGCGGCTCTTGTCGTAGTTATCCTGCTCTATGTCCTCTGGGCAAACCCAAGCACCCCGCCAGCCGACTTTTTAGAGGCGCGGATTGCTGCTGTAGGTGCAGTGAACAACTTGGCGCAACTTGTCGATAACTCTCTGGCCAACTTAGAAAAAGTTGATACCTTCACCAAAAACGAAAATGATATCGAGGCACAAAATCTAATCGGTTTTGAATTCCAGCAACGCGCCGAAAAACAGAATGCGGCGCTCCGGCTGGCCCTACAGCTTGATCAGATGGCAAAAACCGCGCCGTCAATTAGATCATCTCGCGCTCGCACTTATGCAGTACAAAGTATTACGAGCGGCGTGGCCATGGTCTCCAGAATCATCAGCTACAATAACAATCTCGACCAACTCTTTACGGCAATTCAGCAAAAAATCCAATACAAAAACCAGCCGAATCCAACCAATATCCGAGCTCTCTCTGCTAATCTTAATGCCGACGCAAAAGCGATTAATGGATTGAGTAAGGAGTTTAATGACGCGCTCGCACAGTTTGATAAGGAGTACGGGATCAAGTAATAATAGTTGGTTGGTTAATTAGTTAGTTGGTTGCTTAGTATAAAGCAATAAAACGGGCTATTATTATATAGAGGATTCAAAAACGGAGAGTAGTATAATGGTAGTATACTTGCTTTGGGAGCAAGAAGTCCGAGTTCGATTCTCGGCTCTCCGACACTTCAACCTGCTCAGTGCAAGCCAACACTCATATGAAATGGACTCCGAACGGCTTTCTGAAAATCTGTGGCCCCCTGATCTTTCTTGTCGGCCTTGCTGGTCTTTTTGGTTTTATCGGGCCGAGCTGGCGAGTTACTGAAGCTGACAATCTACTCCATGCAATAACCGGCTTTGTCATGTTTATTGCCGGGCTCACGCTGCCCGCGGCAACGCAAAAAAGGGTTACTATACTTTTTGGTATCGTGACGCTTGGTGTCGCGCTGTATATCATCACTGGGGTGCTCTTTGCTGATATACCATTTACTGAACCAGCAAACCTTATTGTCCACGCAGTTATCGCAACCTGGGCTCTGGCAGTCGGGGCGAGAAGATCTTCTGGCCTTATTGCGCAGCAAGCGGAGACAAAGGTATTATAGTATTCATGCTCGCGTCCTCGTAGTTCAACTCCGACGCTCACAGTAGTAAGGTCGGAGCCCCGACCTACTGCGTCGGGGTGAATAGAATTATGATCGGATATGTTTACATATTGCGAGCTGCCGATGACCGCTTGTATGTCGGCAGCACCAGCAATTTAGAATATCGTATGCGCCAACACATAGCTGGTCATACGCAAACAACTCGCAATATGAAAAAATTTGCGCTTGTTTTTAAGCAAGAGACGGCTAATTTGAAAATAGCCCGTGCTGCTGAACGAAAGCTCAAAAAACTAAAACGCAAGGATTACCTAGAAAAAATCATCAAAGACGGCTATATTAAGATATTACCCCCATAGTTCAATGGATAGAACAAAACTCTTCTAAGGTTTTGATGTAGGTTCGATTCCTACTGGGGGTACAAAATGATAAGATTGGGTAGTTCAACTCCGACGCTCACAGTAGTGAGGTCGGAGCCCCGACCTACTGCGTCTGGGTGGATAAGACAAGGGGTTTCTAACCCCTCAATCTAGGTTCGATTCCTAGCGGGGACACCATGGATAGTTAATCGGTTAGTCAGTTAGTTGGTTAGTTGGTAAAACGAAAAACTAATTATGCAAAAAGGTGTTGATTTCATCGGCGTATCGGTTTCGTACTTTTGCCACGACGGCAAGGGGAATTATTTATTCCAAAAACGGGGATCCGGGGCTCGCGATGAGAACGGCAAGTGGGACTGTGGTGGCGGGGGATTGGAGTTCGGCCAAACAGTCGAGGAGTGCCTGAAGGCGGAAGTCAAAGAGGAATACTGCGCTGATATTTTGGATTCGGAATTCATTGGATACTACGAGGCATTTCGTACTATCAAAACACAAAATCCCTCACCGCAAGGCGGTCCCCTCCCTTTAGAAAAGGGAGAAGGAAAGCCAACGCACTGGATTGCTCTCCACTTTAAAGTCTTGGTTGATCCAAAACAGGTCAAGAATGGAGAGCCGCACAAGTTTGACGAGATTAAATGGTTCCGACTTGATAATTTACCGCCAGCATCAGAACTTCACTCACAGCTGCCGGCGGAGATTGAGAGGTATAGGGGGAAATTGTGAATTTGACCAAATCCTATCCATAAACTAGTATCAAGATATGATTCAGGAAAAGGCACAAAATTTTGTTTTCAACATGGTCCCGCCGGGCTCGCTCAAAGGGCGAGCTTTGCTTTTCTGAACTTCAGAACTTCATTCAGGAAATCAGCGCCCGCTCTTTGAGCGGGCGTTTTCGTTTTGGTTCGCTAGAAAACCGAAACAACACAACGGAGGTGGTTTATGTCGGCCTGGGAGATGCATTCGGCGGAGCGTCCGGACATGAAGTTCAAGTGGTGGGACGTGGTGACGACGCCCCTCGTGCTCGTCGTGTTCGCCATCCCGCTGACCTTCTGCTGGACGATGGAGGGAGTCAGGAGGATCCGGAAGCAGCCGGTGTCATAGACCTGACAAGCAATGCAGCCGGGGAGTCGTCTTCCCCGGCTGCAGAAAACTCAATATTACACTAACAGACGGCCGTTTCTTAGTGCAATATTCAATTAATTATCAATAATTTATATGAAACAAATTACCTGGGCGGATTTTGAGAAGGTGGAGCTGCGGGTCGGGACAATTATGACGGTTGAGGATTTCCCTGAGGCAAAAATTCCTGCCTATAAAATCGCTGTTGATTTTGGTGAATTTGGCATAAAGAAATCCAGTGCCCGAATTACCGTCCTTTATACGAAAGGGGAATTGGTGGGGAAGAAGGTGATCGGCGTGATTAATTTTCCCATCAAAAAGATTGGTCCGTTTGAGTCCGAGGTATTAATCTGCGGATTTTACCGCGAAGACGGCTCGGTTGTGCTCGCCGTGCCAGACAAGGAGATTGGCAATGGAGCTCGAGTCTGTTGAGCAGCCTATTTCGAGCCGCGTTGCCAGGTAGTTTCGCTCGTATGGCTATCTTTTGAGGAAAGGACAATATGCTTAAGCATAGGCCTTTACTCGAAAGTAGTTCAGACGACGAAACTAACGGCAACCACTTCGGGATCTGACATATTTTTGCCATTTCATTGTCGAATCGTCCTCGAAGTAGCTGAAGCTACTCCTTGCGGCGATTCTTCGCGACCTGACAAAAATATGTCTTGATCGCGGCCGGAAAAGGTTACTCAACAGACTCTGGCTGGGGTAGATCTAGACCCCATCTTAAACTTCCTTTCGTCGAATCAAAATACAAAACAAAGTGCTTATCGCCACTATCAGTAGCGATGACCCGACAATCCAAATTGGCCTATCGGCAATATTCGAATAGACGAATAGTGGAATGCCCACGACAAAAGATGTCAGTACGCCCCAAAAAACGCCGCGTTCACCCAAATTTTTCCAGTACAGGCTCAAAATTGTCGGCACCATGACGCACGCCGCGATAGTATTAAATATCCACCATAGCTGCTTCAGTCCAAAACCGGGAATATATACTGCTGCCAAAGATATTAAGAGCCCTGCTATCGTCATACCGACCATAGATTGTCTGGCCACCCGCACAGCTTCTATATCATTTTTTGGTTTTGCGATATCAGTGACCCAGAGTGAGCTCGCGGCAGATAATCCCGCGTCTAAAGCTGAAGATAGGCCCGCCAAAAGCATAATGACAAATAGAGACACTGCCCAGAGCGGCAGAAGTTGTGCAACAGCCTGCACCCCGATCATGGACACATCAATTCCTTGAGGTAGAACGATATGAAGTGCGGGATTCGCCGCAAGAAATCCAAGCGTGGACAAACCAATAGGTACGATACCAAAGAGAATTGAACCGAAAACAAATGCCTTAATGACTTTGCCTTCTTTGATTGCGAATGCTCGTTGCCAATTTGATTGGTCTGAAATAGAACCTGCGATAAGTCCGATTGCGGTAACAATGCCGAAGGAGAAGGCGACCCCCGGATCAAAAATATTCCCTATATTCGCTATGCCGTGAAAGCCGGCAGCAATGGCTTGAAACCCTCCTGCGGCATGCCACGCAAGCGGAAATATGACGGCACCAATCACATAGATCAATCCTAATTGCACAAAGTCAGTAATAATGGATGCTTGGAAACCGGAGATCAAGGTATAGATCAAAACAATGGCGGCGAGCAAAGGCATAATAATGGTTAGAGGTATACCCGTAAGCAAGGCCAATAAGCTACCGCCGGCAAAAAGCTGAACTACCACTGCCATCAGCTGATAAAAAAGATATGGAAAAAGAAAAACTTTGTGCACCCGCTCGCTTCCCAAACGGTACTTAATGTACTGTGTAAATGTGTAACCTGCCGGCAACTTTGCCCGGATTCGCGGAGCCAAAACCGCAAAGATGGCTAGGGCGAGAATATTCGGCAGAGTAAACCAGAAGATGCCCGCCAATCCGTTTTGATATGCAACCTGTACTGACACAAAAAGAGCTGGTGCCCAGATCCAAGAGGAGGCGATACTGAACCCTCCTAATACCCAACCTACCTCACGATTAGCAAGCAGGAAACCCTCTTTGCTCTGCCAGCCTTGTTTCCGCGAGAAAAAATATGTGAAAAGGGTGATTCCTACGCCAAAAATCGCGAGAAACCAATATCCGGTGCTTTGTGATACGAAGCTCATATAAATTAAAATAAAGTTAGTAAACTTGACCTTTGCCTGAACATACATGATAATGAGTGAGTGGCAAATACCACCACTCAATAGATATATGTACCAAGAAATTCTTGAAGAATTAGGTCTATCGCAAAATGAAGCGAAGATCTACGAAGGCCTGATTGAAATCGGCCAGGCTTCGGTACCGGAAATATCCCTGAAAATAGGAGTTCATAAGCGTAATGTGTACGACATTATCCCCAAACTTTTAAAACGCGGCCTGATATATCAGATTGCGGATAGCAAGGAAAATACCTATGCTCCGGTCGCGCCGAATAAACTCTCTGACCTAGTTTGGGAAAAAGAAACAAAACTCAATAGCATTCTTCCAGGGCTCAATAGACAATTTAAAAAAGCCGCAACAGAAGAAGCGGTGTACATCTATAAAGGTGTTGAGGGATTTAAAAATTATCTTCGCGACATCTTAGCCACAGGGGAAGACGTCTTTTTTATAGGAGCTAAAGGAGGATGGTTTGACGCTGACTTGCAAATTTTCATTAAAAAATTCTTAAAGCAAGCTCGCGAAAAAAAAATTAAATATCACCATATTTTTGATGCTGAAGTGAAAACGCTGGCTCCCGACCTATTAAAAGCATTGGGGCAGCCATATCGTTTTTTACCGCCGGAATATTCCACAACCGGCGCTATCGATATCTTCGGAGACCATATTGTAACCTTCTCTGGGCTAACGTTAAAAAATATTACGGAAGATGCAACTCTGGTCGTGATACAGAATAAAGAATTGGCGGATTGCTACCGAACCTGGTTCCGGTTTATTTGGGACCATTGCAGAAAATAAAACAATAAATGATGTGACTGGGCGAGAAGCGAAGATTCTACCCAATCATTCTATTCTTGAGATGCAGGGTGCGCGTGATAGCGATTTTGTCTAGAAAATATCTATCATGCGAGACAACCAGGAGTGCGCCACCATATTCGCGGAGCGCCTCTTCGATCACTTCACGCGCTTGTAGATCAAGATGATTGGTTGGCTCGTCCAGCACGAGCAGTTCATTTTCTTGATGAGTAATCTTGGCAAAAATCAGCCTGACCCGCTCGCCGAAGCTCAAGATTGCGACCTTCTTAAACACTTCCTGCCCGCTCAAGAGGAAGGCGCCAAGAATAGCGCGTGGACTTTTTGACGCACAGTTCAGTCGGTCGGTGCTTAAAAATTCCTCTAAAACCGTCTTATTAGGGTCAAGGATTTCCTGCTGCTGTGAAAAATAGCCGATTCGTACCTTTTCGCCAACAGTAACCTCGCCTTTGTCCGGGGCAAGCTCGCCGGTAATAATTTTGAGCAGCGTTGTCTTGCCTGAACCGTTTTCTCCGGCGAGCAAAACTCGTTCTTTGCCACGCAGCTCAAAGGTAATATCCCAGAGCACAGAAACTGGCTTCCGGGTGAGTACCCCGGAATGACAAGCGGGGCGAGATCCCTCGGCTTCGGGATGACGGGGAGGGGATACGGGGGTGTTGCCGAAAGACTTTTTGATTCCCGAAAGCCGCAATATAAGTTTTGATTCAGCGGTCTGCCCATGCAATTCTAACGCTCTCATCTTCTTTTGACTGCCTGGCCTCACAAGTTCTTGATCATAAATTTCGCGCTGAAGGCGCTTTTCCATCGCTTGAATCATCTTTCCTTTGGCAGGGTCGCCGTGGAGAGTTGCCTCCTGGCGTTTGAGCGTAAGCCACAGCTCCATACGCCGCTTCTCGCGCTGCTGCCGCTCGTAGGCCTCCTGCTGCTGGGCTAGCGCTAGCCCTTTCTGGGCAACATACTCCGTGTAGCCACCTTGATACGCCACAAAAGCGTGATTAACAGGATCAATTTCCAGAATAGTGTCCACGACTGTATCCAGCAGTCTGCGGTCATGCGAGACGAGCAGCACACCGCCTTTGAATTTTGTTAAGAAGTCTTCAAGCCACTCTACCCCCTGCGCATCAAGATGATTGGTCGGCTCGTCAAGCAAGAGAAGCGTTGGTTTAGTGAGGAACAATTGCGAAAGCGCCAATCGTGTTTTTTGACCGCCGCTTAACTGACTGACGAGCGCATCGCCGGGCTGGAAGGGAAGTCCCTGTGGCAGATACCCAATTCGCTCCTGCTGGATGTCTACCGCGCCGCCGTCAGGTTCAATTTCGCCCAGAAGTATTTTAAGCAGAGTAGATTTTCCGGAGCCGTTCGGACCAATCAACCCAATTTTGTCGCCCTTATGGATAACAAACGACACCTGTTCAAAGAGCGGTTCGCCGAGAATATGCTTTGTAAGATTTTTGATAGTAATCATAGTTTTGTTTAAATTTGTTCAAAATTAATACACCCCAACGCGCGTGCATTGGGGTGTATCGGAATTCTTGTTCTAATTACTATATTTCCGAAATTTTTCCCAATGCAAAATAAGCCTGGGCGATTGCTCCCTTAAAATTTTCCGGACAAATGTAGGCGGGGGATGTCATAAATAACGATTTTGACTATAGCAGAGGGGGATGAAATAGGCAAAAATGCGTAGAAGATTGGCACTGGGACTAAATTGTGTTGTGTTTGCATTTAGAAATTAAAGTGATAAACTGAGCTAAATTAAAGTTTAAAAAATATGAATCATGAACGAGGTGAGTCGGTTCAGTTTGTCGTCAAAGAAATAACCGACCTAGATGCGGAAAGCGTGCGCGAAGAATTCAGAGTGAAAGGTGTTGACCTAGGGGTTGAAGCAATAATGCAAGCAGTCGAAATTGACAAATTTATTAGCAAGATGAGGGAGGGCCAAGGGGGGCGTAAATATCTCGTTGCCTGGGTGGGCGAAAGATCGCCACGAGGCCTCACAGTTGAGGGCAAAACCATAGGTTGGACGCAACACGGCACGATCAGAAGTGTAGATAATGAAGAGATTGGAACGTATGATAGACTCATTGACGAACGGAGTCCCAATGGACACAAAGAAGCTATGGTAATCTACATGAACGAGTAAGCGCAACACACAAAAACCGCCGAAAGGCGGTTTTTGGTTGAAATGACAATAAATGATTGGAATAAGTGAGAAGCGCAGATTTTGATGCAGTTCTAGGCGCGGGAGGGCGGTTTGTGAGCCGTACTTTTATATAAGTACGGTGAGCAAACCGACGGGACCCGCAACAACGAACTGCTCAAAATATGCATTTCTCACACACAATAACTCTGTAGTTGCCCCAAATTACGATTCCGGTTCTTGCGATTCCTCCGAAGGAGGATCCGCCTATGGCGGAAAAGTGTCGTGACTTAGAGCTCCACGACCAACACTCTTTTTCTATCAATCCAGTATATAAATATACTGAAGTGTCGCTTTTTCCTAATCTCCATTTACAGAGAAAGAAAAAAGTTTAATTGATCCACGCACAGCTTCCGCTACGCGTGCCTTGTTACGACTTCTTCCATGTCACCGATCCTACCTTGGTGCCGCCGAAGCGACCCTTTGGGTATTACCGGCTCCCTTGAAGTGACGGGCGGTGAGTACAGGACTCGAGAACGTATTCACCGTGGCATGCTGATCCACGATTACTAGCGATTCCGACTTCATGGAGGCGAATTGCAGCCTCCAATCTGAACTGGGGCCGGTTTTTGGGATTAGCTCCCCCTTGCGGGTTGGCGACCCATTGTACCAGCCATTGTAGCACGAGTGTAGCCCAGGGCATCAAAGGGCCATGCTGACTTGACGTCATCCGCTCCTTCCTCCCCCGTTTTTACGCGGGAGCGTAAAAACAAGTTATAAAGTTACAAGTTTTTCAAGTTCATCAAGTGGATTCGAACCCACTTGATGAACTTTAGAACTTGATGAACTTTTAAACTCGTTTTTGCTCCTGAGCAAAAACGGGGGCGGTTCTCTGTGACAGATCAAACACAGAGTGCGGGTTGCGCTCGTTACCCCACTTAAGGGAACATCTCAAGACACGAGCTGACGACAGCCATGCAGCACCTGTGCACATGTCTTTTAAGGGACTAAATCAGTTTCCTGATTTATTCATGTGCATTTCAAGCCCTGGTAAGGTTTTTCGGTTAGTGTCGAATTGAACCTCATGCTCCACCGCTTGTGCGAGTCCCCGTCTATTCCTTTGAGTTTTAATCTTGCGATCGTACTTCCCAGGCGGCACATTTAACGCGTTAGCTTAGCCACTTCGAGGGTCGATACTCGAAACAGCGAATGTGCATCGTTTAGGGCGTGGACTACAAGGGTATCTAATCCTTTTTGCTCCCCACGCTTTCGTGCCTGAGTGTCAGCAATGTGCCAGTTACCTGCCTTCGCCTTTGGTATTCTCCACGATATCAACGGATTTCACCCCTACACCGTGAATTCTAGTAACCTCTCACATGCTCTAGTTTTGCCGTATCCCACGCGGTGACACTGTTAAGCAGTGACATTTAACGCGAGACGCACAAAACCACCTGCGCACTCTTTACGCCCAATAAATCCGGATAACGCTTGGAGCCTTCGTATTACCGCTGCTGCTGGCACGAAGTTTGCAGCTCCTTATTCCCTCGGTACAATCCGTGCGCCCTGCGCACAAGTTATAAGTTCTTCAAGTTCGTCAAGTTATAAAGTAAAAACGGGAACCCCGAATCTACTTGATAAACTTGATGAACTTTTCACTTGATAAACTGTGTGCAGAGCACACTTTTTCCCGAAGAAAAGCAGTTTACAATCCTAAGACCTTCATCCTGCACGCGGCGTCGCTCGATCAGACTTTCGTCCATTGTCGAATATTCTCGACTGCAGCCACCCGTAGGTGTATAGCCCGTGTCTCAGTGCTATCGTTGGGGAACAGCCTCTCAGCCCCCCTATTGGTCATTGCCTTGGTGAGCCATTACCTCACCAACTAGCTGATCAAACCTAAGCCAATCTTCGAGCGACTCTTGCGAATCTTTACTAGCAACCGATTTTTATACGCAAGAGTCGCTCGAAATTTCTAATTTCTAATTTCTAATTTCTAATGATTGACGGCGCGTACCCGCGCCACCTTCATTGAAAATTGAAAATTGAAAATTGAAAATTCCGATTCGTTCTTCCGAACAAGAATCGGTTGCTAGGCCATCGAATATTACCCAATCTTTCGACTGGTTATTTTCGTCTCGAAGGTATGTACTAGGGTGTTACTAACCCGTTCGCCACTAAACTACTCAATCGGTCATCTTTGATATAATCTCAAACTTCTTCAAAAGTAGTTCCGTACGACTTGCATGCCTTATCCACGCCGCCAGCGTTCATCCTGGACCAGGATCAAATCCTCATTAATAAGTAATTTGAAATTCATCTAGCCGAAGCCAGATGAATAACAAACACTCTTGTTTTGGGACAACTACACAATTATTGTTGCATACTTTATATCTGCTTGAAGGATATAAAGATTTTGATTTCCTAATCATTCATTTATCTTTATAGTTTTTAGTATCTTTCGATACAAACATTTTCAAAGAACGAAAGGTATACTCAATTCACTTTTTGAAGTGAAAATAATACACCCGTCTCGGCGACCTATCGTATGATCTGCAATACGACGACGAGACGGATGCGCTGGTCTGATATATGTTTTTCCGCCAGAGGCGGATCCGCCTTCGGCGGACAATTTGTACGAATTTCGCGGGATGTTTCGCTGGTTCGTTTGTACTGCCTTAAGCCAGTACTAATGTGGCTTCTAGTATAGTCGACCGAATAATAAAGTCAAGACCTTATTAACGAAGCCGGGTTTGCCGCGCAGCTGCGCGGCAAACCCGGGCCAAAAATCACCAAATAATTCTTCGGTTACTTTAGATTACATCGAGCGCGGCCGATCAATCGAGTGCTTGCCGCCGCCGGTGCAAAACAAACTAAAACAGACAGCAAGCATGACTAATGGGAGCGTCGCCATCTGAAATCCCTGCTGAAGCGAAAGCAAAGTCGCGACCAGCATGATGATACCGAGCAACTTAGCCGCGACCCGAGTCCAAAGCCCGGCGATGAGCGCGATGCCGCCGACTAATTCAATAATCGCCACCAGATAGGCAAAAAAGTTTGCCGCCGGAATGCCGGCCTGGCCGAAAAATCCAATCGTCGCCTGCATGTCCTGAAACTTCGTCCAACCGCTGTAGACAAAAATAATACCGGCTACCACCCGCAAGACAACCGGTGCCCAACTTGACCACCGCTGACCCCAATGCTCCGCCATTCTGTGCAACATAAATTTTTAATTTTGAAATTAAATATAATGAATACTAGGAATAAGTATACCTGAAATACAAAAGTTAAAAACTTGACTGCTCCAATATTTATAGTATGATGTTAATCAACATCGCGCATCCCGTGTAAGGGTGCAAGATGAGCCCGGAGGGAATCGGATCATGGCCTTCCAAGATTATCCGCATGCGGGAAGGGTGTTCAAGTGTCCACCAGATGTCGGAGAAGAAGCAGCGCAGGCCGCCAAGGACTTCTTCAAGGCAGCGGAGAGAGGGTTCAGTTGTCGGGTTACCCCAGCGGTGGGGAACCCGCTCAACAACGCTCAACACGAAGGCGACCACGAAGGCGTTCTCACCGACTGATCTCCGCACCGCGTCTCACCCTCGTCACCCTTGCCCGGCGACGAGGGTGACGAATTTTTAAAAGGATTGACCTTATCAAAAAAATCCGTATACTATCCGTATCAATAAGTAGCTAGCCACCCCAGAGAGATAGGCGCAGTAACGCCATCTCACGGGGTGAAAATTTAGTAAAATTTTCATGAAACCCGACCTCCACCCGACATACTTCGCAAGCGCCATCGCCACCTGCGGCTGCAGCAAAAAATACACACTCGGCTCAACCGTAGAGAATATTGAAGTTGAAATCTGCGGTAACTGTCACCCGTTCTACACCGGCAAAGAAAAATTGATTGACACCGCTGGTAAGGTTGAGAAGTTTAAGCAGCGCCGCACCAAAGCCGAGACAGCTCCTGTCAAAGTCAAAAAAGTCCGCGTAGCCAAAAACAAAAAAGCGTAGAGCTACGAATAACGAATCAATCCGCCGGCTGGCGGAACGAAAGTACGAATAATTTTATAAAACCGCCCTAAAGGGCGGTTTTGTGTTGCTCAAAGCACGAAAAATCAGTAAGATGAGCATATGTGTCATTTGAAAGACCATCGGAAAAGCCGCAGAGCGCCGAAAGAAGCGAAGGTGCAATTGAAAGGACGCGGCTTTTAGCGCAGCTGCAAGAGTTAAAAGCTCAACTACTAGCAAACGGAGGTCCTGCCCTAGTGGCCAAAGCCGCCGCTTTCATGGCTGGAGAAGTGACTGCGGCAAAATTCTGCCGACGAAGCGAATTACTGCCTCAAGAAGAAGAGCTCCGTAGCACAGCAATTAATGCGCTCGTGCGAGAAGACATTATTAGCGGAGATCAAAACCCTGATACCGGCGAGTTCGTGTTCGTCATTGACCCAACAAAAATCAATGGTATCAGCCGCGATAAGTTGCTGAAATACGTTGGTGGGATCGGATATGATGGCTCCGGCAATCAACTGAAAAAATCCGAAATAATTGCACGCATATTCCGCGACATCCAATCAATCACTCCGGGGCAGCAGGAAGAAGGAGACCTCAATCCCAAACCATTCCTATATATTCCAAAAAACGCAAAGGACGCGCTTGACCCGGCCAAAATCAAAAAAGCAGAATTTCAAACGACGCTCTGGGACATTGCCGGAAATAAAGAAGATGGTAATGAGGAATACCCTGTTGCCGATGGTCCGGGGGCCAATGCGCTTGAGACTCGTCTCGCGACGATTATCTTCCATCCGTCATACGGTGATGGATATCGCGATAAAAGCGGCGTTCTTCTGGTTCGTGATCCGGCCACGCGTGAGTACAAAAAATTCTCTACCGGCACCTTGAGTGACTACAATATCAGCGGAACTCGACTTAGTGTTCGCGGCGGCAAGGTTGTACGCAGCAGTCGCCAAGGCCTTGCAGAGATGGCTCCCAGTCTCATCCGGAACGGCGCTCTGCGTAAAGAAGATTTAATGGCTATTAGAGGTACAAAAACCGGCGTCTATGACAGACGCCCCTCAAAACGAGGTATTAAAAAGTTAGTCATGTTTAACGGGGTGCGACACTATGTCGGCCCGCATGCCGAGGGTGCGGCGGCCGTACTATTAAGCCCGACAACCGCCGGCATTATAGAAAAAGATGCCTCCGGCAAAGAAATGCTGACGCGAGTCTTCAATGCCTTTGATTCAAGCCAATTTGAATTGAAACAAAAGGAAAAGTTCCATGATTCAGGAGTTGATGAAACAAAACCCCGCCCGTTTGACCTTGCAGAATTTAGCGGCCCTAAAAAAGATGGCGAGTCAGAAGAGCTGTATGCAAATCGCCGCGCAGTCGTAGACTATGTTGAATTCATGAAAATAAAAGATGATCTTGCGAAAATAGGTATTCCGGTTGATTCCGGCAATATTGAAACCGAAACCAACCTTGCCCGCGCTGTGCGTATCCTGTCGCAGACAAATCGCTATGAAATATTTCTTGCCTTTGCAAAGAAAACGGGCGAATCCGGTATAGCTGCCATCATAACCGCCGGAGATGACGCTCCGTATGTTGAAGCAATCCTGAAAATTGGCGAGAAATTATCGGCCGATAAGGCACGCGAATTTTTTGAAGAAACCGACCAAGAGAAAATCTTAGAATCTCTTCATGAAAACTCCGGCGACAAAACAATCGTAGCACTTCGAGAAAACATTAGGCGTACAAACAGAGAGCTATTCATCCGTTGTGCGGCGAGCGAAACAGCGATCAAAAACCCGCGCGAAACTAAAAAGATACTCGACCGCGCGAAAGCGGAGATTCGGCTGTTTGAAAATATGCTCCGAATCATTGAAGAAACTGAACAGCTACCGTCAGAATATCTCCGCGGAACTGAAATGGCGATTACTGAAACCGGCGAACTCTCCGACCTGGATCTTGCGAACATGCTTAAGCAATTTGAGGAGACTCGGAAAAATGACCTGGATGAAAAGGGGAAGCCGATTTACGATGCTGAACATCTTGAGGGCCTCGTACAAGATTTCAAACAAAAACTAGAAAATCCCAAAGCGCGATTTTATACTGTTCGCCAAGGTGGCGCCATCATTGCCTTTGTTCGCTTTGAAGACCTACCGAACGATCATGTCTACGCCGGATCATTCACGACAAGCAAAGATTTGCGCGGCGAAAAGCTCGGCTCCGCGCTCATGCGAACTGCGTTTGCACAAGAAAACGCCGACAGAACCCTAGAGGCAATTGTTTTTTCCGGAAATCCACGGCTGATGGAATACCATACTCAAAAGCTCGGCCACGAAATCCATTATGACCAGCCACTCAAAATCGGCGGTGCGTTGTATTACCGGATGACTCGCGAGCCGCGCAAGCAAGCTACGGTTTCGCTTGGGGCGGCCGCATAGACAAATCAGCAGCCACAAACGGTTGCGCCTTTTCCCATTGCGCCTCAAACAGTGTTCGGTGCATCTGGCTAATGTATGGATCATCAATAATCACGCCGATGCGGCCGCGCTCATTAAAGCTCAAAAAACTCACTTTATTTTCATAAATTTGTACGATACTGCTAAACGGAACTTGCGGCGGCGGAATGAGGCGGATAGAGACAATCTGTTTGCTTAATTTTTCTTGGAGCGAACGAATATATTTTGTGTCCGGGCCGATAATCCGTTTGTGGATGCCGCGTTTTACGCGCTCATTAATATACCGCGCATTTTCTGCCGGTAGATACTTGTCCATAACCTCGTGATCAAGATAGGTTAAGACCTCCCCACCTGAAACAAGCGTATCATCAGCCAAAATCCTGATTGCGCTATCGCCCTCGTAATACTGCACACCCGGCTTACCGGAAATCAAATTAAAATCTGATGTTAAGTTGGCGATAATGCCGCCGAGCGCCTCTTGCGCGACTTTGGCCGATTGCTCTTTCTGCTCCGCAAGCTCTTTCAGCCGAAGCGGATGCGTCGGCTCAAAGCGCAATACTTTTGCCTTTGTATTTTTTGCGACTAACCCGAGCGCAACGAGCTCATCGAGCACCTTGTAAGTGAGCCCGCGCTTGAGTCCTGATTTTTCGCTGATTTCACCAGCGGCAAGCGCGCCGTGCTTAAGCAACACCTCGTAAATTTTGGCCTGATCAGCGCTCAATCCGGCTTTAGATAAAGTTTGTTCGTACATCGGGCAGTAGAAATTATTTTTGAATGCTTTTTAAAAATTCCATCGTAGCATTCACGGCGGCGTTATCGGTTGGCAGCAATACTAAGCGCTCGCCAAGCTGTTTATATAATGGCGTGAAAAATTCATCCGCCCATGATGGGGTAAATGTAAAAATTCCGCTAAAATCTATTTCAAGAATCTCTGTTTCCGCTACATTTCGCAGGTCGGCCTGAAAGGCCTTAAAGGCTTCGCTACCGGATTGGCGCGAGATTAGTGTCGTTCCAAATTTTTTTAGTTCAATACGCATAGAAATTGTTATTGTTTATCATAAACTAATACATAATTACTGCAAAACACCCTCTGATAGTTTCTGCGCCTCGTGTGAATCGTAGCTCTCCCTTTTCTGTGTCTACGCGCACTTCGGCATCGCCATTCTTGAAATAGAGATTAATTTTATTTTCCAAAATAACTTTGCGGACAAATTTTAATCCGTTGCCGCGCGCCTCCGGCGCGCGCCCGGAAACGACTTCTGTAAATGCGACCTGCACGGCCTCCAGATGGCTGGCCAGTTGCGGCCGCACTTGGCGCAGTGTAGCGAGAATCCCCACGCCTCGGTCCGCCAAAACAATTCGTCTTTTGGCAAGATCATATCCGAAAAAAATGCCGGCAGTATCAGGCCATTTACCCAGGTTATGCGCAAACGAATTGTCGCCAATCTCACTCGCGGCTGCTGTTATGAGAAATCCCAACTTTTCCAGGCCATCTGTAGCAGCGAGAAAAGTTTCCAGCTTGCTGATTCTTCCTTGGAACACGGAGCTATTGGCGCAATAAAACTGACTAGAAAGGTCACCGCCGTCTTTTGCCCATTCATAAGCAGTTTTCTGTATATCGCCGGCGAAAAGGTTCAGATCCGCCTGGTGATAATAACGATGAGTGCCTCCTTCTTTGCGGATAGCTAACAGTTTTCCGGATTTGTCCCACCGGCGCAAAGTATCAATAGACACGCCTAAAAATTCCGCCGCTTCAGCAATATTTAGTAAGTTTTCTTCCATACCTACAAAGCATAGCATCTTAGAATAAACTATGCAAATAATTAGCAAAACTATGCAAAGTATATAAAACTATGCATTTAAAATACTCCCTTTCATAAAGGGAGTACGGCAGGGCCGGGAGGGATTTTGATTGATTAATTTTATCAATATTTTCACAGAAATATGACATTTTGGGGCATATCTAGGAAGTCCTAAAAAGCTAGTATTCATAAGGATTTTAGCCCATTTTAGGATTATATTTTGCCACATGTACTTGACAGATTTGTCAAATGGTGCTATAGTGTCTTTGTAAGATGACAAATGGAAGGAGAGCGGCGCTAGGCCGGATCCGCGCCAAATGAAGTCTTACAAAGCCGCAGCACCAGAGATTGCACGGCAATCACGGTGCAGGGCAGGCATTTGAAATAGAAAGCGTTAGTCGAATATCGCTAGATGTATGGTTTCCACCCCTGATCCGGACACTCAACGGACGGTATCTGCGCCGGTAAGGCAGAAAAGAGGAGGGAGTGGTCACTGAAAAGCAAACATCTAATTGTATTCTGTTGCCCTTAGCGACCTGGGAAGTCGAGCTGGAGAGCTCGACCGAAGGGTAAATAGGCAACACAACGGCTACATATCACTTAATTCATAGAGGAGAGAGTGATAAGGAGATCCGCTGGACACAAGAACCTAAACCCGTCTTGCGTCCAGAAATCTCTTTTTGGCGTAGAGCCAGATCGAGCGAACCTTGAAAACTAAACCCAGCACTAACTTTTGCCTAACCCAGCACTAACTTAAATAAGTTAATGCTGGGTCAAGCTTTGCCGCAAACGGAGTTTTAACTTCGCCAGCGCCCAGCCATGGTACTTAAGTTGCTTCTCGCGCTCTCGAGCGTCAGCTTCAACGCGATAGGCCTCGTAGTATATCAGTTCCCACTTATGCCCTCGCGTAGAAAAAACCTTGCCGTTGTTATGTGCGGCAAAGCGAACTCGCAAATCGTTTGTACTTCCAGTGTACAACTCATTGAGTTCATTACGAATTACATAAACATAATGCATGCAGTGATTCTATCACTGCATGCAGGCAAAAGTTAGTGCTGGGTAAATAGAAACGAATTGTGAGTAGGCGATACTCGGGGATTATATACCGGAGTGCCTATCAGCAACGTTCGCGGATTCCTGTGATTGAATGATTCTCCCTTTCCTAAAGGGAGTACTCCGACGTTACGTCGGAGGGAGGGATTTAAGTCCTCCAAAAAACCAATTGATTCGCAGACCCGGCTTTTCTTATTCTCCCTTTCCTAAAGGGAGTACCGCCACTAGGCGGGGAGGGATTTTCTCTCTTCTGCAAAAGCCGGATAAGCGAGTCCGTTGATCGCGCACAAGGTGTGCGCGGAAGCGAACTCAACTCGTGCATCTTAATGGTAGAGATGCAGCAGAGTAGGATTTTCCCCCTAGGCGAAAAGGGGAAAGGAGAAATATACCATGCGTCGTAATCCAGAAAGTTGCGTTGCGCGCGCCCTGCGCGCGCAGGGCGACCTCGCGAAGCGCGAGGCGGCCCAGAAGGCCGCGGCGGCTCGTGCCGCCGCGGAAGCTCGGCGGAGCGCCCTGCTCCGCGAGCACTCCGTCCTCGCCAGTTGGCGGGGCGGGTTCGAGGAGGCGGCACGCCGCTTCCTCCTGTGCGCCGCCAAAGGCGGCGCATTCCACGCGGACGCCGCCGCCTGGCTCGCCGGTCTCTCCGAGGGAGTGGTGGTCTCGGGCTGGGATGTCCAGCGCGCTGCCACTTTGATGGTGGCCGAGACCGAGGCGCTGGAAGCCGTCGGTAGCATCCGCCGCGTGCCGCGTACGCCGGCAGAGCTCGATGCTCTGCTGACCGCGGCTTGGCCGGTCGCGGTCGCCCGGGACGGGCGGACCGAAGGATACAACGGCCCGGCCAACGGTTTCGACCGTTGGAACGGGCAGTTGACGCCGCCCGAGGGGAAATCCTACCTCGGTGGCGAGGTCGCCGACGCCGGCTTCGTCTGGAACGCGGGTGGGCGTTCCACCCCCGGACTCCGTCCGCTCGCGGACGGTCGGTGGGAAGTGTTGGTCGCCGTCCCGCGGTGGTACCTGGAGGGGGACTCGACGGCGCTCAACGCCGTCGGGGGCTACTGCTCCATGGGCGCGCCGCTCCCGCGGTCCCAGTGGGACTGGCGCTGCGAGCCCCTGCGCTCGTAGTCGCCACCCCTCACCCGTTTTGAAGCAACGGGAACGATGAGGTAACGCTTCAAGAGAGGAGGTGAGTCGTAAGGGGTCTTTTCATCCTGGTTTTCGCCATCAAGCAAAACCAAGGAGTTTTCGGGAATCAGTCCCGACGAGTATCAGCTTCTGAGCGGCTGATACTTTAGAATGGTTAGCTCTTCGCGCTGGTGGGGGAGGTCAGACTCGTTCTGATCTCTCCCCACCGCAAATTTTATGAATTCGTATCAGGATTTTTCTGGATTCCCGCTTTCGCGGGAATGACAGACAGAAAATTGATATGAGTTCGTAAGGTACGGGCTCAAGAATCACTACCACGCGTTGCTGTCATGGGCAGCGCGTTGGTTTCGCCCTGACGGGCAATTGGAGGTTTACCATGACCGAGCCGACATACACAGGGGAAGCGATGAGCTTTCGGAAGCGGCTGCCGGAGCCGCTGGCTGGGTTGGTCCGAGACCTCTCGGACCAACGGACACGGTTCGCCGCGTTCCAGTTCTCCGGGTGGCTGATCGGCGCCTTGGAGGCGGTGTCCCCCCGGAAGTTGGTTCCGGGGCCGGAGTACATCAAGGACGAAAAGGTCAACGCCAGGCGGGAGCTGGCGTTGTCGGCGGCACGGAGTGCACACGAACTTCTCGAGTGGTACCAAGACATGGGCTGCAGGGGGCGCCTGTGGGTATCTCGTCTTCTCCCCACGCGCGCCGAGTATGGGAACATCTCTGCCTCCCTGAGGGACGGCATGGAATTCCTCCGTCAGGAGGATGTCGTCGTTGCGCTCAATCGCGCGATGGAAGAGGCGAAGAATGCCTCGGATCAGGAGGTTGACCTCCCTGCGCGCAAGAAGGAGAGATTCGCTCGGCCGAGCTGACCGAGCGGCGTAAAAATACCAGAATGGCTCTCTGGCAGTGAGTTAAAATCCAGTAGCTCATGCGAATGTAATCCGCTCATCGGATACTGGTTCAGCGTGCGAACAAGACTCGCGCACGCTGGAAAGGGTTTCAGGAGTCAGCCTTGGTGAGGGGTCGGCAGCGATGTCGGCCCCTCCCAGAAAAACTGCGTATTCGCGGGTGGAAGTTTCAAACGGAAATTTTTACGCGCGAGTCCGTTGTAACCGGATTCGAAAAGAGAAAACCGCTATCGCATCCTTCGTGGTAGGAGGTGCGATGAGCTTCGTCCTTCGGGACAAAAGGAGTGACTACCATGAGTCTAAGGGGAGACGACAGCTATCTCGGACCATTCCACCGTCAGCGCACCCCGGCCGAGGCGGCGGCTGACGCGCCGCATGAGCTCCTCCGGAAGCAGGAGCTTGACGCCGCCGAAAGGATGTACCGCGCGGCGACTGCGGCCGAGTCGCCGCGGAAATCCAGGAGTGTCGTAGATCTCCTGGATCAGGGCTGCGCGGCGACTGCGGCGGAGAGGGAGTACCTCGCCGCCCGACATCGGGCCGAGAGACGCTTCGGCAACCGGAACATCCCGGGGGCTGACGGAGGGCCGGGTGGTGGCCAAACGCCCGACGCGTAGCCGGGCAGGTCAGCCGAAAACGCCGGGTTAGCCACCGGCGTAAATATTCCCAGAGTGGCGCTCTGGGCTGGATGACAAAATACACCCTGTCATCCTGTGGGTTTCTCCGGCGCTGTTAAACGCCGGTGATAAGGGTAGCGCGTGGCGGAGGAGTGGGAAGACCCCACCCTCCGCCGCACAAAATTCAAACAAAGATTTTTGCGATGGACATTTACATTATGCGTTCCTGGGGACGCTTGGTCTATCGCAGAAACCTCTGCTTGAAAGACAGCTGGGGAGAAAGAGTGGTTTATGGAGCTGTGGGAGGTCAGTGTCACAGTCCTGTCACCAAGGAGGGGGACTGTGAAGGCAGAGGTGAAGTCTTCCGAGGCAGAAGTTCTAGATCTTTGCAGAAATTACCCTGCAAGGTATTTAGGACTTAAAATTTCCGTGGCGAAGATGGAGTCAGAAGGGGTTCAGTGTACTGACCCGCTCTTCTGCGTCATCGACATATCCCCGGGAGGTGATTAATCCGCGTCCTGATGATCACGGGACGGTTCGCTGGTCAGGTGCGGGAGATCCCGCCGACCACCGACCCGATGGAGCTCTTCGGCTTCTGCGCCCGGGAAAACTGGGCGTGGGAGGTGGAGTGGGCTTCGGCAACGAGCACACAGGAGAAGTTCGTCTGGGGGCGTGCTGACATGGTCGGCCGTTGCCTGCGAGCGCTCCTGCATGGCCGGCCGGTTTTCCTCAGCGGTAAGAGATATGCCGCCAAAGGAACCGATGCGGCTGGCGTAGTTGCCGGACAGCTCGAAGACGCCATCGTTAATTCCGGCACCAACGTTCGCGTTGGCTCAGATGACGAGGATGGCGTCGTCATTGAGCTCTGCTCGGACGAAGAGCCCGGCAGTTCTGCGCGCAACTGACAAAGCGCGCTATCTCAAAACCTCTGCTTGAAACACAACGGAGGAGAAAGGTTAGCCGTTGCGGAACCGGAGGGCTAAGATGGAGCGGCTACGAAAAGTAGCCGCAAAACTGTGTCTGAGAGTTCGACTCTCAGAACAGTATTGTGTCAGCTACGACACAATCATGCGGTTCGACAGGGTAGTTCACGCGGAAGGCGTGAGATTTATCCTGGCGTTTCCAGGGAGCGTAGTTGCGGTCTTCTTCAGCAGTAAGACGCTTTGGTCAATTGTTGAAGAAGCTGGCGCCCTTTTGGCGGTATACGATAGCGTTGACACTATCAACCGCCTTCTTAAGGAAGAGGAGGAAGAGGAGGAATTGGAGGGATGAGATAGTCGTCCCTTCCAAACAATTAGCGTTTTCCGGGCGGTGCGCACACAACGCGCCGCCCGGAGAGAATTAAAATTTACCCGATAACGGGCTGGAAGTGAGTATCGTGGGCTCCGCGTAGAGGTCGTGAGTTTGAAAAGCCGGGCGAGGCGTTTAGCCGAGCCCGGATAAATCTCTCTCCTCTAAGCGACCTCTGCGCGGATTTTGCGCGACTTGCTTCCGGCCCAGTGTCGGGTATTTTGACGGAAATTAACAAAACCCCGGGCGGCCAGCTGGCCGCCCGGGGTTTTGGTTTGGAAAATTTAAATTTTAATATACCGAGTTCCTCGCCCTTGTCCAATTCTCTCCAGAAGTTTCAACTTCACCAGACGAGTCAATGCTTGCTTAACAGTTTCTCTCTGAATTGTACCGGAAAGTCGCTCGACAACCTCCGCTACACCCATTTCTTGACCCGGCGAGAAAAGTTGATACACTGCTTTTTGTTTTCCAGAGAGAAGTTTTTCTGGTTGGTCCGCGTCCATAATCTTTCGCGCTCGCGCACACTGCTCTATAAGCGCGGTAAGAAAATAATCAATCCATGACGAGATGTCTTCGTTTTCTGTGCCGTGATTTTTTTGGGTTGCACGAAGCGCGAGGTAATAATCTACTTTGGTCTGCTCAATAATTTCATCAAGCGAGACATATGGAACATAACTATATCCAGCTTGAAGAAGCAGGAAATGAGTAAGTGCTCTACTGACTCGACCGTTGCCATCCGCGAATGGGTGAATAGCTAGGAATTCAAAGATAAAATTTGCAATCACGAGCAGCGGATGAATCGTGCGGTCTTTAAGTCGCTCGTTGGTCCATTCTATGGCTGTGAGCATTTCTCCTTTAACGAGATATGAATGAGTAGGATTAAAAAGCACTACATTTTCTTTTTGTTCGTTTGTCAGGACGACTGCGTTATCGCCGTCTTTGTATTTACCTTTGTGAAATTTATCTTTCGCAGAAAATTGGAGGAGGATACTATGAAACTGTTGTATCCAACCTTCGGTTAACTTCATTGTTCTCCAGCTATCAAAAATCCGCCCAATGAGATCGGCGTAACCCGCTACCTCTTCTTGGTCTCGTCCTTTCGGTACATTTACTTTGAGCCCGCGCAAAAAGCGGGCAATTTCTTCGTCGGTCATTTTTGCACCCTCAATACGCGTCGAAGCGCCGGTCGAGGTGATAATCACAAACGATTTAAGACGCCCGAGTATTTGCGGACTAAGACGCTGGCTGCCTTGCCAGAGACCTTGAAATTGATCTATTTTTGCGATTCTAGCGAGAATATCTTGAGACAAAGGTATTCTTTTTTCAAAACGCTGCGTATTATTGATATTTCTGTTGTTTTTCATAATGTATTGACTATATACCAACTATATCCGATAGTACACGATTATATCCAATAAAGCAACTACGATTATTCTCTGGATGCTTTCTAGCCCACCGCCAGTTTTTTAGATCTGAAAATCAGTGAATTCGAGCTGTTTTATACCTGTATTCACTGATTATTGTGATTTTATGACGAATACCGCTATTTCTTGGCCCTACCAACCAGTGGCACGAGACACGCGGCAGCAATCAGCGCGCCAACGGTGTTGCTAGTCAAATCCAGCCAGGTGTCGGTTGCAGAAGGGGAGAAAATAATGCCGGTCGTACTTTGGAGAAAGAATTCAAGAAGTTCGTTGCCAACACCAAGGGCGGTAACGATGAGCAGAGATAGAATTATAAATCTAGAATTATGAATTAAAGTTTTAGAGTCGCGCCCAGCCAAAAAACAGGTGAAGAAGGCAAGAAAGCCGCCGCCAACCGCATGCAAAAAACGGTTGCCAAGATCCTGGTCGGGGATGGCATAACTTATGGCAAACGCTAAAGCACTGGCAATCACAAGATATATAATAGACCGGACTGATTGTGCACTCATGCGCGGCTTTGGAGCTCCAAAAAATGCGGGAAAGGCACGGAACAAAACTATATAGGCGACACAAAAAAGAACAATGAGAAGTAAAAGGTAAAGGATGTCGGAAAGGTGCAGGGGCATCGTATTGCTGATTTTACGCCGACGCACTCCAAAAGTCTACGCTAATAAATACGCGGCTTCCGACAAGATGAGCAGGGATACCTTTTACTGCTCCCTTTGTCGGAAGCCGCGTATTTATTTACCAAAATAAAAAGGTGCGGGTTCGGCTGAAGGGGACAGTAAAAAGTCTCCCTGTCCATCTCAGCCGAACCCGCACCGTCTTTACTCGCTATTTTTCCTCCCCAGGATTTTTGATTTTGCCTTGAAGCGCGGCGCAAAACTGATTTCGCAGCCATTCGCTTGCGATGGGCCCGGCTGCAAAATTAGTTTTGCGCCGCGCTCTCCGCTCTACCCGCATCGACTAAATCCACAGGATCCACAGGACATACACCCCTCCTTCAGAGTCAAATTTCCGCCGCAGTCTGGACAGCCCGGCATCATACCGAAATTGGCAATCGTTTGTTTCTTCGCCGCTCCTTCGCCAGAACTGGCGACTCTCTGTCCTTCCCCGGCAGAAACTGGCGCACTGATTAATTCATTAATCGTTCCCTCCGAAACCGTCTTCTGTCCTCCGGTAACATGCTCTTCTAGAATCTGCGCAATCGCATCAGGGAGGGAAAGAATTGTTCCCCGATTTGTCATGACCGGCATCGGCCCGCGGATACCCTTCATCTGCTTAATTATCTCCTCGACTTTAATGTGGCTGCGTAGAGCAATGGAAATAAGCCGGCAAAGCGCTTCGGATTGTTCCTGGAAAAATCCGCCGCTCTTGCCCAGAGTCGCGAAGACCTCAATCGGTGCACCATACTCGTCATCATTCACCGTAACGAAGAGAATGCCGTAACCGGTCTTCACTTTATAAGTCTTGCCGGAGACAACATCTGGCCGCACTCGCGGGGTCAACTTGCCGGCGTCAATCGCCAAGTTCAGCGGCTTTTCAATCTGCTGCACTACTTTTTCTTTTGTGCCAAAACCCTCGGTCGTTGATTTGATATTTTCACCGGCTCCGATATTCAATACCTGCACCTCGCGACTACCGTCGCGATAAAAAGTCATCCCTTTGCAACCTTGTTTCCAAGCCAGCACATAACCGGCCGCCACCTCCTCACGCGTCGCGCTGTTTGGAAAGTTAATCGTCTTACTAATTGAATTATCAACATGCTTCTGAAATGACGCCTGCATCTGGATATGATCTTCGGCTGCAATATCCATGGAAACCACAAATGTATCGCGCAAATCTTTAGGCAGGGTCGAGAGGTTCTGGATGCTGCCGGTCTTGAGGAGCTCGTCCATAATACCGCTCTTATTAATATCAATCTTGCGATCTTTGAGCGCCTGTTCGAAAACCGGATTTAAATACTTATATTGCAAACCGTCTTTATCCTGCTTGGTAAAGTACAAGGCAAAGTTTGGTTCTATGCCGCTAGAGCAGTCGGTAAACATCGAGATCGAACCGGTCGGCGCAACGGTCGTGAGCGCGGCATTACGCATCTTAATCCGTTTTTTGCCAAACACACTGTCTTTCCAAAGTCCGAATGCACCTTTTTCTTTGGCGAGCACCTGGCTCATTGCATGGGCCTCGTCGTTAATAAAGCCCATTACTTTTTCGCCCAGATCGCGGCCCTGCTTAGAGTTATATTGCACGCCGAGCTTATAGAGCATGTCGGCAAAACCCATAATTCCCAACCCGATTCTACGCGTAGACTGGGCCCGATCAGTCACTTTCTGAACCGGATGCGCATACAAATCAATCACATTATCGTGCAAACGAACTGCAGTACGGGTTACCTTGCGTAGCCGTTGCCAATCAATCTTTTCTCCCTTCACAAAAGCAGAAAGATTTATTGAACCAAGATTACAGACATCATAGTGATGCAGGAACTGCTCACCGCACGGGTTAGTCGAATCAATCGCGCCGAGTTGAGGCAGAGGATTAGTCTTGTTGGCAGCATCCAGGTTCACTACACCGGGCTCGCCATTAAACCAGGCGCCCTCAACGAGTTCGTCAAAAAGTTGCTTGGCCGTCATGTCTAATTCCTCGAAACCATTTACCGAACCGTTGCCGGAGCGTAACACCCGGTGCGGCTTCATCCGCTTGCCATTCCAACGAGCGAGCCAGGGCTCATTTGGTTTTTCCGTAACGGCTTTCATAAACTCATCGGTGATGCCGACGGAAATATTAAAGTTGCGGATACTGCCTTCAACAGTTTTGCAGTGAATGAAATCCAGAATATCCGGATGATCCACCGGCATGATGGCCATGTTCGCACCGTGGCGTCCCTGCTGCTTAATAATTCCAAATGCAGTGTTGTAAATTTTTAGAAATTCAACCGGGCCGGAGGACATGCCGTTGGTGCGCTTCGTCGGCGTACCGGCCGGACGCAGATGACCGAAAGAAAAGCCCAGCCCACTGCCGGCCTGCTGCAAAAGTGCGGCTTCTTTTAAAGTCTGAAAAATATCTTCGAGCGTATCTAAGACGGGGAGCACAATGCAGTTGGCAATAATCGGCGTACCGGCGCCGACATTGGTCAAAGTGCGGCCGGCCGGTGTGTGCTCCTTGTTGGCCATGATCTCAAAAAAATCTTGCTCGATTTTTTTGACCTGCGAATCGGTTTTTCCGTATTTTTCTTTTTCAATCTGCGCCAACCCGCCGGCAACACGGTGAAAAAGTTCCGCCGGAGTCTCCTGCGTGCCGTCTTCGCGTTTGGCGAGATAGCGTTTCTTCATCATTTTCAGAGCGTTCTCGGAAAATGACTGATTTATTTTTTTATCAAATTCTTTTTGTGAATTCACGGCTGATTTTTTTGCTACGAATACTCTTTTCGCGACAGCTTTCTTCTTCATAATGGGAAAGGGATAATTAAAATAATAAAATTTTCGATGAAGAAAAAATATGCACTGGAAATCATCAGGAATTTTTTCGTTCCTCAATTCTACTCCCCGTTCTCAAGACCTGGCAAGAGTGGATAACTCAAAAATGTTCAAGCTAAAAAAGATTTTTAACAAGTGTCAACGACGCCAACCTAAAAATCGCTTCACAAACCAAAAAATCAGCTCCGCGGGGCTGATTTTTTGGGCCTTTTTCTTAGTTTCGACCAATTAACCAACTAACCAACTAACTGATGAACTAATTCTGGTGCCGCGGGTCAGAATCGAACTGACAACCACTTCCTCTTCCAAGGATATTCTCTGCATTACTGCAAAGTTTGGACTATATCATCTCCCCAGAGGGGAGTCGGGCGCTATCTGCGAGGTTATTGTTGGGACTCACTCGCTAGTCTCTACACCTGCCTCCGCTAAAGCTACTGCAGGCAAGCCTTCTTCAACGATTTGGCTTGCTTGCAATCCGTAGCCTCCCGGCGAAGGATTGGCTCGGGATTTTCCTCTCACAAGGAGTTCCCCCGAATTCACCCAATTATTCAATCCATATTACTATGGAAGGCCCCAAAGAGTTATCAATAGGGAAATGCTCTACCATTGAGCTACCGCGGCAGCGGCGCGAACTGCTTCAAACCCTCAATCCACCCCATAATTTTATAGAACAGTTGAGTATTGTTGATTCTAATTTGAATGACCCCAAAAGGCAAGCGATTAAAGGGTCTTTTACCTTTGCTAGATAAACTTACGAAAATATGCACTTTGCCAAAACGACTCTTGGGAATCTTAGTAATCTTTGACCAATAACTAATTGCTTCATCTTCTTGAATATGTTTAAAGATTCTTAAATCTGCAGTGATCTTTTCTTCTGGTACATTGCAAATCTCGCGGATAAATCTTAGAAACATCTGCACCAACAACGGATCAGAATTTGTAAGACTTATTGAGTGTGCTGTTATTTCACGACCCTTAACTTTTCTCACTCTTTTATAACCTTCCGCCCAGTAAAGCGCGATTCCGACAATAAACAAATTTTCTCTTGATACCTCACGAATCTCAGATTGAGCCAATTCCAAAATATCATCTCTCCGCTTAATGGCTAGGGCTGTCTGCTCCTTATTTCTTTTTATAAAACCAGCAAGGGATTTTTCGCGGCTCCGGACTGCAATTTTTTTCCGGGCCTCATCAGAAAGGGGAACTTCTTTCAACCATAAAGAAAGGGTTGATTTAGAAATCCCTAGCAACAGTTTTTGAATCTGACCATAACTCAGACCTTCTAACCTCAACTGAATCGCACGATTTTTATCTTTCCTCATCTATATAGTGTATCATAGTCGTTCTATTTATTACAAATAAAACAAAGACTTCACATTTTGCCTTACTTTCTGTATAGTATTCCAGTCAGATGGTGCCCATAGTTTAGTGGTAAAACTCTTCCCTGTGGCGGAAAAAATACGGGTTCGATTCCCGTTGGGCACCCATGAAAATTTTATTTGCCGTTTTGTCAGTCATCATCGGGCTTTCGGCCTTTGGTACATACATCAAAGATATATTCCTGAAGCGGACGAAGCCGCACGCCTACACCTGGCTTATTTGGGCGCTCACACAGGGGACTGCGACCGCTGGTCTTTTATACGGTAATGGGGGCCTTGGCGCGATTGAGCTTGTTATTGGAACAATGCTCGTGCTTGTTGTTTTCGTTTTTTCTCTTAGGCACGGAACCAAAAATATCACAAAGAGCGATACGGCCGTCTTAATACTGGCGCTGCTGGCAATCTTTGTCTGGTGGCAACTCCATAACCCGGTCGCCGCAGTCCTGATGGTCTCGGCGATAGATGCCTTTGGCTATATTCCGAGTTTTAGAAAATCATGGCAAGACCCATGGAGCGAGACGCTGCTCTCATGGGGACTATTTTCAGTTGGCAATCTATGCTCGCTAGCCGCGCTCACTGAATACAACCTGCTAACAGTAACTTATCTCATAACTATTTCTAGCTTCAACATCATGCTTATGATCCTCTGTCTATTGCGAAGAAGAAAGGTTGCGCGTCTGATTACACCTTAAAATCTCACTTATCTTGCTCGCAAGACAGATTCACAAATAGCGCTGTCGGTTTTGAAGAGGGCGCAGGTGGCGGTCAGTTCATCGTTGCTAATTCCGGAAAGCGTAGCGTAGCCAAGCACGCCTTCATAAAATGCCCGTTTTTGTTCTGTTGGCAATCCGTCGACATACATTTCGGAACTTTCCAAATGTTGGCCCTTGAATTTACTCATCATGGTAATGCCGAGCCCCTTGAGACAAAATTGGGCGTCGGAATTACTAAGACCACTGCGCGCGCAGGTCTGCACCGCGCCCGGATAATCTTTGACATGTGTGCGGAGGTACCCGAACGGGGCATACAGAAAACAGGTGGGCTTCTCGTCGTCTTTGGCGGCGATGCACGGGGCGAGCGGCTTTTGGATATCCCAACCAAACGAGCTGGCTGGCGCCTGGGCATTGCCCCAAAATAACTCCATCCAGACGCCCTCAAAACAGCGGTACATGTCTTTTGAGTGCTGAATATTCCGGCAGTCAGTGAGCGCGGCCTCTGCGTGGCGATCGTCGCTAAACATAAGCGCGTGGCCGATACCGTGATAGCAGCTTTCGCGATGAGCATCCGGCACCTGGGCGCAGAGAATATCCGGCGCGGCTTTAAATTTTGGCTCGTGTAACGCCAACTCTTCAACAATGCCGTGCATATACCCACCGGCGCAGATGTACTCCACCAAGGTGTGTTTGAGGTGCTCGGGATTATTAAAAGTCATGGCATCTAAAAACCCGTACAGCTCGTATGCTTTGTGGCCGATGTCATGCCCGACATCATGGCAGTTAAGGGCAAGTGCCTTGTCAGCCCCTATCACATCAACGACTTTAAAAATAGAATTTGGGTCGTGCGGGTCTAACATGGCAATCAATTTATCGCGCACCGCCTGCTGCGCCGGCAGGGTTTTGGAGATGTCGGGTAGCGGCTTCGCTGGAATGACTGACTCATCATTTTTTGGAACCTGCGCCACCGGTTTGGTTTGCAAAAATAACGCCGTTCCAAAGATTGTAAGCGCCGCTCCAACAAAAATTAGGCAGACAGATGGCTTTAATTTCATACCCGTGAGTGTATATTCTTTTCGTCAAAAACAAAACCGCTCGTCCACAACCTTGGTAGATCGGGACGAGCGGGTACTGCTTCGTTCATGGGGCGGGAACTACCGTTCAAAAGACGCGTGCCGATTGATGAACTGTGCAATCTTACGGCCGAGCCACCATCTCGGCACGGGCACGAGCGGACTCGTACGGCAGAGTCGGAACGGGGTCAGGAGCAAGACAATAAGAAGATAGGCGATGTTCGCGCGCCACCGTTGCGGCCAGAGCGGGTGCGTCTCTTTGCAGGCGAGCATTGTATAGTCGAGCCGTATGAGCAACTTGGGATTCTTGCGAAACTCCTCAACCTGGGGATTGTCGTCTGGCCACTCACCGCTCGGCGTGTATGCCCTGGCGCAATAGGGACGTATGACCACGCCTCGCAGAGCGTGGCGAAACACGAAACGAAGCGTCAGGAAAACATCGCGAAACATATCGGCTGGGAAACCGACAACGGTGAGCATCTCCGGCTCAATACCCGCCTCCTGCATCAGTCGCAGAAACTCCTCCGCTTCAGACAGCGTGTTGTGCCCCTTGTTCACACGACGGAACGCCGCCTCACTCCCACCGTCAGCCCCGAACCCGACAGTCTCAAGTCCGTACGACCGAAGTCGCGTTGCTAGCTCGAGATCTTTCCTGCACTCACGAACCGTCCACTTGGAGGTGGCAAGACCGCGCAGGTGCAAGACGATGCCGTGTCGCCTCGCGATTCGACTCACAGCAGCAAGACACAGTTCAAGCTTGTCAACGCTCTGAAAGACATCAAGGTTGGTCAGGTAGGCCGTGAAGGTAGAGTGACCAATAGAGACGAGGGACGAACAGATGTACTCCACCTCCTCCTCGAGCGCACGCAAGCTTCGGTACTGCTCCGGCCGATTCTTCGCGGCCGCACAAAAGCTGCAATTGAACATGCAGCCGTTCGCTAGAAAGAGCGCGAACTCGCTAGTGAGATATAGGCGGCGCTGCGCCTCCGTCAGTTGCATGAGCATCCGCACCGACGAGGTGTCGAAGGCGGAACGCAGACTGCCCGGTGCAAGATCGAGGGCCTGCTCGCATGCCTGATCCGTCGTCACGGGAACAACCTGACCAAGCCGACTGAACCAGTTCGTGAAATCAGCGGGGCAATGCAGGTTGTTGATGCCCTCGCCTCCCACAAGCACAAGCTGCTGATACCCCATGAAGCGCACTCTCGCAATGTCGCGCATAACATCAGGGATGTAAGGCGTGCCAATCACGCTCCAACCAACGAAGTTAGAGCGGTCAAGCTCTGATCGAACTTCTGGCGACTCAAGGTCGGTGTGGTTCAGGTCAAAAAACGAAACCTCAATACCGGCCTCAAGCAACCGACTCCCGAGATTCATAAGACCTCCCGGGAGATACGTCTTAACCCGACCGTGCGGGTAGCGCGGCTCAAATAGGGTAATACGACGCATGGCGCTCTCCTTTTGGGTGGACTTACATTTTCAGTTGTACTACGGGAACTTCCCGTAACCTAGGTTTTCGTAGAATACGCGATAGATTGGTTATTGTCAATGCCTTATGGCGTAAATAACCCTTATTTAATAAGGGTTAATAGGATTTCGTTAAAGCCACTTGACACAATATTTGCTATGCGCTAGAATGAATTTATGAAAAAAATAACTAAAACCATAGCCGGATTATCGGCTCGCCAGACAGAGGTTTATTGTGTTTTATTAAAACTAGGAAAGGGGACTGTTGCCGAGGTCATGCGCGAGGCAAAGATGAACCGCACAACCGGTTACAGTGTTTTAGATTCACTGGTTGGCAAAGGGCTCGTGACGATTTCAGGGAAGGAGCCAAAGCAGGAATATGTCGCTGAATCACCAGACAATTTACTCAAGTATCTGAATCATGAGGCAGAGGAGGCGCAGGCGCGAGCCAAAGAAGTTGAAAATCTAATTCCAGAATTAAAATCTATCCACAATGTTGCCGGCCGGCCAAAGGTGATGTTTTATGAGGGCGAGGAGGGGCTGGAGCGCGTTTATGAAGACACGCTGACCTCGCATGAGCCAATTCGGGCGTATGCCAATTTTGAGGATGCAACAAAAACACTGCCTCACTACTTTCCGGAGTATTTCCGACGCCGTGCAGAGAAAAGAATTTCAATCCGCGGCATCGTGCCCGACAACCTTGCGGGCCGCCAAAATGCAGAGCGCAACCGGGAAGAATTGCGCGAAATGGCACTTGTGCCGACAAATAAATATTATTTCTCTCCAGAAATCAACATCTACGACGACAAAATCATGATCGCTTCATGGAAGGAAAAACTTGGTATCATTATCCAAAGCAAAGAAATCGCTGATGCGATGAAATCTATCTTTGAGCTCGCCTGGGCAGAAGCTAAGCGTCTATCTCGCTAAAACTTTGCCCCGCGTTGCGAAGCCCGTTTTGCCGTATGCTAGGCGCGAGGAAAAGACAATATGCCCAAAGCATAGGCTTTTCTGAACAACAACGCAGACGGGCAAACGGGCTTCAACCCGAAGGGCTCTGGCCAATTTCCGTCATACCATTGTCGGCTCGTCCTCGAAGTACGTAAACGTACTCCTTGCGGCGAGCCTTCGCGGTCTGACAGAAATTGACCTAGAGCTCGGGAAAAAGATTTTAGCGAGATAGACGCTGAACGGATTGATGTAAGAAATAAAAGAGTTGGGCGAGATGCTTCGGCTTCAGCATGACAGAGGGGTCCCGATCTGCTACAATATCTACATAAAATGTATCGCATACGGCGATGCTTTTTTATTAGCTTTCTCGCCTCTCACTACTCCCTACAACCTACGCCCTAATCCTTATCTATGTCTGGCATTGAATATTTTATCCATAGCAACATAGCCCTGGTTTACATAATCATCTTCTTCGGTGTGATTATTGAGGGTGAGGGGATAGTGCTCTTCTCCAGCGTCTTTGCCTGGCAGGGACTTCTGAACTGGCCGCTCCTAACCCTGGTTATCATAACCGGGACGATCTCTGGCGACTTACTCTGGTACGGGGCAGGAAGATATCTGAAAGGAACAAAATTTGGCTGCTGGCTGGACAAAAGGTATGAAAAATATGGGGGCGCCCTTTTGGGCGACAAGGTGATGGCCCGCTACCACTGGTATGCGATTCTGAACAAATTCATGTACTTTACGACCAAACCGACTATTTTCCTGGTCGGCTGGCATGACTTCAATTTTAAAAAATTCCTAAAAATCACCAGCTACTCAACGGTAATCTGGACTCTGACTATGCTGCTTTTAGGTTCAATTTTCGGCTACACAATCCATCTGATCGGTTTTAAAAAAATCGTCCACCGCGTTGAAATCTTCGCGGTCTTACTCTTTGTGGGCATCTTTATATTAGAATGGGGGATTAAAAAACTGGTCACAAAGCGCGTTCTGCGTATCGGCCCGACTAGCCCAATAAACCAACCAGAAAAATAGCGCCGGGAATCAAAATACCGTTTGCTGCAGGGCGCCGTAAAGTTCCCTAGGCGCATCGCAGCAAACGATATTTTGATTGTAAAACCAAACCTATTTTTCTTTCTCCAAATCCTCTTCGCTCGTATCCTGCCCGCCGCCCGCGTCCGGCGTGACGAGGGCATTTTTAATCATCTCTTTTGTCTTCTTTTCAACTTCCTTAAGCAACTTTTTGTCTTCTTTGAGCTTGTTCATCGTGTTCTCAATACCGGTTGCCAGCTTCTGCCCTTCAAATGTATATGTTGCGCCGGCGCGGGTGATAACCCCGTACTTTACGGCGGTCATTATCACATCGTTCTCATAGCTGATACCGGTGCCGTACATGACATCAAATTCAGCAATCTTAAACGGCGGAGCAACTTTGTTTTTGACAACTTTTGCCTTCACCCGATTGCCAACAATGTCGTCACCCTTTTTGATTTGCGCTAATCGGCGAATATCAAGACGCACGGAGCAGGCAAACTTAAGCGCATTACCACCCGGCGTCGTCTCCGGATTACCAAACATCACGCCAATCTTCATACGAATCTGGTTGATGAAGATAACCAGCACATTGTACTTAGCCGTAATCGCCGTGAGTTTGCGCAGCGCCTGACTCATCATGCGGGCCTGGAGACCCATAAACTGCTGGCCCATCTCGCCCTCAATTTCGGCCCGCGGTGTCAGAGCGGCAACCGAGTCAACAACAACAATGTCCACCATACCTGAACGGACAAGGCTCTCTAAAATATTAAGCGCGTCCTCACCATTATCTGGCTGGCTGATAAGCAAATCTTTAATCTTCACACCAAGCCGCTGGGCATACTCCGGGTCAAGCGCGTGTTCAGCATCAATAAACGCGGCGCGACCACCTGTCTTCTGCGCCTGCGCAACAACATTCAGTGCCAGCGTTGTCTTGCCCGAGCTCTCCGGCCCGTAAATCTCAACAATACGGCCCTTTGGTAACCCGCCCACGCCAAGCGCGGCATCAAGAGAAAATGAACCGGTTGAGATAACCTCAACATTCACATTGCTCGCCTCACCCATGGTCATGACCGAGCCCTCGCCAAACTTACCCTGCAAATCCTCAACCAGCGCGTGAATATCTTTATATTCCGGCCGAACCTTCTCCTCCTTGTCGCCTTTTTTAGCCATATTTTTAAATAAAATTTATTACTTTAAGTGTACTACATTTGTCGAAAGTTCACACCCGGAATCTATTGCACCGTAGTTGTGGCGGATGGAGCACCCAATAAGTTGGCCGTTGTCGAACTCTGATCAAAATACACCTGCCTAGTTTCTTTAATCTCCCGGCCCAGGAACCGTTTACTTGAAAATTCAATTATATTAATTTCCGGCAAAAGTTGATACTCCTTAAGAAAGGAGCCATCGGTTGCCACAGGAACATGCTGACCATTAACTAGCAGAGCATCGCCCGGATCGGTGCGCCCGGAGAGCAGAATTGTTGAGGAGGAAACAATAAACGGAGTTGGTTCGGCCGGCGGGACAATAATCGTTAGATGCGGCTGGCCCAAAAAACCAGTTCGGCTGACAAAAAATCCAAACACAATCAGGACTAAAATACCGCCGCCGACTAAATACTCGCGCCGATGTGAGGGAAGCGAAAATCGGTTGCCCGGTAACCTGTCTCCAGCGCCAGAATGCATTGCGGCAAATTCTTCGCGATACTTTTCTGTCAATAAATCCGGAGAAATACTTAAACTCTCGGCAATTTTGACAAGATGGGGCCGGATATATGGAAATGCCGGCAACCGATCGGTTTCCCCGGAAATTAGCTGCTCAATGTAATTTTCCGGCGTGCCAGTTTTCCGAGACAGCTCGACTGGGGTGATACCCTTGGCCTCGCATTGGTCAACAATTATATCGCGTAATTTACGGGGGTCGGTCATGGGTAACTAATAACTTAAAACTTATGCCTGATGACTTATAACTTATACCAAAAAATCAGAATGCACAACTTTTCTGGCTTCGTTATGAGTTATTAGTTTGAAGTTATGAGTTTAATTAGCCGTAATCGCCGCGATGTCATCCTCAAACTTATTCATTCGTGCAAGAGTGGCGCTGCCGTAAGTCGAAAGAAAGCTATTTTTGTACCAGTTACCACCGGCATAATAACGGGCAGCGGCGCATTTTATTTGACCGCCACCAGAGCCATATATAGGCCCAGTGCAAGCGTTCATAGCATCTTTCAGATAAAGCGCTGTCCCAACGAAAGCATCGCTATTGACCCATGGCGAAGGCGGGTTGTGCCCGGTGATTGCACTGATTCTGTCCCGGAAAAGCATCCAAGTTGTCGGAATAAATTGTGCCGCCCCCATCGCCCCGCCAAAAGCGCCGTCTACTTTAATCGCGCAGGAGACAAGCGTCTTCTCCGGATCAAGACCGAGCTCGGCGGTAATTTTCAAAAACGGAGTAATATCGTCGCGCTTACCTGTGCGCGGAATTCCGGGCGACATCGCCGTCTTGTAGCTGCATTTACCAACATTTCTGCCAAGCCCGGACTCGCGGTCGAGAACTGCCAATAGAAAAGCGGCTGAGACACCGGTGGCTTTTTCGGCAGTTTTTGCCAAATCATAGGCCTCCTCAAAAGTCATCTCGCCACCGCCGAGTAATTCGAAAATGCGGCTGCGGATTTTGGCCGCCTCGGCGCGTTTCTGGGCGGCCAGTTTTTGGAACTCGCTCTCTTTGCCCTTGGTCTGCACGAGCAAATTATCTTTTTCTTGCTTAGTTGAAACCGCATTCTGCCGCTGCCTATCTTGAAGTTCCTTGAGGGCTAAAGTTTCGGATTTTTTGGCGACTAAATCCTCTTGTGCATCTAACAATTCATCTTTCAAATTATTAACCTCCTGGATTGTTTCGGTAAGCGTGTCTTGGATAGCCAGCAAATTATTAATATCGGCAAAAAAATTGGTCAGATTTGGATTATTCAATAAAATCGTAATTAAGCTGACCTGCTCCTGTTCATTCATTGCCTGCAAAGCATCCATCATGGCCAGCCGGCTGCGATCCAGCTTCTGCTGCATGGCCGTAACCTGTTGCTGATTGGTCACGATTTCACTGCTTAACCGGGTTAAAGAAAGGGTTACAGCTTTAATCTGCAAATTAATCTTATCTATTTTCGCGTTCAAGCTGGAAATTTCGCCCTTGAGTGAGGTGCCTTGCTTACGATACTGTTCGATAAGTGCTTCATTTTGCGCAATCTGATTTTCCAAATCCAGAAGATCTGATTCAAGCTGCGCCCGCTCTTCCGGCGATATCTGCGCGTGAATCGGCGAATACGAAAAAAATCCGGCGACTATTGCCGTGAGGACAACGAAAGTTACTAAACGGTTAGGAAAAAATCCTGCTTTCATATATAGAGCTGTTTATAGTATAACAAGAATGCCCCGATTGCGGGGCATTCTTGTAAAACATGAGAGAAGTTAATCTCTATTTCTCTATTACTTTTTGGCCGGAGCTTCAGACCCTGGCTTACCGGCTGCCGGCTTAACTGCAGCCGCGGGAGTGCCATCTGCCGAAACTTCAGTTGTTGCAGCTTGCTCCTTCTTTTCCTCTCCTTCAGTCTTGATTTCGCTAACATCTGCGCCTTTGGCCGCGAGTGCCTGCTCCTGCTCTTCGGTCATACGAGCAGTAATTGTAGCAACAACAAACTCTGGCTTAACCAGCACGCGCACCCCGCTCGGAACTTGCAAATCGCTGACATGCAAAGAAGTTCCGACATCAATAAGTGCCTTCAAATCAACCTCAATGGTGTGCGGGATATCTGCCGGCAATCCTTCTACCTCTAATTCTGAAAGCGAACGCACCAGCACGCCGCCTTTTTCTTTAACACCGGCCGGCTCACCGATGAAGGAAAGGGGAACCTTAATACGCATCTTCTCATCCATACGCACCCGATAAAAATCAACTGCAACAATCACATCAGTAATCGGATTGTACATCACATCATGAATAAAAACCGGATGCTTCTTGCCGCCAACATTCAAATCAACAATCGAGGTCTCACCGGCATGGCGAAGCACTTTGCGGAGATCTTTCATCGAGACCGCAACATGTTCGTTTTTAATGCCGTGGCCATAAAGTTCCGCCGGGACCATGCCGTCCTTGCGAAGTCCTTTTACTGCTCTACCAAGCTGTGTGCGCGGCTGCGCACTTAATTCCATCGCCATAGATGAGTAATCGCTAATAATGCGAATTAAAAAATAATAGTGCGAATAGGGCGCGAGCCCATTCAATAGAGTTGAATACTACACAAAATCAAGAAAAATGGCAAATTCTAAGGTTGCCGCACCTTACGCCAGGACTCCAAAATCTTTTCGTGCAGTGATGTGCCGTTACTCATCAGAAAGACAGTATTCGTATCGTCTTGCTCCGGATTCCCATTAATATCAGTAATTTTCGCGCCGGCCTCGCGACCAATAATCTTGCTCGCAACGACATCGTACGCTTCATTGCCATCATTAATGATTGCCTCAAGCTTGCCGCAGGCAACAAGACACGCGTCAGCAGCGCCAGACCAATTACTCAAGACTCGTTTAAGATGGAGATTGTCATACAGTGCCGAAGTGACTATGCCGGCCTGCTGCGCATAATTTCCATAGCCCGCCGTAAAAGAAAGAGCGGCATGCGTCGCATCACTTTCATTATTCACACGAATCGGTGCACCATTTAAGAATGCCCCCTTGCCATCTTCTGCGTAGTAAGCCGCATCAATCATCGGATGATAAATAAGCCCGGCGATTGCATGCTTCCCGCGCAACAATGTTATCAAAATCGTAAAATTCGGAATTCCGGAAACAAAATTATTAGTACCATCTAATGGATCAACAACGATTGTATATTCAGAACCATTAAGCGTCTCACCACGCTCTTCAGAAAGAATATCAAACTCCGGATAGGCCTTTTCCAGAATTGCCAGAATTGCAGTTTCCGACTCCACATCAGCTTTTGTCCGAAAATCAGCTGCACTCGTTTTTGCAATTGTCTCTAAATTTTTGCCGAAATACTCACGTACGATTTTTCCGCCCGCTTTGGCGGCTTCCAAAAATACGGGAATATATTGCATCTGCGGATTAATTTTCATCAAACAAAATTGCTAAATCGCGGCTTAGCCGTACGAGCATTAAACGATAATCTGTATCAGCACGATAATCAAAAATAGCCAGGGCCGTTGGATCGGCAAAGTCAGGCGCACCAGCAAAAAGTACAATTACTTTTTTTGTGGCTAATTCACTTTGCAGTGGTTTCAGCGAAATATTCACCTTCGTAAGAGCAGGAATGAGTTCGGCGGGCGGGCTGTCTACATAATAAAGGTCAAGCGGGAAAGGAAATTTGCCACCGCCCTGTTTGCCAGCATCGCGTTTCTTTTTATACTCCTCCTGCGCATTTTCAAGCAAAAAAAACTTTGTTACACCAACGGTTTTTGCGGCCTCCCAGCACGACATACAGGCCCAATAATGACCGGCAAGATACAGCTCGCCGCCTGTCGCATCTAAACCCTTTTCTTTTATTTCTCTGGCGGCGTTCGGTTCGGCATGATTACTAAAATGGCAGTGATCTGGGCAAAATTCATAATCAGTACCACTTTTGCTTCCCATCGCGATGCGTGGGCAAAAAGTTTCGTGCGCCGATCCATTGTGCGTGGCCGCAAGCACTTTTCCGTTTTTTACGACAACTGCAGCGGTTGGATTACTTACCTCCGGGTGCTCCTGCCGCATCTGCTCACAGATTGCGAGTGCCTGCGCCATAAACGGATTACTCGCAGGAACAGTTGCCTGGGTGCCCCACGAGGGAATAATTTCATCAAGAATCATAAATTTTCAATTTCTAAGTTTCAATTTTCAAACAATGATTTAATTTCGGAATTTCTAAATTGAGAATTGTTTAGAAATTAGAAATTGAGAATTAGAAATTATTTTGCCGTTATGCCTTAAATTGCTCCTTAATCTTCGCTATCTCGCCGCTCTTAATAAACTCAAGTTCATCTTCGCTGTCGGTGCGCGCCTCAAGACCGTGTGCGGTTGAGTCATGATACTTTGCCTTTGCCCCGCCGTGCATCTGCGCCTCAACCATATCCATGCCGTTACTCATCGTGTGGAATACAAGCTGGCAGGCGCGCTCACCCGGATACAAACGCAACGGGGCGGGCGTGGCATTCATAATCGGAATTGTCAGATGGCCATGGTAGCCGATATCAACAAGTCCGCTTTCAATAATAAAGCCGCGGCGGATCATGGAGCTACGCGGGTACAGAAGGGCAATCAAGTTGTCGGCTTTAAAACTAACCTTCTCTAGTGTTGAAGCGATAACAAATTCGTTCGGCAAGAATTCAAAATACTGGCCCGGCTTTAACTTTACTAATTTAAAATGATTTTGATTGGCCCGCTTTTCTAAATAATCCGGTCGCATCACCACGCGGCCGGCGTCAGTCATCTGCCACTGTTCAGGGATATAAAAAGTCCAGCCAATTCTTAAATCCAGCGAATTCGGCTGCACCTGAAATTTGTCTGCGCCCGGCTCAAGCACTAATTTGCCGGAGGCGATATGCTCTAAAATATCTTTTTTATTCAAAATTGCCATGAGAGTAAATAGTCTTTAACAAAAAAAGAATACCATGCAACGCTTACTCCTTACAAATCCCTCAGCGAAGATGTAATTCTGTTTTGCGTGGGTGGCCCCGCTGGTCTGTAAAAGTAAAAAATCCGCAGTACACCGCGGTGAAATTAAGAACGGCGTGCGCGATAGAAGAAGCTATCAAATTCGGATACAAGGTATATAAAATCGCAAAAAATAATCCGGCAACTAATCCCAGAAAGAAACTAAAAAGCGGACGCGGATAAATAGTATGCACATATCCGAAGATAAGCGCAGTGACTAAAATCGCTGCGGTTGCGGGGATAACGGCCTGCAATCGAGAGAGGATAAAGCCCTGAAACAAAAACTGCTGGGCAATACTAATCGGAATGAACAGAAAGAGAAAATGGGGGTCCTGATGCCAACTGGTTGCGAATGTATTTTTCATTTTTCGCCCCAAAAATCTTAAAAATAAAATCGCCGCGAGGGCCGCAACGACGTACACTGCCATGGCCGAATAAAAAGTATCTAGGCGCATACCAAGCTGATTAAACGAAAGGCCGTGTACAAACACCAATGCAACGACGCCCAAGAAAACAAAAGCCAATAGAACGAGCCGAAACTTACGCGGCAAGATTTTAAAGCGGATTAAAGAAATCGGCAAAATCGAGATTAAAAAAATCTCTAACAGAATCTGAAACAGCATCTTGTAAGTATACTCCTACAAAACAATTTTCATTCCTTTTATCGGCCCCAGCGGATTATACTGCTCCGTCAGCTTATTCGTTATCTCGTCCACCAGTTGTTCATCTCCTTTTTCGGCGCGGTCAAAATAATTTGGCTGTGCATCAAACAACACCTCGCGGTGAGTATTGGTACGGCCGGCAATCTCCCATGCCTGATCGTAATGAATGTCGTAAATGTGCGCGTTTGAAATCGTGTGCGTGAGCGTACCGGCCTGCAAACCAAGTTTTGCCGCCAAAATATGCTGGAGCAGCGCAAAGCCGGCAACATCGTGCGGGCAGCCAAGCATCATGTCGTTAGAGCGCACCACATTGTGCAAATGCAGCTTGTTGCCGAATACATTGACGGTAAACACAAACGGGCAGGGGACATTCTTTTTCGGTGTGCCAATACCAAGACCGTCGTCAGCCGCGTCCCAGGTCATGACCACGCCGTGCCGACTGCCCGGCTCCTTCTCAAGTAGTTTCAAAAGTGCGCCAAGCTGGTCGCGACCAAAGTGTTTGCGCCAGCGATATCCGTAGGCCGCCGGGATTGTCCCGTCCGGCTCCATAAAGTCCTTCCAGATTGGCGTGAACTTGTTTACAAAGTCATCGGGCTTGTTGCTGCCCATCACAAACCAAATCTGTTCAGCGACAAAAAGTTTGATTGGAATTTTACGCAATGTCAGCAAAGGGAATCCGGCGTCCAAATGAAAAGTAACGCCCGGCAAAATCTTTGTCCTGTGCCCGGTGCGCTCGTTAAGCTCCTCGTAACCGCGATTCATGATGTCTAGAATCGCGTTTTGGTATTGCTGGTCGAATTGAGTCATTGGAGTAATCGCTAATATCGCGAATTGTAGCAAAATATCGCAAATTAAGAAAACATAGTATCATTAGCGATATTCCTGGCCCTTAATTAGCGTTATTAGTGAATACTCTCATGATTGCAATCATCGCCGCAGTGGCAAAAAATAATGTAATAGGTATTAAGAACCGGCTTCCGTGGAACTTACCGGAGGATCTCAAACGATTCAAAGAACTTACGGCCGGAAAAACAGTGATGATGGGCAGCAAAACCTTTGAATCTATTGTTTCTATGCTTGGCAAACCGCTCCCAAACCGTACCAATGTCGTTCTCGCGCGCGAGGCCAACTATAAAGTTCCGGAGGGTGTGATCTTGCAAACCAGCATTCCCGATGCACTCAGAAATTACGGCAGCTCAGACATTTTCGTTATCGGCGGCGGCGAAATTTACCGCCAAACAATTGATTTAGCCGACACGCTCTACATCACGCATATCGATAAAGAGGTAGAGGGCGACACGCACTTTCCAATAATTGACCCAAAAAAGTGGCATCAAGTTAGTAATGACCCGCACGACGGCTACAGCTTCGCGGTCTACAAACGGATCTGACCATCCCGCGCCCGATTCTTCCATCAGTATACTAAACTGACGGCCGTCAGTTTAGTATACTGAACGCAAAACGCAAGAAAAATTATGCGAGGTGTTCGAGTGTTCCGGTTCCGCCAACCTCAACAATCTCAACAAAATCTGCCAGCTTGCGCATAGCCAAATCTTCAATGAGTTTCCGGGGAATGGCAACCTTGCCAACCCACACGCTCTGCTGTAACTGCTCAAGACCAATCCGTTTTAAAACTGCCCGCAACCATGCTCTATCATTTCTGCTTTTTTCGGGAATATCATACACGACGATAACGACTTTCTTGCCGGGCGACAACTCGTAGCCAAAACCAGGCAGATTATGCTTCCGCTCGTACTTAAGACGGCGCAGTTTTTCACGACCTACCTTTGTTAAACGTAATCTTACTTTACCCTTGATAGTTTCTTTAGAAAGCATTCCTTGTTTAGATAGGTAGCGGACCATCATAGAATACCGATGATACTGCTGTCGAGGCGCCGCTTCAAAATGTACCGTATTGCGACCAAATGCCCGCTCAATCTCTCCGGCAGACGCTCCATAACCGGCCTCCAAAATCGCGCCCACCATCGCCGGTACTGTCATTGCCGCATCTTCAAGGGTATTTAAAATACGAAAAATAACATCGCCGCTACCGCGCCTTTTGTTGTTAGTTCTTTTGTTCATACAACAGATAAAGTATACTAAAATGACGGCCGTCAGTTTAGTATATCATAGATATGGCGAGATAGGATGGTTGGTAATCAAAGTTGGGATTTGAGTTCGCGGTCTGGCGTTGAGATCTGCCAGAGGGCTTCAAAATAGTTGCGGTGGGCGGCGGCGATGTCGACACTTTCGATGATCAGACCGAACATTTCGGCCTTGGAGGAGAGAATCATCACCTTGTTACCATAAACAAATGTAGTGGTGGCAAAATCCATGCCGTCCGGAGAAATGCGCATGTCACGCAGGTTGCCGGCGCTGCTCGGATAGGTACCGGGTGAGCGACTGACGCTCGGATGAATCACGCGCAGGTGGATTCCTTTTTTGACGCGCTTCTCAACCGCGCGATCAACGTAATCCCGACCGAGCACCTCCCACGTTGCTTTGGCGGAAAAAATCCCAAACAACTGTTTGTCCGGCGTGGTGAGCGAATCCTCATACGCTGTTTTATAACCCTCAATGCCTGGGTAAAATAAAATCTTTGGTTTAAATTCAGTTCGTCCGTTAAATACTTCCAGTTGCGGGATTAATTCGTCTAATTCAATTTCTTGCTCACGCAATAATTTTTTAAGCATTTTTGGCGGCTGCGCCACGTAGATGTGCCGTTTGCCATCCATAGAAATACTCACTAAACCTTTGGCGATAAGCGCGTGAATCGCGTCATAGGCATTTGTCCGACCCAACTTTGCCTGAGCGGCAACTTTTTGCAGGGGAGCAGGACCGGTTTTCAAAGCAGCAATATACAGCCGTGACTGCTTGTGGGTCAGACCGTACTTTTGCAGTGACTCCTCGAAGTCGCCTGATTTGTATACTTTTTTCATACAATCTAATATACCATATTTGAACATAAAATTACAAGATTTGTACTAAAATATACAACTTTTTCAGTCTTTTTTTGACATATCTTGCCAAGTTAGTAAAGTTGTGTTGTTCTCGCAATTTCGCGGAACGAACGGGGGGCGTCATGGGAAATGCGTTCTTTGAAGAGTATCGTGCCTTTGAGAACGAGCTGGTTGAGCGTTTCAACCTGCATCCGTTCTTCGTCTCGTTCGGCTCGCTCCCGAACGAGGCGGTCATGGCGGCCCTTCTCCAGCTTGGTTTCATCTCGCTGGAGTTCGTCCGCTGGTACGAGCGGGCGAAACTCGGAATGACCTCCGAGGAGGCAAAGGAGCTCATCCGCTGCATCCTGCGCGACGAGATCCCGAGTCGACTGCCGACGCACCAGGACGATCGGCTCGCTGACCTCTTGGCCATGGGAGCGGCCAAGGAGCGAGTGCTGAACGAACCGGCGAGTGAGCGGACAGTGCAAACTGTTCGGACGCTCTACGAGCTCGTTCGCTATCCGCAGGAGTCATATGACCTGCGGGTGCTGGTATATCTCCGTATCTTCGGAGAGATACTGGTTGCGGAAACCTATGGACATGTAGTGCGGTCCATGGGGGAACGTTTCGGATTGCAACCGGAGTGTTCGCGGTTCTACGAGCCGCACTACCGGCACGACGACAAAGACGAGGGAGGCCACAGCGTGAAGTTCGAAAGGGAGCTCGAAAAGCTCATCACGGACGAACACATGTTGGCGCTTGCCAAGTCCGCATCGGAGGCCGCCTTTACGGATCGCTACAAATTCTACGACCAGTTCGTGGAATAGCTACATCACCTGAAGCGTGTCACATACGCTGCGGCTAGAGCCGCGAAAGTTGTGAGCGTCACCTGGCAGTGGTGAGCCCTCGGGAAGCAGAGCCCGAAACGCACGCGCCCCGGGCAGGAATGTCCGGGGCGCAGTGATTTTTACAACTTATTAAGTTAACTCTAGAATCCTATCTACGATATCAAATTCCTGATTCTAAATTTTTTACGTCTCTCTCGACTTCTTCGCGAATCTTTTTTGCCAACTGAGCAGAAATCTCAGCTATTTTCCCATTTGCAACTTGCCGAACAGCCTGTGCTAGTTGAGCAAAATCATCAACGGTGTAGCCAGGATAATACCCTTGAACGGTTGGGTCCATATCCTTGGCGCCCTCGAAATCCTTGATAAGACCTGTCATTGCACTTTTGAACCTGTTGAGGTTGCCGCTATATCTCTGTCCCTCTTTTTGAAGATCCTCCGTCATAGCTGCTTCAAGATAATGAGCGTTGCCCTGCAGTATCTTGTCAGCTTGTTTATGTATATCTATTGGCGTAATAACTTGTTCCTGAGCGCCCCCCCCAGCAGGTGCTTGCTTCACTTTGAATGCGTCATCTTCAATGCCCATATTTTAATGAATTATTAATTAATCTTATTAAACAACTTTAAACGGGCCAGTGCAACTGCTTTGACGTCAACGAAGGCGGGTTTAAGCAGATTATATGGTGCGACTTCGCTTGGCAGATCATGCAATCCTTTTTCGATACCGGTGCGCAAGGCTCGCCGCAATTCGGTTGAAATGTGAATAATGCTGACGCCGACATCAATCGCTTTTAAAAATTCTTCGTCTGGGGTGCCGCTGCCGCCATGCAATACCAGCGGCACTTTGGCGGCGCGCCGAATTTCCTTGATACGCTTAATGAAAAGATGTTTCGTGAAGGTTCCCGAATCTTTGAACATCCCGTGCACATTGCCGACGGCGGGCGCAAGCATATCAACCCCCGTAAGCTCCACGAACTGAGCGGCCTGCTCGGGCTTCGTAATAGTATCCTCAGTAATCTCCACGCCATCCGGCAGCTTATCGTGCACCTGCGAACCGGCCCCGATAAAGCCAATCTCGCCCTCTATTAATACCTTCTTGTTTTTGCTGGCGCGGGCATACTGGACAATTTCTCGAACCATCGCAACATTGTCCGCAAAAGGCTTATCTGCCTCATCAATAATCACTGCATCATAACCGGCATCAATCGCGCTTTTAGCATTTTCTATTTTATGCGTATGGTCAGCGTTTAAGAAGACGGGGTAGTTATAGTGCTTCCTCAAATGTTTCACCATCGCAACAATTTCTTTGTCATTACCTAAAAATTCTCGCTCGTGCTCAGTGGTCCCAAAAATTATCGGGATTTTGCGCCCGACTGATTGCGACAATTCAAGCGCCGCCTCCCAACAGGCCTTCAAAGTTACGAATTCGGAAATATTAAAATGCGCGATCGCTACTTTATTCTTTTTTGCCTCGCGGATGGCTTTCTTTAAAGTAATCATTGGAGTAATCCCGTCGCCCACTTGTGTGGGCGAACCTCGCCCCTACTGGGGCGGGAATAATTTTATTAGAGAGGTAATACAAGATAATTCTAGCACAGAAAGAACAGAAAATACTCTAAAAAATCCTCTAAGATTGACGAAAGTCCTGATTTTTGCTAATATCTGAACACTTTTTATGTCTTGGTGGAGGGAAGAAAAATCCCTCCCGGCTACTGCCGTACTCCCTTTTGAAAAGGGAGAATAACAAGAGGAACCCGCAAAAAGTATTATTATTTACCGGTTCCAATGCCTGAGGAGTAGTTGGCTAGTTACTTGGTTGCTTAGCTAGTTAGGAAGACCGGATTAAATTCAGTTTTTCTAACTAACAAACTAACCAACTAACCAAGCAACTCTCCTGTCCTAACTTATGAAGAAACTGTCTGATGGCACGATGACCGCCCTGCTCAAAAACGAGCATGGCCTGATCAAAGCGCTGAAGCTCGCAGAGTTTATCGAGGGTGCGGTGATGAAGAAAGGTCAGAAGGTAATGTATGTTGATCTCGGCCCGCTGGGTACAGGGGTAATTTTCGGCGCGGAATACATGAATGCCGCCGACATTATTAAAAACCTGAAGATCGGCGACAAAATCTCCGGCAAAATAATTGATCAGGAAAATGATGACGGTTTTGTCGAGCTTTCACTAGCTGAAGCCGGCAAGCAAAAAGTCTGGGCCGAGATTAAAGAGATGAAGGATAAGGATGAGCCAGTAATGGTGAAAATCCTGGCGGCGAACACAGGCGGGCTGCTTACAGAGGTAAATGGCATGAAGGCCTTCCTGCCGGTTTCACAGTTGAGTAACGAACACTATCCGCGAGTACCAGACGGAAGTAAAGAAAAAATTCTGGACGAGCTCAAAAAGATGGTTGGCACTGATCTGCGCGTGAAAATTATCACCAACACGCAGAACATGAACAAGCTGATTGTCAGCGAGCGCGAGGTCGCGAATGAAAATGTTAAAGAATTACTGGCTAAATACAAAGTTGGCGATGTTATTGAGGGAATTATCTCCGGCGTAGCTGACTTTGGTGCCTTTATGCGTTTTGTTGATCAGCCGTCTATCGAGGGACTCATCCACATTTCCGAGCTTGATCACAAACTAATTGAACACCCGAAGGAGGTGGTCAAGGTCAACGATAGTGTTAAAGCAAAAGTAGTCGAGATTAAAGATGGCCGCGTTTCGCTATCGCTCAAAGCACTAAAACCAAACCCTTGGGATACGGTGGCAGAAAAATACAAAGAAGGTCAGACCGTTACCGGCACGATTACCAGATTCAATCCGTTCGGCGCCTTTGTCGGATTGGACATAGAAATACAAGGGCTCGTGCATGTTACTGAATTTGGCGGCGTAGACGAAATGAAGCAAAAAATTGAGCTTGGTAAACAATACAAGTTTACGATTAGCTCTCTCAAACCAGCCGAAAAAAGAATAATCTTAAAAGTCGTTAAATAATAATTAAAGATACCAATATACAAATGGTACTAATGCTACAAATAGCTGCCAATAATCAAAATCAAAACCGATTAGTATATATTAGTAACATTAGTACTCATTAGTAGATTGGTATCTATCATCTTATGCTGACAACAAACACCAAAAAACGCATTATTAAAGAGCACGCAACTACCGAAAAAGACACCGGTTCTGTACCGGTGCAGGTCGGTGTTATTACTCGTCAAATCGAGGAGCTAACCAAACATCTCAAGAAGCACGCGAAGGACAATCACAGCCGCCGTGGACTTTTGATGATGGTCGGCAAACGCCGCCGGCTCTTGGCCTACTTTGAGAAAAAAGATCCAAAAGGACACAAGGCGCTCCTGAAAAAGTTAGGATTAAAATAGTTCATCAAGTTGTAAAGTTCATAAAGCGGTGGGAAGAGTAAGATTTTCCTATGACTTGATAACTTGATAAACTTTAAAACTTTCAACTTACCCCATGAATCACCCCGAACAACGCGTTGGCATCTTCATCGATGTACAAAACCTGTACCACTCGGCGAAGAATTTATACAGCGCCCGCGTTAATTACAAAGAACTCATCAAGCATCTAGTTTCCGGCCGCAAGCTGGTGCGGGCGCTCGGCTATGTGATCAAGGCCGAAGCAGCAGTAACGGCGGAGCACTTGGCAAAAATCGAGGCGGGTGAGATGGAGCAACGGGAAAAGACCACCAAAAGTGAGGCGAGTTTTTTTGAGGCGCTGAAACAATCCGGGATTGAGTTGCGGATGAAAGATATTCAAATTTTTCATGGTGGCGCAAAAAAAGCGGACTGGGATATCGGTATGGCGATTGATGCGGTCCGGATGTCCGAGAGCTTGGATGTCATCGTGCTAGTAACCGGTGATGGCGACTTTATTCCGCTGATTGAGTACTTACGATCTGGCCGAGGCAAGGTAGTTGAGGTGGCGGCGTTCTCGCGCAGCAGCAGCAGCAAACTCAAAGAGGCGGCCGACACCTTTGTCGCTTTAGATGAATTGCCGCGAGTTATTATGAAGCCGCTAGGAATGCGCCGCGGTCGCAAAAATAATGCAGACAATGGATATCTGCCGGCAGAGGAATAGAGAGCTACGAATAACGAATTGGTTCACGAAAGTACGAATAAGGTATAAAATACATATAAGTCGAAAAATAATAATAATTAAAAAAATAAAAACGAATTACGAATAAAATACGAAAGCCGAAGAGATGCCGAGCCGCACTATTCGCACTTTCGTACAAAATTCGTAATTCGTTGATCATTATGGATTTACACAAACAAGAATTCTCGTTAGATTACGCAGGCCGCACCTTAAAATTCGAGGTTTCCCGGCTGGCCGAACAGGCGAGCGCCGCTGTGCTTGGCACATATGGCGACTCAACCGTTTTGGCCACGGTGGTCATGGGCAAAAAAGATAAAGAAAGCAGTTATTTCCCGCTGACGGTGGATTACGAAGAGCGATTTTATGCCGTCGGTAAAATTCTCGGCAGCCGCTTTGTGCGTCGCGAAGGAAAATCCAGCGAGGAGGCGGTTCTCTCCGGCCGAGTTATCGACCGGACTATTCGTCCACTCTTTGATGGGCGGATGCGCCGCGATGTTCAGGTGGTAGTTACTATTCTCTCGTATGACGAGGATGATGACTTAGACTTTCTGGCGCTAAATACCGCCTCAACGGCCTTGGCTATTTCGGACATTCCCTGGGCTGGACCAGTTGCGGGCGTAAAAATAGTTAAAAAAGATGGCGCGCTGATAGTTAATCCAAAAAATTCGCAAATTGCGGAGGGGGCAACCTTTCAGATTTTCGCCGCCGGACCAAAAGACCGAATTAATATGATCGAAGCCGATGGACTGGAGCCAGCCGAAGCCGAGGTGCTTACGGGTTTTGAGCAGGCACAAAAAGAGATAAATACGCTAATCGAATTCCAAAACAGCATCGTCGCCAAAATTGGCAAACCAAAACAAAAAATTGTTTTGGCGGAGCTAGACCCGGCGGTCAAAGAAAAAATGGTCAGTTTTTTGAATGGAAAATTAGAGCCGGCAATTTATGCTGCAACTAAAATGGAGCATGAGGCGAGTTTGGCAAAAATCGCCGCTGATCTGAATGAACATCTGCGCGCAGATGGAGTAGACGAAAAAACAATTAAAGCGACAGGGGATTATCTGGAGAAGATGATCAGCGAGATTGTGCATAGCGGGGCGATCACCTCCGGCAAACGCCCGGACGGACGAGGGATTGAGGAGGTTCGCGAACTGCATGCCCAGGTCGGGCTGCTGAAACGCACGCACGGTTCTGGCTTATTTATACGAGGCAACACGCAGTCGCTGGCGCTAGCCACGATTGGCACGCCCGGCCAGGAGCAGACGATAGAAACTATGAGCTTCTCGGGCAAAAAACGCTTTATGTTGCACTACAACTTCCCGCAGTATTCAGTTGGGGAAACCGGCCCGTTCCGCGGCGCTGGTCGTCGCGAAATTGGCCATGGGGCGCTGGCAGAAAAAGCATTGCGAGGCATGATCCCGACTAAAGAGGAATTCCCGTATGCGGTCCGAGTTGTTTCCGAAATTACCTCATCAAACGGTTCGTCTTCAATGGCCTCGGTTTGTGGTGCCACGCTCGCGCTAATGGATGCGGGCGTACCAATCAAAAAACCGGTAGCCGGAATCGCGATGGGTCTTATGTCCGCCAATAGCGAAAAAGATTTTAAAGTGCTCACTGATTTGCAGGGGGCAGAGGATCACTATGGCGACATGGACTTTAAAGTTGCTGGCACTAAAGAGGGTATTACAGCAATTCAGTTGGATGTAAAAATCATGGGACTGACTATGGAGATGGTGAAAACAACCTTGGAACAGGCCCGCAAAGCCAGATTGCAAATCCTAGAGGTGATCACTGCTGCTTTACCGGCGCCGCGCAAAGAGATCTCGCCGCTGGCACCGCTTATCATGAGCGTTAAAATTGACCCGGCGAAAATCGGTGCAGTTATCGGCAGTGGCGGAAAAACAATCAACGGCATTATTGAAAAAACCGGCTGCATTGCCATCGATATCGACGACGATGGCCTGGTCTATGTCTCCGGTAAAGATAAAGAGACGACAATGGCGGCCTACAACGAGGTGCTGGCGATCGTGAAAGACTATCAGGTTGGCGAAATAGTCGAGGGCAATATCGTCAAGATTTTGGAATTCGGGGCGATTGTTGAGCTAGATGCAAACCACGACGGCATGATCCATGTCAGCGAACTCAAGGATGGATTCGTGAAAACCGTCGGCGAGGTGGTCAAACTTGGCGATCATGTCCGAGTCAAAGTTATGAAAGTTGAGCCAAATGGAAAAATTGGCTTGTCGCTAAAGGCGATGGGGAAAGTTTAGGGATTGTTTTGATGTATACAAACTAAGGCAGGCGTGATTTTGGCAATAGAACCCCGTTTGCCAAAATCACGCCTGCCTTAGTTTAGAAAACGGGCCAGCGAAATAATATTGTGGTATAGTAGAAATACTAAAGGCCTCTCTTATTTATCTTTTATTATTTTATGGAACCGCAAAATATTCCGATAAACCCGCAGCCGCAAAAACCCTTGCCAGATGGGCAGGAACAGCAAATTAAAATGCTGCGCCAGAATATTGGCAGCGCATCGGCTTTAGCTTCACCAAATCAAACCGTGCAAGCAAGCCCAACGGAGCCCACTCTCAAGATCCCTGCAAAGCCCGTTTTTGACGCAGACGAACCGGTTTTTACCCCAAATACAGTTGCGCCACAGCCGAGCGCGCGCGTTTTCCAAACCGCGCCGGCACCTGCCACAACGGCAATAATACCGCCGGCTCCGCCTGTTGCTGCGCAAACAGCTGCGCCGTCAGTGGACGCGCTCATCGCCCAGAGGAAAAGCAAGGGCAAAATGAAAACAATAATTTTTGGAGTTGCTGGCCTTGTTGTAATTGCGGCGGCTGCATACTTTATCGTGCCCCTTTTTAAAACGGCTCCGGTAGAGCCAGCCCCAATTGCACAGCAGCCGGCCGGCTCGGTAACTCCGGTTGAACCAACACAACCCGCGAAAACTACTCCGGCAATTGTCTCTCTTTTCACCGTAGAGCCAGCCGCTCGGGGATTTGTAGCTGTGAATAAACCATATACAGCAGCCGTAATCAATGAGGCGCTAACCAAAACAAAAGATCTGCAGGGAACGCGCGAGACAATGCTCATGAACTTTGATACACCCCAAAGAGCGCTGACCTTTGTGGAGATTATCGGTGCACTTGCGCCAAGCATTCAGGAAAAAACTGCTCAACTATTTTCCGGCGAGGTTAGCAGCTACACTTTTAGTGATGCGGCTGGCAACTGGCCTGGCTATGTGGCTAAACTCAAAATGGAGGCAAATGCCACAGATATTAAGGACTGGTTTAGTTCTCTGGAAAAAACATCGGAAAAGAAAAACTTTTTCGTTACCGATCCTGGTACACTGCAGACCTTTAAAAATGGGTTGATTAACAACACTTATCCGGACCGTTATGCCCCCGGCACAACCGCCGGAGCATCCTTCTCATACCTGATTTTACCGGAGAAGAAGCTGGTCTTAATCGGCACCTCGTTTGAGGGGATGAAGGATGCTTTGCGTCTTTTGCAGTAATCACTAACATGCTAATCAAACCGAATATGCGAATAGAATTCGAAACCCATTAGCATATTAGTCCTCATTCGCGTGTTAGCGAATACTGTACTATGGAGGTAATCAAAGAAATAACTCTTCGGACTCTGGCCGGCGACAGCGCTGCGCTGGCAAAAAACCTGCATCCGGCGCCGGAACTGATACCAGTCAAATTTCATGACAATAAAGCTCCGGTTCAAACAGCCGGAGCTGTTCAGGGACAAACGGAAAAGAAAAAAAGTCCGGCGGCAACCTTAGCACTCGCCGCGGTCTTTGTCTTAATCGTGCTGGCTGCGGTTGGATATTTTATGCTACCAAAATTTATTGCAAAATTTATGGCGGCGCCGGCTGCACAGATTCCGGAAAACTCTACCTCTGCTTTAGAAACAACTGAAACGCAGACGATCGAGCCGCAGCCCGATCAATCAATCGCCTCTGCCGATTCAACACAAACTTCGCAACCAGAAACATCGACATCCAACTCGTTATTAACCAAGGAACCGGTTGGCAAATCCCAAACTACACTAACTGTCCCGCTGACTGTGGAATCTTGGAAAGTGGGCTTACAGGACGGGTTGCCCGCCGCCGGTACAAGTGAAGTTAATTTATTTAAAGAGGGTCACATTCAAATTAGTTTTAGTGAGTTAATCGGTACGCTGATCCCAACACTAAAACCCCAAACAGAAACGCTCTTCGCGGGTGAATACAGTACATTAGTTTTTGTTAACAGTAGCGGCCGCTGGCCGGGCGTAGTGGCAAAACTAAAAGACGATGTTACCGCTGAATCAATCCAACCATGGTTCGACGCTCTGGAAAAAAGTCCAAACAATAAAAATTTCTTCATCACAAACCCGGGCGCGCTCCAACCGTTTAGAGATGGCATTATAGGCGACATCTATCCAAATCGCTTTGCCCCGGGCACAACCGCCGGAGCATCCTTCTCATATCTGATTTTGCCGGATAAGAAACTGGTCTTAATCGGCACCTCGTTTGAGGGGATGAAGGATGCTTTGCGGCTTTTGCAGTAATTACAGCATTCGCTAACATGCGAATTAAGACTAATATGCTAATGGTACCAAGGTTTCTATTCGCGTATTCGTCTGGATTAGCGTGTTAGTGATTACTGCTGTTCGCGCAGCCGATAGGCAAACGCCTCTGCTAAATCATTTTGCGTTACTGAATCTCGATTATCTAAATCGGCAATCGTTTGGGCTGTTTTTAGAACACGATATACTCCGCGCGGCGAGAGCAGCTGTTTTGTGGCAATCCCGCGCATAAACTGTTCCGCCCTAGCGTCCAAATTAATATGTTCATCTACCTCTTTTGAACTCATCTCGCTATTAAGACGAACATGCTGACTTTTAAATCTTTGCTGCTGCCGACTACGCGCCAGAGAAACTTTTTCTCGTAGAGCATCAAGCTCGCCGTTATCTGTCTGTGTTTTAGCCCGTAAATCGGCAATCGCCACTCTTGGAACAGAAATCTGAAGGTCAATACGATCTAAAAGTGGCCCGGAAACCTTCTTTTGATATCGTTCAACTTCATATTGACCGCATTTACAGTTGCGCTCATCGTCGCCGTAATAGCCGCACGGACAAGGATTCATCGCTGCAATCAGCATAAAACGCGCCGGGAAACGAACCGTACCCTGAACTCGGGTAACGACCGAATGCCCGCTTTCTAGCGGCTGGCGCAGCGCCTCAAGTAAATCGCGCCGGAACTCCGGCAGCTCATCCAGAAAAAGCACGCCGCGATGAGCTAGTGATATTTCGCCCGGGCGGGGATGTTGGCCGCCGCCAATAATAGAAACCGGCGATGATGTTTGATGAGGCGTACGAAAGGGTCGATGGGCGATATACGGCTCTTCACCGAGCAACCCAGCGGCACTATAAATCTGCGTAATTTCCACAATCTCCGAAATGTCAGGATCCGGCAAAAGAGAAAGTGCGGCCTGCGCTAACATCGTTTTACCGGTTCCAGGCGGGCCGACCATGAGTAGGTTGTGCCCGCCGGCGGCGGCAATTAGTAACGCGCGCTTGGCATGTTCCTGCCCCTTGATGTCTAAAATGCTTGGCCCGGTTTTTATTCGGCGCGTCGGAACTGTCTGCGGCTGCGAGCTAATTTTTTTTCTTCCCTCCAGATGAGCAATTATCTGGGTAAGTGTAGCGACCGGTAAAACTGTCACGCCATTAATCATCGCGGCCTCAACTGCATTTGTTGTTGGCACAACTAAATAGGGGATGCCGCGCTCGGCCGCTAGCCGGGCAGTATTCATAACCCCGGAGACACTTCGGAGCGCACCGTCTAGCGCCAGTTCACCTAAAAAAATATATTTCTCACCGGCAAACTGTTTCATCTGCCCGCTGGCTGATAAGTACCCGAGGGCAATCGATAAATCATATTGGCTGCCGGCTTTTTTAACATCCGCCGGAGCTAAATTAACAATAATTTTCCGGTTCTCCTGATTTGGCGGCTTGAACCCGCTATTCTTTAAAGCTGCGTTTATCCGCTCTTTCGATTCGGAAAGCGCCTTGTCGGCCAACCCAACAATCGTGAAAGAGTGCAATCCGCCCTGCACATCAGTCTCAACCTCGATTAAACGGGCGTCGATGCCATCCAACTCTGCCGCGTAGAGTTTGGCGAGGGAATGCTTCATACAGTATTCACGAACATACTAATAAAACCGAATATACGAATGGGAAGGTCCGTATTTATTCGTGTATTAGTCCGCATTAGCGTGTTAGCGACTACTGACCTTGCAGCCACGACAATAACGGCTCTCCGGATCGACATTCAGCAGTGCGACTTCGATTTCTTTGCCGCACTTTTCACAAACTCCATATTTGCCCTGATCCATTTTGGTGAGCGCATCATCAACTCGATGAACGCGCCGTTTCAGTGTCTCTACCATACCGGCCTGGGCGGCCATCTCCGTTGCCTCGTCCGCCTCCTCTTCAAATGAATCAATATCGTCGCCCATATCTACCGGCTTGCGCAATTTAGTAATCTGCTGCGTAATCGCATTTTTGATGGAAACCAGTTTGTTTTTGAAGCTAGTGATAAGTTTTATATCCATAAGTATTCTCGGATACCTGCCGGCAGGCAGGTACGAATTAAATAGCTAATATACGAATAATTTAAGAATTAAGAATTGTCCGCTGACTGACAGATTCAAGATTCTTATATTCTAGCGCAAAAAACCGAATCAGCGCAACTTTACTCTTGTGAGGGTATCTGCCTTGGCTTTAACTTCTTTTTTTTAGATTTCTTTTTTGCGCCGCTGGCTGGCTGGATGGCCGCTAAGCCGTCGCCAACATGCCAGCGACTTCCGGACTCATCAATACCGGCATAGGGCGTCTGTTTCTCCATCTGAACATACGGGCTGTCCTTTTCGGCATTGGCCATAACCTGTTCTAAAATACTGCCCTCCTCTGCACCTATCCCGCGCGCCTGAATTTCAGACGAAGGTTCAGTTTTCATGCCACCCATATCTGCACCATACTGCTTGCCGACCCCCATCTGCCGATCACCGGCGGCTTGCTGACTAGCTCCGCCTGCCCGGCGGCCAGACGAGTCGGATGAACTAGAAACTGATCCTGATTTTTCCGGCTGCCCAGAAACCCCTCCCTGTCGTGTACTGCCGCCAACACCGCCGCGGGACCGACCAATTGATCCGGCCCGTCCCCCAAAACCCTTCGTCCTAGAACCGGCTCCTGTCTTTCCAGCTGCTCCCCTAAACCTGCTAACAATTGGCTCAATTCTGGCCAATTTTTCCTTGGCCTTCTTAAGAAGATGGTATTTTATCCAGGCGGCAAAAACCATACCAGCGCAGCCGGGCACAAACCCGGCGATGAAAGAAGTAAAATCTAATTCAATCAAACTCAAGATAATGGCGACGATAGTCAGCGCGCGACTTTTGTCGCCGAGCTTACTCCTCTTAAAAATGAAACGAAAAAACCAAACTCCGGGCACTGAAAGAATCGTGCCGACTACCGGAATAAAACTAAGCAAATCTATTATGGTCGCAAAGGTAAACCAAAGCACCCATTCGCCTACGGAGATCTCTTTGCTTGCATCAACCGGCTCTGACTGCTGATCTTGTTGCTCCGGTTCGCCGCCAGAAAACATTTGACCATCCTCACTGACACCCTCCGGCATTTCTTCTGAATACATCTCACCGTCAGAGCCAACTCCGCCGGGAGTACGAGAAGATGACTCTCTACCTGATCCGGGCGTAGTTCTTGGTGCAGATAGCTGCGGTGAAGCGGTTGCTGGCATTAACAGAGTAATCGCGAATATGCGAATAGCTAATAATGCTAATACTACCACGAACCATCAGCGACAGCTTCTTGCCACATTCGCGATATTCGCTATTTGCGTATTCGCGATTACTCTAAAGATTACTGTCGGATTTCAAAATGCACATGCGGGCCGGTTGAATTGCCGGTTGAGCCCATATACCCGATGACCTGACCCTGGCGAACACTCTCGCCCGGGACAACCACGGAGTAATGCAGGTGCCCATACATTGTTTGTATAGAAATTGGCGCGTGATCAATGAGCACATAATTGCCGTAGCCACCATTCCAGCCAATCGCTGCAGATGACACGGTGCCGTCGGCAGAGGCAACTACTGGAGTATCTTGTGCATTCGGAATCTCGTATGCCGTCTGCGCGTATCGCCCTGTGCCGTGCGGCCCGCCAATCGGCCCTTTTGCGGGCCAGATAAATCCGCTCGGCAGCCAACCTTTCCAGACGATCCGACCAACAATAGGCGCTGACTCGGCCGAAGCCGGCAGCAGCAACTGATCGCCAACAATCAGCGGTTCATCAGTCGGCAGTCCATTTAACTTAACAATCTCTTGTACTTTGACTTTACTGACTTCAGAAACAGAAAGTAAAGTATCGCCGGGACGAACCGTGTATCGCAATCGGCCATCATCCTTTTTGATACTGGAAATAAAAGGAGATCCATCTTCTATCCCTAAAGAACCAATTTCTGCGTGTAAGGGGGTCGTAGCTAAAACTGGTTCGTGCTCTTCCAGCGTCTCCTCTCCGCTTTCAAATATATTGATGCCAGCGGATGCAGCAGCATTTTCGAATAAGCTCTTGCTCTCTGCCACAACTGCATCTTTTGGTCCTCCATAAACTACCTCTGTAGCTACGGCTTTCGGGGAGACAGAAAAAATAACCTCGGCGGCAACCGCAAAAAATAGAATTAAGACTGCAACCCGAACCGACCCCGGGAAAAGCGAGGAAAAACGCCGGAACTTTACCAATATAGCTTGTATTTTGGGCCGAATTGCCCTAAACCAAGCATTGTCCCCGGGAATAGTAGACATAATAAATCCCAAAGCTCCAGCGGTTTTATAGCCATACAAGACCATAAAAGCAAAATTCCCGCTTAGGGATTGTTTTAAATAGTAGCAGAAAGCGAGAGAGGGGGCAAGGACATGGGAAAATAGACGCTGCTAGAAGCATTAGATGCTGCTAGCGGCAGCTAGTGAATAAAAGATATGCTAGAATGCTTTATCTTACTCTTTCCAATCTTCTATAGCTGTCTCCTCCTAGCAGCATCTAGCAACATCTAGTACCTCTAGCAACTTCTAATATGTCCTCTCTCAACCCTGAACAAGAAAAGGCGGCCAATCACCCAGGTGGCCCTCTTCTCATGGCCGCGGGCGCCGGCTCCGGTAAAACCAAGGCGCTAACCAGTCGATTGAAACAGTTGATTAAGAGGGGAATACCGCCACACGAAATAGTTGCCATTACCTTTACAAATAAAGCCGCCCGCGAGATGCGCGAGCGAGTCTTCGGCAAAGACAATGCAGATCAAAAATGGCATCCGCGTTTCCCTGTATACGGGGAACCATTCATCGGAACATTTCACTCTTTTGGCGCAAAAATTCTGAAGGAAGAGCCAGCGCTACTGGGGCGAACATCCGCATTCTCAATTTATGACGATGACGATTCTGGCTCACTCGTAAAACGAATCCTGAAGGAGATGGGGCTGGCAAAAGATATCTGGAAACCCGCGGCGGTAGAGCAGAGAATTAGCAGTGTCAAAAGCGAGCTTCAAGATATTACGGAAATATTTGAGTCAGAAGACCGGCGCGACCAAATTTTTGCCGAGATTTTTAACCGTTACGAACGCACACTAAAACAAGACAATGCCTTTGACTTCGATGATCTAATAGAAAAACCGGTGCGATTACTAAATGAGAACTTAGAACTTAGAACTAAGTACCAAGGACTATTTAGCCATATTCTGGTGGATGAATATCAGGATATTAACACAACGCAATATCAGTTGATCCGTCTTTTGGTTGAAAAGCACAAAAATATCTGTGTCGTCGGGGATGATTTCCAGAGTATTTTTGCGTTTCGAGGAGCGGACTTCCGAAATTTTTTGAATTTTGCGAAAGACTGGCCCGAAGCAACAATTATCAAGTTGGAACAAAATTATCGCTCGACCGCGAATATTATTAATGCCGCAAATGCCGTCATTAAAAATAACACCGTCCAGACGCCGAAAAATTTGTGGACGGAAAATCCGGACGGAAGATTAATCAAAATCGTGGCCGCCGGAGACTGCGACAGCGAGGCGATTTGGGTTGCAAACGAGATCCGAGAACTAAGAAGTGAAAATAGGGATTTGAGCGTTGGGATATTGTATCGAACTAATGCGCAATCCCGCGCGATCGAACAAGCGCTCATTAGTGAAAATCTGGCCTACAAAATCTTCGGCGGGTTAAAATTCTACGATCGAAAGGAAATAAAAGATGTTCTAGCCGGATTGCGGCTGGCGAATAATCCGCTAGATACTGTCAGCGGCGAACGGCTACAGACCTCGCTGGGCAAGCGGATCGGTGCACCAACTGCAAAGATTATGCAGTCGCAAGGAGGGCGGAATAAATCCATTGCGGAACTGATTGAAATTTTCATGAGGGAATCAAAGTATCAGGATTTTCTAGAAGAAAAATTCAATAACCCGCAGGAGCGAATGGATAACATTAGTGAACTTGCTCGTTTTGCGGCGGAGTTTGAAAATCTGGGTGAATTTCTGGAGCGTGCCTCACTCCTGCAATCTGCCGATCGCCCCTCTTCCGGCCAACTAACCAGCCAACCAACTAACCAGCCAACCAATCCCGTTAACCTGATGACCATCCATATAGCGAAGGGGCTGGAATTTGATTGCGTTTTTATCATCGGCGTCAATGAGGGGATGTTGCCACACGAACGGTCAGTAGAAAAACCGGAGCAGGTTGAAGAGGAACGCCGTTTAATGTATGTTGCAATGACCAGAGCCCGCACAATGCTCTATATTCTCTTTCACTCCTTCCCCAGCCGCTTTCTCTATGAAATTCCCAAAGATCTGTGCAGCTTTGATAGTTGCGACGGGCTGACCAATGGACTGCCGAGTGAGGATGAGATGTGGATAGAGAACTAGTTAGTTCGTTAGATAGTTAGTTGGTTAGTTAGTAAAAACTAATATCAATCCTTTCTTACCAACTAACAAACTAACCAGCTAACCAATTAACTCCTATGCCCCAACCCCTCGGTCAGCACTTCCTCAAAAACCAGAAAGCGATCACGCGGATTATTGACGCACTCAATTTGCAAAAGGGGGAGACGGTCATCGAAATCGGCCCGGGCCTGGGCGCGCTGACTATACCGCTGGTAGCGGAGTGCGATCGGCTTGACTGCAAACTGATTGTGATAGAGAAAGACGCAGAGTTAGCTGGTGAATTGGTTAGTTCGTTAGTTGGCAAGAGTGTGCAAATTATAGCCGGAGACGCCCTGCTTGAATTACCTAAACTAACTAACCAGCTAACCAAGCAACTAACTAACTATTCTCTTGTCGGGAACATCCCCTACTACATCACCGGTGCACTTCTGCGCACGATTGGTGAACTGCCAATCAAACCAAGAAAAACTGTGCTGATGATCCAAAAAGAAGTGGCGCAGCGGTTATGCGCCACACCCCCAAAAATGAATCTGCTAGCAGCTGCAACACAAATTTGGGCGGAGCCAAAAATTCTTTTCGAGTTGCCACCAACCGATTTCGACCCGCCACCAAAAGTTTGGTCAGCAGTTATCCAGCTAATCCCTCTAGCTGGCTCTAATCCCTCTAGCCCCTCTATACTGCTCGATTATTATCGAGCATTGCATATCATCTTCAAGCAGCCACGCAAAACTCTTCTGAATAATTTGAGCGAAGAGATCGGTCGGGAACAGGCGCAAAAAATCATGCCGGGGCTTGCATTAGAACCGAATATTCGGCCCCAAAACCTCTCGATCGAGCAAATAATAGAAATAAGTCGCCTATTAGGTTAATAACAAAAAAAATCCCCGCGCTGGCGGGGATTTTCGATTTCTATTTTTGTGCCGTCTCGGTGATTGCATCATCTTTGCAAGCAGCTCCCGCGGTAATTGGGTCTGCGGAAATTTTTGTTGACTTAGCTTGTTTTTCTTCAGCCCTGCCGGTTGCTGCAGCGCAAAGATGGTTGCCATTTATGCCGGTATTGTCTACGGCAAGAATGCAGGGCGCGGCACTGCAGGAGGTTGCCGCATCAGCCGGGCACTTTTCCGTGGTGTCCTGCCCGCCCATACCAGATCCGGGGACTCCCACGCTGAAAGTAAATGCTTCTGATCTTTTTGTTGTCGTCCTTGCCACATCTTTACCGTGCTCATCTTTGCCAAAAGTTAAGAAATTACCGCCACCACAGTCAAACTTGAAATTCTGATGCGCAGAACACCAACACAACCGGTCATCTGGCGTAGCAAGAGGAGGAGTGCCGCCAGCCCAACCATCGTAAAGCCCGGGAAAAACAGTCAGCTTTAAAGGATCAACATAGCGAATGATACTAGACAGCGCCAGCCCGCGTGGCACCGAGGATTTAGCTGCATCCGGCACAACTAAATATTCAAAATTATCCCCGGAGACAGAGCCACTAACTTTGAAGGCGGAATTCCCAGTTATACCCTGATTTAAGGCGGCTATACTTTGTGAAAGCCCCTGTGAATTCACTGCCGCCGGAGCATAATTAATCAGTGCGATGCCTTTTTTAGTTGGTGTACCAAAAGTTGCATTCTGTATCGAGAGGTTGCTGACAGTCCCTAGCGTACTTAGTTGTAATAACCTTTTACCGATAGCACTGATGCTCAATTGAGGAGATCCATTTACGGCACTTGCGAGCGCCGAACCGGAGAAAGAAACTTTGGCCGGCCCGGCTTGAGCGGGTCCTTTGGGCGCAACAGCAGCGTTACTTGCCGAGAACTGCGCGTTTTGATTTGCAACGAACAAAAGCATCAGCGCCATTCCCGAGACAATGCCGACAATCGCCCAGCCGTACCAGGAATGGACATGATGAGTCCCCATCAGCTTAAAATCCTTATTCAAATTACTGATCGCTTCTTCGGTTGGTTTGTTGTCCTGCATATAAAAAAATAAACTAAAAATAATAATATTTTACAACATAATTAGTATGCCTCTATAATTTATCCATTGCAACCCGCTGAACAGAAAATAACCGGCTAATCTTGCCTGATCTCTATACCCAACTTATGGTATACTCTTGATAGAAAATATCTATCATCGATGAACTACAAAGTGGCATCAGTTGCCGTGGTAACGCTCGCACTAGGATGCGCGGCTTTTATATTGTTCTCTAAACCAAACGAGCTTTCATTCAAAGACCAGCAAATTGGAGCAATTCCACTGCAAGAAATCAAAAAAGTAGGATCGCCGGTAAAAATTGATGAAGATCGCCCGTCGGCGACGCAGGATGTAGCCAAGGCAATCGCCCAGGATCTTTTGGAGCGCAATCCGCAGGGCCCGCAGCCCAGCCCGACCCAGCCGGGTGTGAGCACAATTCTGGCTCTGGATCCAAAACTGGTCGCCAGCAAAATCCTGGAGGAGGAAACGAAAAAAATAGTTGAGAAAATCCTGGCCACGCCGACCGATCCGAAAGATATAATTTTATCCAGCTCAACCTCGGCCAAAGAATACCTGTCGGCCCGCGGGGCAATCATTGCTGCCGGCCAGCAAAAGCTGGCTCCTTACAGCACAAAACCGTTCGGCGACGCAACTTTACAGGCAATGGCTTCGGTAACTGCGGAAATCATCAGGCAACTCAAGCTACTGCCGGTTCCAGAAGGATTATCCGCAATCCATGCGGAGCAAATTCAACTTGTTACGGCGCAAAACACGATCTTCGAAAGTATTTTGAATAGAGATGCTGATCCGATAGCGGCCAGTGTTTCGCTTTCACTAATCGAGCGAGTAGATAAAGGACTGGCTGACCTAAGCGATAAAATAAAAACTTATATTTCCAAGAACCCCTCTTAAACCCGGCATGCAAAGATACGGCTCTAAAATCCTGGTTGCCATCTTACTCTGCTCACTAGTCGGGGGAACGATTTCATTCCCGAAGCCGGCTCATGCTATTTTACTGACCACAGAAGACAACCCGGTTGTCCTCATAACTAATACCGAAACTTCAGTGGCTACGAATGTGACTGCCGGTGCTGCAGTTGAGGGTACGGTGGCTTCAAACATCAGCGCAAGTTCGCAGACAATTTTACTGGGCGAATCGCTGCTCAAATGGGCGGGGGAGGCCTTTGTGCAGGGACTAAAAAAGGCATTATTAAATTATTTGGTAGACCGCGTTATCGCCTACATTAAGGGCGCGAAAGACGGCGGCTTTGTCGGAGATTGGCAGTCTTACTTAAGTGGTGCGCTGGCCACCGGACTGCAGCAATTCGCCCTCAATTTTACCAACATCGATATCTGCGCACCATTCAGCGCTCAACTAAAACTGGCTTTCGCTATTCCGGAGGTCGGTCAATTTTCTCAAAAATATACCTGTGACTTTGATAGCATCGGTGAAAACATCGAGGATTTCTACGCTGACTTCAGAAAGGGCGGCTGGATTGCTTACAGTAAATCCTGGGAGCCGCAAAACAATATGTACGGCATCTTCCTCTCCGCCAGCGTTGAGCAGGCGGCCGAGGCCTCGGCCGCACAGGACGCGGCCAGAGCCGAGGCCTCGGCCGGCGCCGGCTTTTTGGGTAAAAAAGAATGTACAGAAAAGTTGGACACCTCTGATCTGGACGGCGCACTACCCGGCCCAGACTTAGACGGCGACGGCCAGCCGAACGATGATCCGGCCAGCTGCCACATCACTACGCCCGGTCAGACAGTGGCCGCCAGTTTACAAAAAAGTTTGGATTCAGAATTTGATTATATCAACAGCTTGACCGGCACGAACATCGGCCCGTATGTCGCCGCGATTGTTGACGCGATGGTCGGCCGAGTCTTAGAAGAGGGGCTTTCTCTGGTTGCCGCCCACGCACCCAGCTCGCCAAGTGTCGGCGACTATGTTGATGTGAGCAGCATTAACCGGACAGACTCGCAGCGCTTCCGCAGTCAATCGCAGCGGACGGCGAAAGATGTAAAAGAGGCGATTCAGCTGCGGGAATCGGCCCAGGCCTTTGCACAAAGCGCGGCGACAAAATGGCTAAAGTTCACTCATGGCGCAACTGACATCGTCTCTGAAGCCGCCAGACAAATCCGCGAGGCACAACGGGTGCTTATCTATGTTTACAATGAACTGAACAAGGTTACCCGCAAAACCCAGATCAATCCTGCGGTCAACGACGGAAACGACAGCACCTTCACTAAAACCGAGCAGCTCTGCAGTCCGGTCAAAACCGTGGCAATTATCGACGACCGGGCTTTACCACGACTGCGTGCACAAATTGACCGGGCCACTGATGCGCTAGACACTCTGGACTTAGCCGACGATGAACCAGATGCCAGCGGTAATCCATTGACTTCAGAATTTGTCGCCATGGCAGAGGCAGCCCGCGCAATTAGTGCCGGGGACAGAGCGCAGTTTTTTGAACTACTTGCAAATGGCTCGCTCGATGAGCTTGGCATAGATCCGGCCAGTATTGACTCCAGCGATGACGACAACCCGGATCAAATTGAACTGCTTAAAGAGGTGCAATTTGAACTGGATAATGATTTGGTAGAAAATTCGCCGGAGACCCGCTACCGGCTTTCGGAAATTCAAAACACGCTGGCCGGCGATGTCATAGTTTCAGCACGCCAGTTTAAGACCGCGATGAAGAAAATCGACAACGACATCGAAGGCATCCTGAAAAACGCCTCATCGTATGCAAACCGGCTAAAGGCCTGCTTTAACCCGCGCAATGAACTCGACCTGAAACAGGGCGTGGTGGTGGCGTGGACAACCAACGATCCGGGTGATGAGTCAATCAGCAAACCAGCGCGTAACCCCGGCTTCCCGTGGGAGACCGATGTCGATGCAGATCCGGACGCCAGCGAAAATACCTCTGAATAATCTATGCACGAACCTTTAGTCCAAAAAATATTAAAATGGCTCATCTGCAGCGGCTTTATCGCCACTCTTGTTACGGTTATTTTGCTAGTACCGGGACATGCGGCGCAGGCGCTTGATAATCCGTTCAGCGCTCTTTTGGGACTTCCCTCAATTCCAATAAATGCCTTTTTCCTGGGTGTTCCATATCTAATCGGCCTGGTCGGCGGATCTATACTAACAATAGCTAGCATGTTCGTCAGTTGGTTTTTTATATTGAACACAAACATCTTCCCGGATAAATTTGGGGCGATTGAAAGCGGCTTTCAAATCTCGCTCGGCATTGCCAACTTACTGTTTGTAGTTGCCCTCATCTTTATCGCCTTTAGCACAATCCTAAATGTCGGAGAGTACACGGCGAAGAAGATGCTTGGTAAATTAATCGTTGCGGTGGTTCTAATTAATTTCAGCTATCTTATCGTTGGTGCAATCCTAGACCTTAGCCATGTTATGACGATGTACTTTATCTCTGCCGGCGGCGAGGAGCATCTTGGCAGCGGCATAGGTGCAATTTTGCAACCGCAAAAATTGCTAGTTCCGGTCAATTTGACAAATCTAACGACCACCGTCTTTTCCCCTTCCTGGTGGGGGCTCATTCTTGGCGCCGTTACAACCGCGATCTTCACCTGGATCGCCGCAATCGTCATGGCCGCAATCGCAATCATGTTCCTGGTTCGTTACATTTATCTGGCAATACTGATTATTGTGATGCCTCTGGCCTGGGCGCTGCCACTCTTTCCGGGTGGGGGCGAATTAAGCAGCAAGTGGTGGCACAAATTCAGCGAACAGTTATTTTATCTGCCGGCCGCCACCTTCTTCATCTACCTCTCTATGAAAATGGCGCTGAATCTTCCGAGTCAAACCCCCGGCATGTTCGCGAGCGGCGGCACTGATAACTGGAGCGGTTATTCAAACATAGGCCTGGCGCCGCAAGGAATTGCCCAGATGTTAATCGTGGTTGGCATGCTCGTCGGCTCATTGGTAATTGCCAGCAAACTCGGCGGGGCCGGCACGGCGTTTGGTAAGATGATGGCGGGCAAGATAACTGATCTGGGTAAAAAGTACGCGAAGGGGGTGGGCATGAAAGCTTACAGTGCTCAAGTTAAAATTCGCGGTAAGAACATTGGCCTAGAGCAAGGAGTTAAAGCGGGAACCGGCATGCTTGGCAGGGGAATGGCTTGGCAGCCAAAAAGCAAATTCATGAAGGGCGTTACCGGCACAGTCGACAAAGCCACCGGCTGGATACCTGGTAAAAAATATATCGCTGGAGCCGCAAAATCTGTCGCCTTTGGTGGTGCCTACGACCAAGTTCTCGGCCAAACTACTAAATTCAGCGAGGATTATGGTGCCTCGATTAAATCCGCTCAAGCAACCGAGGATATGCTTAGCCGCCAGCAAAAACATGCGAAATATGAAGATCCTAAAAAAGCTGCTAGAGATGATATGGCATTTTATGCGGAACTTACCAATCCTATTGTTCATAAGGAGCCGGATGAACTCAGAAAGTGGATGGAAGATGAGCCAACTCGTACCCGCGCGTTAGAGGTTATTAATCGTTTCGAGCCAGAGGCGGGCCCGGATGAGCATGGTAAGGAAGATCCAACCAAGAGTAAGACGAGGATGGCGCTTGCAACTGCGATGCCAGAACTCGCAGATAAACTCTTGCGAGATAGTAAAGGAAAGCTTGCTGAAAAAGCAGTCTCTGATAAAGGTTTGGGTGAGCGCGAGGGGGACGCTATGAATTACGCTATGGGCAGAAAAGATGCGGCGGCCAATATCCACCCATCATCACTTGAGAATCCAGAATTTATTAGACAGGCGGAGGCAATCATGGCCCGTGGTAATAATAACCCGCAAGCAGAAAAAATGGTTTCTTTGCTTGCTACTATCGCTCGACGCTCTGGAGAGACTAATGAAAAAATACGTAAGGGCTTCTCAACTAATGCTTACCTTATGGATCGCCTTAGGGTAAGCGTTGGCACTTTGGATTCTCAGCAACCCGCAGATACAACAAATACTCAGGCACCTCCTGCACCCCAAGGGAGCCCAGCGGCGGCTACACCTGGTACCCCGCATTAACAAATATATTTTTTATGCCTGAATTTGACACAAAAAATACTGCGACAAACCAGCAGGAACCAGATAAAAATAATCCTGGAAAATCACCTTGGCCCTTTGACAATCTGCCCGTTGAAATACATGACTGGTTGATTTCCGACGAGGTAGACACATTTGTCAGGGATCTAACGGCTAAAAATACGGATTCTATTCCAGATAAAAGGGCACTGGGCTTTACAATAACCTGGCTGGCAATCGGAAAAATTAATGCTAATCAATTTGTCGGTTCGCTAATCAATGCCTTTAAAATCTCTCCAGAGATTGCGAAAACGCTTGCTAAAGAAGTCAGGGATGGGGTTTTAAAACCCATCAAATTCGCAATGCGCTCCAAACTCGGAATAGACATTGAGCATGTTACTGATGAGCCGGGAGTAATCGCGAATGGTTTAATAATGGACATACGAAAACCAGTGGCGGCTGCGCCCACTCCTACCGCGCGAGTAATCCCAATGAGCCGACCCGTGGCGGGACAGTCCACGGTTAGTCGGTCGACAGTTAGTCAGCCAGGAGGTGGACAGCCGCAAATCAAAGCTGGCGTGATACAACCGACAAAGCCGATTGGTTTGAGTGAGGTTGTGCCGCAGCCGCCTGGAGGAACGGGGAACGGTTAGTTGGTTAGCTAGTTAGTTGGTTAGTTGGTTAGTTGGTCATAAAGCAAACGAAAACTTAAACAAGAAATTTATGGCGGAAAGTTTTCGTGGATTAAAAATCTGGCAAATCTCTGAAGATCTTGTAATTGAAATCTACCGTTTGACTAAAAAATTCCCGGGTGATGAAGTTTTCTCGCTCACAAATCAACTCCGGCGAGCGGCTATTTCCGTACCCGCAAATATCGCCGAATCTTCTGGCAGATGGGGAGAAAAAGATAAAATACAATTTCTGATGATTGCCAGGGGGTCAATTACAGAAATTCGTAGCCACATCTCCATAGCCAAGCGACTCCACTATATAAACGACTCGGAGTATACTAAAATTGACTCTTCTTACGAACAACTTACTAAAAGCTTGAATGCCTTTATTAGAACTATCCGCCCAACTAACTAACGAACTAACTAGCTAACCAACTAACTATCTTCGCGATTACTCTATGCAGTTCGAAGTTCCACAATTTCTGGATGTTGAAGACAAAATCTTCGGGCCGCTCACGCTCAAGCAATTTTTGTACCTGGCCGGTGCCGGGGGCTTTAGTTTTATTCTCTTCTTCGCCCTCCAAACCTGGCTCTGGATAACCTGCACCTCGGTTTTAGCGGTAATCGCCGCCGGTCTGGCCTTCGGAAAATTTAACGGCCGACCGATAATTTATACGCTCTTTTCTGTAATCAAATATACCTGGCGGCCAAAATTTTATCTATGGCAATATTCCGCACCCGGGCAAGAGCAGCCGGTGATGCACAGCATCGAGGGCCGCCAGCCAACCGGTTCGGCGCTCAAAAAATTGTTGTTGCGACTAACCACCAGACAGTAATCGCTAACACGCTAATACGGACGAATATGCCAATGGGGGGAAGCTGGAGACTCGCCACAGTAATCGCTAACACGCTAATACGGACGAATATGCCAATGGGGGAGAAAGATAGAAAAACAGCAGACCTGATCTATCCGGAGTTAAGCTATGCAATTGTTGGAATACTTTTCGAGGTAGCTAATGCCCTCCCACCTGGATTACCGGAAAAAGATTATCAGAGGGCCTTATCTATGTTATTAACTGATAGAAAAATTAATTTCGCTCGCGAAGTCTACATTCCAATCACTCTTCTAGGAAAACTTGTTAGTAAATATTTCGCGGATTTTGTAATAGATAATAAGATATTGCTTGAGCTCAAGGTGGGTCCAACTCTTGGTTATGCCCATGCACGGCAGACATTAACCTGTTTACGAGCAAAAAATCTCCAATTAGGTATAATTGCCTACTTCACTAAAAATGGAGTGCAGTGTCGACGTATCGTTAACGAAAATTACAAATCCGAACCCTCTCTGACTCATTAGTGTATTAGTCTTGATTCGCATGTTAGCGATTACTGCCACTAGAACATTTTCGTGAACACTACATGATATACTAAAGGTATGCCTAGCAGAGAGGATGCGCTGCCAACACAGCAGTTTATTGATATTGAGGCCGTCGAAAACGGCGTACTTTTGTTGCGGGGAGGGAGCATGCGCCAGATTGTCGCCGTATCGGGGCTGAATTTTGACTTAAAAAGCGAGGATGAGCAAAATGCGATTATTTTCAGCTATCAAAATTTTCTAAACTCGCTCAATTTCACCCTGCAAATTTTTATCCATTCACGCAAAGTAAACATTGATGGCTACCTGGCCGGACTAAAGGGGATAGAGGCCGGTGAAATGCATCCGCTTCTGAAAACGCAGTTGGCGGAATACGGAGAGTTTATCCGGTCATTCGTAGCTGAAAATGCGATCATGCAAAAATCTTTCTATGTGGTTGTGCCCTATGATGTTGTCGAAATCGGAGGTGTCTCTTCCTCGGGCGGCGCATTGAGTTTTTTAAAAAAGAAAAAATCAGTAGACCAAACCGCGCTTTCAGAAACCGAACAAAGCGAATCGCGGAAACGCAATATGGGCCAGCTCTCACAACGAGTCGAACAGGTTATTGCCGGACTACAACAAATCGGCCTGGCCAGCGAACCGCTTGAAGAACAAGCGGCAATAGAGCTCTTCTACAATCTCTATAACCCAGAGAATGCGGAGAAGAAGGGGCTCTCGATAGATGCTGCTAGAGATAATTAGACGCTGCTAGATGCTGCTAGGGGGGCACGGAAAAACAAATGGAAAATACTTACAAAAATTTAATTGTTTGGCAGCGCGCAGTCGAACTAGTCATTGCTATCTACGAGCTTACATTTCATTTTCCGAATTCGGAACAATATGGATTAACCTCTCAAATACGCCGTGCCGCAGTTTCGATGCCTTCAAATATAGCCGAAGGTAAAACCCGCCGCACCGGAAAAGATTTCCGTCATTTTCTAACAATGGCTTTTGCATCTGGAGCGGAACTAGAAACACAATTAATTATCGCAAAACGACTTGGTTTCGCAAAACCAGAGCTATACTTGAAAGCTGATACTTTGCTAAACGAGGTCATGAAAATGCTAAATGTACTATTACAAAAAACAAGCGGAGTCCTAGCAGCATCTAGCAGCATCTAGCAGCATCTATGGAAAACCAAGTCAAAAACATTATAGCTCCTGCCGGTATCGAGGTCGCCGCTGGCCATATTAAGCTCGGCAACAAATATGCCAAGACGCTCTTTATATTCAGCTATCCGCGCTATCTGTCGACCGGCTGGTTTTCACCAATCATCAACTTCCCAGATCTGCTGGACATTGCGATTTTTGTAAATCCGATTGATGCTACAACCGCGCTTAAACAACTGCGCCGAAAAGCCACGCAAATTGAAGCGCAATTAATTGAAAAGCAGGAGAAGGGGCTGATCCGCGATCCAATTTTAGAAACCGCCCAGCAGGACATTGAGTCTCTACGCGACGCGCTTCAGCAGGCGCGCGAAAGTATGTTCGCGACCTCGGTCTACATTACTCTGTACGCCGACGATCTGGATAAGCTTGAGAAGTTGGAAGGTAAAATTACCAACATGCTGGAAACTCGACTGATCTATGTCAAACCAACCTCCTTTCAACAAGTTGAGGCGGTTAATTCCGTTTTCCCGCTTTGCAAAGACCGCGTGAACATAACCACCCTGCTCAACTCGGGCCCGATCTCCTCATTTTTCCCGTTCATCTCGCTGAACATGACCAGCGACTCTGGGATTCTGTACGGTGTAAACCGACACAACAATACGCTGGTAATTTTTGACCGCTTCTCGCTAGAAAATGCCAACATGGTCATCTTCGCCAAATCCGGATCCGGTAAATCATATGCGGCCAAGCTCGAGGCGTTGCGACTGCTCATGACCGGCACCGATGTCATAATTATTGATCCGGAGAATGAGTACGAAAAATTGGCAACCGCAGTTGGCGGCAGCTACTTCAAAATCGCCCTGGCCTCGGAGCACCACATTAATCCCTTTGAAATTCCGGCGATTCCAAAAGATGAAGATCCGGCGGAGACGCTGCGTAGCCATATTGTTGTCTTGACTGGGCTGATTAAACTTATGGTCGGGGAGACGACTCCGGAGGAGGAGACCATAATCGACCGCGGACTAAACGAGGCGTATGCCAGCCGTGAAATTATCCCGGGCAAAGACTTTAGCAACGCTACCCCACCGCTCCTCAAAGACCTGGAGACAATTTTCCGTAATATGGAGGGGGGTAATTCGCTGGCAGAACGGCTCTATCGATTCACCGAGGGCAGCTTTGCCGGCTTTACCAATCAGCCGACCAGCATTGATCTGCGTAACCGTTTGATTGTTTTCTCGATTCGCGATCTGGAAGAGGAGCTGCGCCCGATTGCTATGTACATCGTGTTGAACTTTATCTGGTCGCTGATCCGCGGAGACTTTAAAAAACGCGTAGTGATGATTGATGAGGCCTGGATACTAATGAAAAACCGCGACAGCGCCACCTTCTTGTTTGGACTGGTCAAACGCGCCCGCAAATATTTTCTGGGTATTACAACAATCACGCAGGATGTTGAAGATTTTCTGCTCTCGCCTTATGGCCGACCAATTCTGACCAACTCCAGCTTACAGTTACTGCTTAAGCAGGCCCCGGCGATGATGGACACAATTTCGAAAACCTTTAATCTCTCGGAGGGGGAGCGGCAGCTTTTAATCGAAGCCAATGTGGGTCAAGGACTTTTCTTCGCGGGCAGCAACCATGTGGCTATCCAAATCGTCGCCAGCTATCCGGAGCACCAACTCATCACTACAAATCCGGAGGAGCTATTGCAACAGCAAAATCTGATACAATGAAATCATGAAATTAAGGCCTTTGCTCAAATTCGCATTATTCGCTATTAGCGCATTAGCGCTTACTCTGGTTACTCCTGTTTTTGCACAAACAACCGTGCCGAAACCGCCTCCGATCAAAATCGATTTCGTTCTCACCTGGCAGGCGCAAACCACCGCCCCGCAAGGGTATACCGGCAAGATACTGCCGGCGCGCGGGACTAAAATCAAGGTCTTTGCCCAGCCGATGTCCGACGATAAACCGGTTGATCTAACTGGATATGAAATTAGTTGGACAGTTAATGGCGTACCTCTGCCGCAGGAGCAGAATAAAAAATCAATTCAGTTTATGGCCGGCCTATATGGCGCCTCACAATACAATGTCGCCGTAAGAGCCCGCCAGGAAAACACAATTGTCGGTCAAACAACGATTACGATACCAATTGTTGCCCCTAAAGTGATTATTGATATCCCATATCCAAACCAAATTACTCCGCGGGAAGATGTCCTGCTGCGCGCCCTGCTCTATTTTCTGCCAGAGGAAACAGCGCGAAGGGCCCGAGTATCTTGGATGATTAACGGAGTAAATATCTCTGCAGAGGACACTTTTGGTGATTTACTAAATACCTCTTTTGACGGCAAGGCGTCAGACATACCGGTTTCAGTTTCGGTAAGAAACGGCGATACCCGCGAGATCGTGGCGAATGCACTAACTCACATTTCTATTCAATAATTCTATGCGCCGCATTTTGATCCCATTCTCATTATTCACTGTTAGCATATTGGCAGCTGCTCCGGTTTTGGCGCAGAAATTGCTTGTCCCCGTCGGCGGAGTCAGCACGGTTGATGTTGGTTTACCGGCATACATCGAAGCCATTTACACCTGGGGGATTGGAGCGGCGGCGCTTCTGGCAGTTTTAATGCTGGTTTTTGGCGGCGTGCAGTATGTTCTTTCTGCCGGTTCATTTGTTGAAAACGAGGCGGGCAAAGAAAGGATTAAGTCAGCAATTTATGGAATTATTATCCTGCTTTGCGCCTCACTAATTCTCGCGCTGGTCAATAGAAAGCTGACTAACCTTTCGCTGGATTCCATCCCAGAAAATGCCCTGGGAGAAGTAACGAGCCAGATCACAAAACTACAAGCGCAGGCAATGGCGCGACAAATTGCACAACATCCGGACTCGACGGAAGATGAAAATGGCCGGGCCAGATTAAGATCTAATTTAGAAAAGCTAGAACAGTCCCTGGCAAAGAATGATATCTCGCAGCAAGAATTTTCTGATGCACTCGATGGCGCAGCCAGATCAATTAATGAATATTTTCAAAGTCGGGCGTTTTTTGAAGAAACAAAAAATGGTGTTACTGCATACAACCAAAGAATCGGCTTACCTGTACCCACAGATCGAGAAGTCTTTGAGGTCGTAAGGGCGCGCAAAGAAGACGCATATCAAAATGTCATTAGTTGGCTGAGCAACAAGGAACATAGGTCAATAAGAAATGAACTTGAACTTATTCGAACAGAAACGCAAACAACTAAGGAATAATGAAAAAAACTTACTGGCTCCTCATTATTATAGTATTCATCATCGCCGCCGCGATCGGCTATTGGTTTTGGCAAAAAAATCCAACGCCGCTGCCCGCAGATCAAGCGACCTCGACAGTCCCGCTCTTACCGAGCGATTTCCTGCCTGGATCTGGGGATGATGCGGCCGCGACAAACAGTGGCGTTTCACCGATGGTCTTAACCGACCACGCTGTTTCTGATTACTGGATAGATGCAGCAGACATGACTTTGTATACAGTAACCGCAGACGGCATAGTCAGTAACACTCCTTATGGTGGTGGAGAAGAAATAACTTATGATGGCGACGGCCGGCCACTTATATCAGCGCAGCCATCAGCACGCGGCGACCTAGTCCTGCTGACCACTGGAACAAGAACGGCTCCAACCGTAGCGTTAGTTAATGTGATTACGGGTAAACGGACATTCCTGCCAACACTCACAAAAGCCGCCGGCTGGCATCCAAACGGAAAGGACATAGTGTATTTGCGCGACGGTGATTCCAAAAATACCGCGGGGTTATATATATACAATGTGGCCAAGGGTAGTTCCGGGCTGCTCTCTCCGATCAACATTCAGGATGTCCATCTTGAGCCACAACACAAAAACGCAATCACTATCACAGAACCGACCACCCTACTGGCTAATGTCTCCAACTGGAGCTTTAATCTGAACGAAAAAACTCTAACTCCGATTGTGCCGGCACAGCCGGGACTGCTGATGAGTTGGCATCCTAATTTAACCGGCGAGGGACTTATATTTACGCCAAAAACCGGTCTGGTGCTTGTCTCGAAACAGGGCAAGACGACTCCATTGGCGATCATGGCCCTACCGGAAAAATGCGGCTTTGGTGTCGCCGGCATGTTGTATTGCGCTGTACCAAATAAAACGCCAAAAGGGCTGCCGGACAGCTATTTGCAGCGGAGCATCTATACAACCGACTCGCTGGTCGCGATAACTGCGGACGGAAAAACAAAATCGCTGTGGAACAGCGACATTGAGGGCCAGCCATTTGACGCTGATAATTTACGCGTCTCCGGCAAAACTATTTACTTCATCAATAGATACGACGGCTACCTTTATTCGCTCTCGCTGGTTAATTAGTTAGTTCGTTAGCTGGTTAGTTGGTTAGTTGGTGAAAGGCAGGTGACAAATTTTGTTGCCTCGCCAACTAACCAACTAACTAAGCAACCAACTAACCTCCCCGTTAGATCGGTTTAATCACTACACCCCGATCCTTGCCCTCGCCAATACTTTCTGTCTTAACATCCGGCCGCATCGAAAGCTCTACATGAACCAGCCGCCGTTCATAGGCGTTCATTGCCGGCAACCGAACCTCTTCTTTGTTAGTAACTACTTTTTGCGCAGCGGCTTTAGCAATTTCTATTATCAACTTCTCGCGCTCCTTCCGGTAGTTGTTAATATCAACTACATACGATACCTCTCCGGTTTTGCGAGCCAGCAAAGCGGCAAAATATTTGAGTTCCTTAACTAGTTCCGGCAGCTGTGCCGTAAACCACTCATCCTCATCGGTGGTTACGCTCACGCGACGCCCCGGCTCATCAATCTCCACGGTTGCATTGCGCAGTTGGAGGAAACCGATAATTTTTTTTAATTTTTCTGGGAGGGTCTCCATACAGTACAGTAATCGCTAACATGCAAATTAAGACTAATACGCTAATGAGATCCTGAAACTATTCGCTTATTCGGCACATTCACATTATCCGACTCTCGCCGACTTATCTGCTTATTAATGCTGTACTGCTGGAATATAGAGAAAATCGCGGTAGTTGTCCAGTAAAGTCCAATAGCGGCCGCGAGTTTCGGCAAGATCACTAGTGTTAGTATCGGAGCCAGATAGGCCATATATTTTGTCGCTGCTCCGCCGGGGGCGTTTGCACCGCCCCGAGCCGCTGCTTGTTTGGCCAGCATGTGGCTCTGCAAAAAATTGGCGATCGTGGCAATAATAACGATTATCCAGCTTGGGTGGCTAACATCGAGCACACCGAGAAAAAGGGAATTGATGCTCTCCGGCGCCGGGATAAAAGAATACAAATCCTTCAAACTTTCGACCGTAACACCAGTCAAAAAAATCCGATATACTGCGAAAAGAATCGGCAACTGAATTAAAGTATAAAAAATCGAGGAGAACGGGTTGGTTTGATGCTCTTTGTAAAGCGCCATCATCTGCTGGGCCTGTTTCTGCTTATCCTGTTTGTGTTCCTGCTGGATCCGCTTCATCTCCGGCTGCATCCGCTGCATGACCATCTGACTCTTGATGCCTTTATAGAAAATCGGATAGAGTACGAGCCGGATGGCGATTGTGAGGGCGATAATTGCCAGCCCTAAGTCGCCAAAGGTAACATAGTTGTAAAAGACGATTAGAAGATTGAAAAGCGGCTGGATTAGGATGGTATGGAACATGATGAGTAATCGCAAAGACGCAGTAGCGAATAATGCTAATAAATCTTATCCTATTAAATCACGCAATTCATCTATAATAGCATGTTTATCGGCATCGCGCGCGGGCGGCTGCACGATCAAAATTAGATCAAATTTTGCCCCAGAGCGGACATAACCGGCCAGAGCATCATAGATAAATCTTTTAATAACATTGCGCCGGCTGGCTAGCTTGTGAACGCGCAAACCGATAACAACGCCAACCCTTGGATGCTCTGCCCCAGCCGGCAAAAATTTAATCCAACAATACCTGCCCCGAATTACCCGGCCTCCTGCCCGGAGCGTTGTTTGAATCTTGAGTCGATACTTTTTAGCCAACATGTATTCCGGTAAACGGTTAGTCAGTCGACAGTTAGTCAGCAGGAGGGAACGGCTTGATTGTCAGGAGTGGGTTCCTGAATTAAACCGGCTAACCGTCGACCGACTAACTGATAACTGATTATACCGAGAGTTTCTTGCGGCCCTTCGCGCGCCGGCGCTTAAGAACGCGCCGCCCGTACAGAGTCCGACTACGCTTCAGAAAACCATGTGTTCGTGCTCGCTTGCGTTTCTTGGGTTGGTAAGTTTTGCTCATTGCATCTATGATGGCCCGGATTGCTTTAATGGCCGTTAGTTTTGATACGATGCATAATACAAGGAAAGAAATGAAAAAGCAAATCAGAAAAATTTAGATTCCTATTGCTCTTTGTCTGGCAGTTGCAGTACACTTATCCACACCCCGTCCACACTTTGTTCGAAAATCGGGGTTTGACGGCTGGCCGCAGCCAGCTAAACTGAAAACCAGTCCTCGCTACTTCGCTAATAAAAAAGTGGAAGCCGATAAAAAATATTTGTATATTAGTCTTAATTAGCATGTTAGCGAATACTGTATGAATTACAACGACGACGCGCTTGTGCAGACCTCGGCTATTTTACAAGAGGACATTTTAGACGAACAGCAGCTTGACCAACTTTGGAGTGCGGCGCTTGGCGAAATTGAAATCCAGGTTTCACGCCCGAACTTTGTAACCTGGTTTAAGAATAGCCACTTTGTAAATAAAAAAGGGAATACGGCTTATGTTGGTTTGCCAAATAACTTTGCAAAGGAGTGGATAGAAAACAAATACTCGAAAGTTGTTTTGGGCGCTTTACGAACGCTGGAGCAGAGCATCATGAAGGTTGAATTTTCTGTGGCTGGCGCAAAGGGTGCCCCGGCGAAAATGACGCGCACTGCGCCGCGCCCAGAAGAAAGACAGGCGTCTTTCCCGGAATTTAAAATTGACCCGGAGACCGGATTAAACCCGCGCTACTCTTTTAATTCTTTTGTTGTCGGGAAATCCAATGAGCTGGCCTATGCCGCTGCGAGCGCAATCGTCGAGGAAATTGGGAAAAAGTATAACCCGCTCTTTCTATATGGCGGCGTTGGCCTTGGCAAAACGCACCTGGTCCAGGCAATGGGCAACGAAATCACCGCCAGATACGGGGGAAAGGTGCGGGTGAAATACACGCCAGCAGAAAAATTCACCAATGATGTTATCTGGGCGATTAAAAATAAGCGGATGGAGACGATCAAAGAAAAATATCGGCTGATCGATGTCCTGATTCTGGATGATATCCAGTTCATCGCCGGTAAACATGCGACTGAAGAGGAGTTTTTCCACACCTTCAACGCGCTACACGAAAGCAATAAGCAGATCATCATCTCCTCGGATCGCCCCCCAAAATTTATGCCGGACCTGGCCGAACGGCTGCGTTCACGCTTCGAAGGTGGCATGATCGTAGACATCAGCTATCCCGACTACGAGCTGCGCTATGCAGTTTTAAAGACAAAGGCCCAGGAGAGGGGGCTGAATCTAACCGAGGAGGTCTTTGGGCAATTGGCCAATAAAATCCAGCGAACTCTGCGCGAGCTTGAGGGGATCCTGAATAAAATCCAGTTTCACCAACGGGTTAAACACCTGGAGATAACTCCGGCGGTTATTGATGAAATCCTAGCCGAGATTCTCCAGGAGCCAACCAGGAGCATTAATCCGAATGTGGTGATTAGGGCGGTAGCAGACTCTTTTGAGATCTCGGTAGTCGATTTGATCGGAAGCTCCCGCAAACGGGAATTGGTCGGGCCGCGCCAAATCGCGATGTTCCTACTGCGCGACATGCTCGACCTCTCATACCCAAACATCGGTGACCGGATCGGCAAACGAGACCACACCACCGCTTTATATGCTTTTGAAAAAATTGCCGAGGAGATCAACCGAAACCAGGTCCTTAACCAAAAAATCCTGACGATCCGGGAGTTAATAAGTAAGGAATAAACAGTTAAAGAAATATGAATCAACTGTGGATGGATATTAGTAAGAGCCGCGGCATCCAAGACCATCCCCACTTCACCCGCCGCCATCCACATTGTTATCCACAAAAAATATCTCAAACTGCCACGGTAAGAAACCAATGAAGGATTGGAGCACTGGCCCGCCGCCGACTTTCATCCACTTATCCACTCTTACTACTGCTACTATATTTCTTTCTTTATATTAAAAAAGGATATAAGGAAGATATGAAAATAAATGTTCTCTACTGTGGAAAAGATTTTTTCGAAAGAAACTGATATCATTAAAAGATTATGAAACTGATTATTCTCCGTAGTAATTTAAAAGAGGTCTTGGCTTCAGTAGAGAGGGCTGTAACTGATAGCCCAACATTGCCGATTTTAAAAAATATCCTGCTTAAAGTAGATACGCGGCTAACTGTGCAGGCGACTAACCTTGAAATTGGCGTAACCGCGACTACCAGCGCCAAGATAACCGAGCAGGGGATTCTTTCGGTTCCCTTCGCCCCGCTTTATAGCATTATTAACAACAGTGTCAGCGACCGGATCACTTTAGAGTCTAAGGAGCTCTCTCTGACTGTTGCCACTGATAACTATGCGGCCAAGATCCAGGGGAGTAGTCCAGATGAATTCCCAATCATCCCCAAGCTCCTCGACGAGACAAACACGATTGAGGTGGCCGGCGATGTTTTTAAAACAGCACTCACGCAGGTGCTCCCGTCCGCCGCCTCAAATGATTTTAAGCCGGAGATGAATAGCGTCTTGCTTATCGTTTCCGGCGGTTCGCTCAAGCTGGTCGCTACCGACGGCTTCCGGCTCGCCGAAAAGACGCTTTCTAGCAATGCATACGGCACGACGATCCATAGCGAGCTGCGGGCGCTAATCCCTCTCAAAACGGCCCAGGAGGTTTTACGCATCTTCCCCGGCCACGACCAGCTCACTGTCGCGCTAGATAGCAATCAGGTGCTTTTCCGGTCTAAGGATACGGCGCTTATCAGCCGATTGATTGATGGAAATTATCCGGAGTACGGGGCTATCGTGCCAAAGAACTTAACTACCGAGTTAGTAGTCGAGCGAGATGAGCTGATCGGCGCGATTAAGCTGGTTAGTAATTTTTCCGGCAAGACTAGCGACCTCACGCTTAAGGTTAGCGACGAGCAGAAGGCGATTGAGGTCTACGCCTCCAGCCAGACGATCGGAGAAAACTCTTACCAGGTGTCGCTTAAGAAAAAGAAGCTGGAGGGGATAAGCAAAGTTTCTTTCAACTGGCGCTATCTGCTGGACGCTGTGCGGGTGATGCCCGATCCGATTATCACACTTGGGTTTACCGGCGAAAGCCGCCCGATGATGATCAAAGGTACAAGCGACGACTCTGTTTTCTGCATCGTGATGCCGATTCAGCAATAACCGCGGGGGGATTTCCGCAGAACGACACTCTCGCAGGCCGAAGAGGCCGAGAGCAGGCGCTGCGCGGCCCGCGCGCAGATAGCCGGTGTCGTTCTGCGGAAATCCCCCCGCGGTTATCTATAGACAACTACCTCCCTCGTCGTGGAGCCGCCGCTAACATCGGTCGCGACTATGCGGATGGTGTTTTGCGGCTGGGCAACTGCGCCCGGAGAAAACGCGGACTGGTAATGCAACGACAGCCCTAAATTACCGGAGCGGGAATCGATCAATGCGCCGTTGAAGAATATCTCAATCTTGCTCATTTCTTTTTCGCAGGAGATCGTTGCCTCAATCGGAATTTGGTTGCCCCTGATGAATGTGCCAGATTGCGGTGAGGTGATGATTATGGTGGCACTCTCCGGGGTGCTTGTTGCGTTGTCAGAGGAGTCGCCGCCCCCAACCTGGCCCTGCGCAGTGTCCACTAGTGTCGCCCCCGGGGGAACCGGCTGGTTGTAGCCACCGCCAAACAACCCGCCAGGAATTGTCATGCCGGCCCAGGTCAAAACGCCCTGTTCCCAGTTGGAGAACTGTGGATCGTTTTCCGGGCGCACAGGTATGGGGCCGAGTGGATTTCTCTTGTCAACATAATAAAGGATGTCGTGTATCTGTGGGTATAATTTTCCGTCTGCCTGGAAATAGCCGATATGGTTTCCATTAAGCATCGGTTTATTAACTCGTTCCGGTTCAGGAGGATTAAAGCTCTCGGCCGGCATGGTCGGTAGTGCCTCGCGCAAGAAGGCATTTAAAATCGGTACTGCGGCCAGGATGCTGCCACCGCGCCGCTCCATCGGTACATTGTCATTGTTGCCCGCCCAGACTCCTGCTACGAGGTTGGGGGAGTAGCCGATTGCCCAGGCATCGCGATAATCGTTGGTTGTGCCGGTTTTTAGAGCAACATCGTAGCCATCGAAGACTGTTAAGTTGAGACTGTTCTGGAAAAGCGGTGCGCGGGCATTTTTGTCGCTTAAAATGTCGTTGATGGCCCGGACTGGTTGAGGATCGGCGACCGGCTCTGCGATATCGCGATAAGACTCCAGAATTCGCCCTTTCTGATCAGTAACCGAAAGGGTTAGGTGTTGCTCGTGTTTAACGCCCTCTTGAGCTAGGACGCTATATGCTCCAACCAGCTCGTTTAGGTAGACTTCGCCGCCGCCTAAGACTAGCGAGAGGCCAAAGCGATCCCGCTGCTCTAAGGTGTTCACGCCAAATTGCTGGAGCATTTTTAAAAAATTATCCACGCCGACCAGATAAAGAGTTTTAACAGCTGGTATGTTGACTGATTGGGCCAGCGCATTCCTAAAGCTGATTGGGCCTTTAAACGACTCGTCATAGTCGTGCGGTTTATAGCTTTTGGCTGGATCGTTTACAGTATTGAACTCTGTTTCGGTGTCGAACAAGATGGTCGTTGCCGGGTAGCCAAGTTTCAGGGCGGCCAGATAGACAAATGGTTTCAGCGCCGAACCTGGTTGCCGTAGCCCCTGCATGGCCACATTAAATTGACCGTCGATTTCTTTATCGAAATAGTTACGGCTGCCCACCAGAGCCAATATCTGGCCGGTTTTAGGGTCGGCCACAACCATCGCCGCGTTCGTGCCCTTGTAAAGCTCGGTGTTGCGGGCCGCCCCGGCGGCAACGGCCTTTTCGGCAGACTCTTGCAGTGTTGCGTCCAGAGTAGTTATGACTTTCAGCCCGGCCCGGCGCACATAATCTTCTCCGTATTGCTGTTCCAGATATTCTTTAACTGCGATCGCAAAATGAGGGGCGAGGTTTAAATTTTTAACTCGGCTGAAAACTAAATCGGTTTTCTCCGCTACGGCGAGCTGCGTTTTGGTGATATAACCAAGTTCGGCCATTCGAGTCAGAACCAGGTTCTTGCGGGCGAGCAGCTCTTGTACATGGCTACCAAACGGCGAGTAGTAGCTGGGCGCTTGGGGAATCGCCGCCAGAAGAGCGGCCTCCGGTAAAGTTAAATCGATCGCCGTTTTTTGGAAGTAGGTTTGCGCAGCTGATTCTATTCCATAGGCATTTGTACCGTAGGGGATTTGATTTAGGTACAATTCTAATATCTGGTCTTTCGTGAAGGCCTGTTCTAATTTGTAGGCAATCAGCAATTCTTTCAGTTTTCTGGTAAATGTTCGCTCGTCGGATAAGAAGGCCTTTTTTGCCAGCTGTTGGGTGATCGTAGAGCCGCCCTGGACAACGCTTGCATTGCGGATATTGACCAGCAGCGCTCGCAGTAAAGATGAGAAGTCCAGTGCCGAGTGCTCGTAAAAGCCAGCATCTTCGATTGCCAATGTCGCCTGTTTTATTTGCAGAGGGATTTGATCAAACGGAACAACCGTTCGCTTTTCCTCTCCATAGATTTCATACAATAGTTTTGTTCCGGTTCGGTCATAAATTCGGGTTGACTGGCTGACTTCGCGTTCCTGGAGCATCGTCAGCGGTGGGAGCTGCGAGATCGCGGATATCACAAAAAGGGCTCCGAGCGCGGCGAGTAGGGCGGCCAGAATAATTCCTAAAAACAGGGCGTGTTTAAATCGGAGATGCTTGTTCCGACGCATGCGCATCAAGGTATTTTAGCATGGATAGTAGTGGTTACAAAAAGCGAAAACCCGCCTGGAATAAGACGGGTTTTCGTGCGGCACATTTAGTTTTCGTCTTTCTCTGCGTCATCCTCCGGCTCATCTAACTCGGCGTCCAGGTCATCCTCACCCTCAATGTGTAAACCGGCCTCCTCCAGGTCATCCTTATCGCTATCGTCGACCAGGTCGTCGTCAGCGGCCCGAGCCGTGAACAGCTGATTAATTTTTAAAAATTCTACTTCTAATGTTGATGCTTGCATAATGCTTAGTTGGTTAATCATATTCGCCGGGCTTCGTAACCCGGAGTGAAGATAAGTTTTTGAATATCACTATTATAGTAATCGAACTCCGGCTGTCAACCGGCAAGGATCAGCCAAGTGTGGATATCTTTTTATTAGTCTTATTATTAGCCGCAGCGATTGCTGTGGCGAGCGCATCAGATGCATTGTCGTCTGCCGAGAGGGTCTTAAGGTTCAAGAGCAGCATAACCATTTTCCGGACCATTGCCTTATCAGCGGCGCCATAGTTAGTAACGGCCAGTTTGATTTCTCCCGGCGTGAGTTCAATGATCGGAATGCTGCATTCTTGCAAAGTCAGGAGAATTACACCGCGGGCCTGGGCGACCTCAAAGGCGGTTTTTTTATTTTTTGAAAAAAAGAGCCGCTCAATTCCAGCAGCATCCGGAGAGTGCTCTTCGATTAGCTCAAGCAGAACGCGCTTGATCTCCACCAGTTTGGCGGGCAACCCGCCGGCTTTTTTGATGTCGGTCGTGCCATAAGTTAGAGATTGCAAAGAGCCAGGTTTTTGTTCAATCACCGCAAAGCCCATTGAGGTGCTGCCCGGGTCTATACCTAGAATGCGCATATTTGGTTAGTTGGTTGCTTAGTTAGTTGGTTAGTTAGCTAGGGCAGCCCAGAGAAATTGTATCTACAAGTTAACTAACTAACAAACTAACTAAGTAACGATTGTATTTGTTACTACCCGTTGTACATCCTCGTGTTCCTCAAACCCCGCGATTATCGCGGCGAGAAGATTTTGTGAGCTGGCAGAGACTGGTTGAGGGAATTTTGCTTTGTAGTGTCGAGTTGGCACGCCGTCTTGAATTTCGTCGACAAGCTCAAAGGCCCAAAGAGTGCTTCCGGTATCGGCCGGCTTAATGCCAAGCTCCCCGGCGAGCGTTCTCATTTCTTGCATCGTACGATTGCTGCTGTCAGTAATACCCTCAACAATCATTAAAAGACCTTCGGGCCCGATACATTCGAAAACAAATTCTTTCAAATCCTTTTGTTCTTTGGCCCGATTTATGGCGCGTTCTATATTTTCATTCGGCACACTAGACGCACGAGCTGTTTCAACCAGCGTTCGCAGTCGCGGATTTTCTTCCGGTTTCGGATTTGTTTTTGCGGCGATAGCGATTGCCCCCAATATTTTTGTAAACAAAATCGCCCGCTTCTGATCCTTAGCGCCCTTCTGATGTTTGATTTGCGACCATTTGTTGTGACCGGACATGGGCAGAAGTTGCTAGAGGAGATTAGATGCTGCTAGCACGAATAAATAGAGAGTTGGCCATTTTGTCTGTGGTATCCTTATGCTAACAGCTTCTAGCGACCTCTAGCAACCTCTAACGCCTCTATGATCCCCAACGATAACCCCCAACTTACCGAGCAGCTGGCTAAGATTTGGCAACAGAGCCAGGAGCGATTGACGAGGCAGAGAGCCGGTCAGCAGCAATTTGCTTACCTTGATTTAACCAATGCACCCCTGCAGCTTGAGGCCTTTAAGCTGCTGCCGGAGGAGCGGGCTAAAGAGCTTGGCGCTTTGGCAATCGAACGCCGGGGCTTTGTGATGGCTTTGGCTGCGCTGAAGCCGGCTAGCGCTCCAGTTCAGTCATTGGCTCAAGAATTTAAACTTAAAGGTTTTCGGGTGAATCTTTTTGAGGTTTCTCCGGAAAGTTTCGAGTACGGGCTAACGGTGTATAAGCGCCTGCCCAAAATGAGAAGCGAGATTAATACTCGCGTGGACATTTCCCCAGAAAAAGTTTCTTTGCTGGAAAAAGAGTTAACCAGCATAACCAAGGTTAATCAGCAGCTTCAGAAGCTGCTGGTCGGCGAGGTTCAAACCGGCGAGATTTTGAATGTTGTTTTGGCCGGCGGACTTACTAATCGGTGCTCGGATATTCATTTTGAAACCGCCGAGCACGGTTCGGCTCGGCTGCGCTATCGGATTGATGGAGTCCTGCAGACCGTAACCGAACAAATCAGAGACGAGGTTTACAAGCTGATTTTACTGCGTATAAAATTGCTGGCCAATTTGCGGCTGAATGTTTCGAATGTCGCCCAGGACGGCGCCTTTTCTTTGAAACTTGGCGATTTGGAAATCGAGCTGCGCGTTGCAATAGCGCCATCAGAATTCGGCGAGGCGATCGTGATGCGTATTTTAGACCCGCGAGCAATTCAAATTACTCTGCCGCAACTAGGGTTTCGGCCAGATGATTTAGCAATTGTTCAGGAGGAACTAAAAGCTCCGAACGGAATGATTTTAAATACCGGTCCGACCGGCTCCGGGAAAACTACTACTCTATACGCATTTTTACGGACCGTCGCGACTCCGGAGATAAAAATAATTACCATAGAAGACCCGATTGAATACCATCTACCCGGCATTGAGCAGACGCAGACTAATGACAAGGCCGGCTACACATTCGCCGGCGGCTTGCGGTCAATGATGCGCCAGGATCCAGACATTATTTTAGTTGGCGAGATTCGTGATAAAGAAACGGCAGATATCGCGTTGCAGGCCGCACTCACCGGGCATCTGGTTTTTTCAACTTTGCATACTAATTCCAGTTCTGGAGTTATTCCTCGTCTCTTAGACCTAGGAGCACAGTCGGTTTCAATAGGCCCGGCGCTGAATTTGGTGATTGCGCAGCGGCTAGTCCGTAAACTTTGCGAGAGGTGTCGGGTCGAACAGCAACTTGGTGCAAGCCGCAAGTCGCAAGTCGTTGAATTTCTGAAGAGATTGCCGGATAGGGTTGATAAAAAGCAGTATGAAACAGTTGAAAAAATCTATGAGCCGAAGAAGGATGGTTGCGAAAATTGCCATGGGACTGGCTATCTCGGCCGGATTGGTATTTACGAACTTCTACATCTCGACGATAGCTTTGAAGAGTTGATTAAAAATAGTTCAACTGAAAGTGAGATTCGCGAGCACAGCAAAAAACAGGGAATAGTCTTTTTACAGGAAGACGGCATTTTGAAGGTGCTATCTGGTATAACTTCGTTTGAAGAGGTTGAGAGTGTAACCGGGCCGATTAAGTGGCTATAAGTTAGGCGCAATCGCAGTTCCACTAAGCTGGCGATTTTTGCATAAATTAAAAGGCGTCGCGGATTCGCCATAGGGAGCAGTAAAAGGTATCCCTGCTCATCTTGGCGAATCCGCGACGCCTATGCAAAAAAACCGCCTAGTAGTGGGCAAAATTCGGACCCGCGAGAATTATCTCTATCCACAGCTTATTCAGTATGGTGATTTTGCCTATTTCCGGATGGTATACTAAATATCCGATTGTTGTTGGAGGGCTTACTGCTCTTGACAGATTAGAGATTTGGTGCTATATTCTGATTAAGAATTGTGCGGCAAAAGCAGCTGCTATGTCGCTTGCTCTTTGTTTTCACGATAGTGGCTTAAATACGATCGCTCTTTTAAAACCGTCTGGTAGTGGGCAAAATGGGATGGCTCATCGATTTGGACAACTTGGCTCCGGCTGGGGTGCTCCTCGATTTCATTCTTGGTTTCTTTTTAGATTTTCTAAAGAAGAACTTTTTATCAGCTTCCTCCCCAGGTGCTGATTTTGCCCACTACTAGGCGGTTTTTTTATTTTCTAAGGAGCGCTATACTCAAGCCACATGAGTGATACAGACGATACAAAAGAGGAGCCCGCCCCGACGCCACAAGGGGCCGGGGCTCCGACCGAAAGCGTCGGAGTAGCTGATGATCGGGCTATTGATTTGATTCTGCGGCCATCTAAATGGGACGAGTATGTTGGCCAGGAGAAACTTAAAAAAAACCTGCGCGTGATTTTGCAGGCGGCTTTGGGCCGCGGTGAGAGCTGCGACCACCTTCTGCTGTTCGGCCAGGCCGGGCTTGGTAAGACGACGCTGGCCAACTTAATTGCGCTCGAGCTTGGCGCTAATTTAAAGACAACTTCGGGCCCGGCGATTGAGAAGATGGGCGACCTGGCCGCTGTGCTGACAAATCTTTCAAAAGGCGATGTGCTGTTTATTGACGAGATTCACCGGTTGAACCGGTTGATTGAAGAGGTTTTGTATCCGGCCATGGAGAGCCGCAAGCTGCATCTGATTGTGGGTAAGGGGCCGGGCGCGCGTACGGTGACGCTGGATCTGCCGGCGTTTACTTTGATTGCCGCTACAACACGGCCGAATTTAATCTCGGCACCGCTGCGTTCGCGATTTGGCGCGACATTTAAACTTGATTATTATGAGCAGCCAGACATTGAGCAAATTTTAAAGCGCTCCGCAAAAATGCTTGGGCTGACGGTTGAAGATGGAGCATTGAAGGCGGTTGCTCAAGCGTCGCGTTTTACGCCGCGCACCGCGAATCGTTTATTGCGCCGGATGCGCGACTATGCCCAGGTGCATGGCAAAGAAATCATTGATACTGACACGGCGCGGAAAACATTGGAGATGCTGGAGATTGATGAGTTGGGGCTGGAGCCGCATGACCGCCGCATTTTAGAGGTCTTGATTGATAAGTTTCACGGCGGGCCGGTAGGGCTTTCCACGCTGGCTGCGGCATTTAACGAAGACAAGGGGACGATTGAGGATGTGTATGAGCCATACCTCATGAGTATTGGGCTGATTGTGCGCACTCCAACCGGCCGGCGAGCGACAGAGAAGGCGTATGAGCATTTGGGGCGACTTGATGGGAACCAGAGTAAGTTGCTTTAGATAAATTTCTAATTTTCAATTTAGAAATTTCATAATTTAAGACATTGTTTGAAAATTGAGAATTAGAAATTGAAAATTATGTTGCGTATTTCCGAGGTTCTTGCTAACCCCACCGGCACCGACAAAGGTGCAGAGTATGTAGTTATCAAAAATACTGATGGGGCTGCTATTTCGGTGAGCGGATATAAAATAAAAAACGGCGGCGGTAAAACAATTCCAGTTTCCGGCACGATTGCTCCGCATGGAGAGCTCAAGGTCATGACCGGAGGCGTGGCACTTAAAAATACAGGGGATACTTTGATACTTTTGAATCCAGCGGGTGCGCAGATTGATTCGTTTACATATACAACCGCCGCCGATGGCGTTGCGCTTCAACCGGCGGCGTTTTTGACGGCCGAGATGAAGGCGGAACTATTTGAAGAGCTGGCTACAACCAGCCCGGCTGCTGGGCCACTTTCCGGCGGCGCGCCCGCCTCGGGCGGGCAAGTCTTGATTGCAATCGTCTCCGCTGCTATTCTGGCGCTACTTGCGGTCTGGGTAGTAAAACAAGTTAAGTACGATGAAATAGTTAATAGTCCCTTTGCTAAGTAATTTTCTGTCATTGCGAGTACCCGAAGCAATCCAGGATTTTTCTAACGACCTGGATCGCCACGCGAGTACGCTCGCGATGACAGACTAGATATGCTTAAAAAGTCAATTCAGATTAAAAATGCAGCGGCAATGCAGAAATTTGCGGCACAGATGGCTCGCGAAATTGTCGCACAACCGTTTGACGAGCATGCGAAGGTCATCGCTTTAGTCGGCGATCTTGGGGCCGGCAAAACCACTTTTGCGCAGGGGCTTTTGCGTGAGCTCGGCGTGAAGCGCCGTGTAATTTCCCCAACCTTTCTGATTATCCGCCCCTACTCGTTACTCGTTACTCGTACTCGTTACTCTCGTGTATTCCACATTGATTGCTATCGACTTAACAATTCTGACGAATTGTTAAGTCTTGGATTTAAGGAAATACTAAAAAATCCGCAGCATATCGTTCTTATTGAATGGCCGGAGCTTATAAAAAAATATTTGCCGAAGGATACGCGCTGGGTGAAGATTGAGCATCCAGAGAAGGGGATGCACCGGTTGGTGCGGTTAATCGGTTAGTCAGTGATGCATAAAAGAGAAAGGTCCGCGGGCGACCTCTCCCTTTGGGTTGGTCGGCGGACCTAGTGCGGGTCGGACAAGTTCGATGTTCGCTCTCCTGTCCAACTGAAAGGCGCATGTTGCCGCAGATACCAGAAGGTGTAGAAACCGCATAGTCCCGACGCGCCCCAGATCGCAGCGACTTCGATTGCGTCCTGTGTCTGCGGCGTGATAGCTCCAGCCATGAAGACACCCGCAGAGACCGAAACTTGAGCTACATAGGCGATGACCCAGCAGGCCGCCGCCACTCTGTTCTTCGGGTCAGCCCAGAGCGCATACTGGGACACATATGCGCATACCCGGATGAGTCCTGCGCCAGAGATCAACATGCTCACGAGCGCCACATACCTGGTGTCCATTGGATCACCTCCTTAGCTTCTTTTATAGCGCAGTATTCGCGAACACGCAAATATGCGCTAATATGCTAATGGAATCGGAACACTATTCGCATATTCGATTTATTAGCATGTTAGCGATTACTGTATGAAAAAGCTTCTCCTCATTGACTCCCACGCCCTTATCCACCGCATGTACCACGCGATGGCGCCACTCACGACTGCGCAAAACGAGCCAATCGGCGCTATTTACGGGATTAGTCAGCTCCTTTTGCGAATGCTTACCGAGACGGTGAGGCCGGATTATGTTGCTGCGTGTTTTGACCGGCCGGAGCCGACATTTCGCAAAGAGAGCTTTCCGGAGTACAAGGCGCAACGGGCGCAGACCGAGCCGGATTTAGTTAAGCAGCTGATTCGCAGCCGCGAGGTGTTTGCGCATTTTAAAATCAAATGTTTTGAATTGGCTGGCTTTGAGGCCGATGATTTAATCGCGACGCTGGCTACGAAACTGCACAACGAAAAAGATTTACAGGTGACTATTTTGTCTGGCGACCGCGACTTGTTGCAGCTCGTTGAGGACGACCACATTGTTGTCGAACTGTTCAAAAATGGCGGGGGAGAGACGACGCATATGAACGAGCAGGCAGTTATCGCCAAGTACGGGCTCAAACCAATCCAGATTATTGACCTCAAGGGGCTTATCGGCGATCCGTCCGACAATATTCCTGGTATCAGGGGCGTGGGTGAAAAAACTGCCACCCCACTCTTAAAAGAATTTGGTACCGTTGAAGGAGTATTTGAAAATCTGGTGATCGTGCCGCAAAAAACAGCGAAAAAATTTGAGGGGCAGCTAGAGATTGCGATGAAGTGTAAAAAATTAGCGACGCTCGAACATAATGCGCCGATTTTTCTTGATTCACTTGCCGATCTGCGCGCTCTGCCGCTTGATGTATCTGGGCTTACGACATATTTTGAGTCGCTGGGGTTTGTCTCGCTGGTCCATCGGATTGGCGCGAATTAGCGGTAACAGAAAATTCTGTGTGGTATAATTTTAGCATGGCTATTCGAAAACAGTTGAAGTTTTTAGGGTTTTTTAAAAAACCGGAGGTTCAGTTTTTTTTAATAATTTTAGCGCCGCTTACCGCGTTTTTTCTAGTCAGCTATCAAAATGTTTCAGAGAAGGAGCAAGAATTTATTTTAATCGGCGTGGCTACATTAGTCGCCATGGTGTTTTTCCAAACACTTTATTCCGGCTATGAGCATTATCGTTTGAATAAACAGGAGCAGGCCTTTTTGAGCATTTCTGCTCATCAGATGCGCACACCGCTCACCGCTGTCCGTTGGCTGATGTCGGAGATAACTGCAAATGATAACAAGCCGGAGGAGCGGAAAGATTTAGGGCGAGTTGCCGAAATAGCCATCACAAAATTGAACAACATTATTGATTCATTTTCAGCGCTGGCCAGAATCGGCGATGCGCAGCTAGCGGAATTAAGCGAACGATTGGATATTTGCGATTTAATTGAAAAGGCAGTTACTACGGCCGAGCCGGTTTCCAGACAATATGGAGTCGCAGTTTTTTTCGAGGGGCCGTGTGAGGATCTTTATGTTAAGGTAGATCCGGTTAAGCTGGAAATTGTTTTTTCAAATTTAATTAACAACGGAGTCAAATACAATCATCGCGGCGGGATGGTTACTGTCGGGGCCAGACGCGTCGAAGGTGGTAAAAAAATTGAAGTAATGGTTCGTGATACCGGTATTGGAATTCCTGAAGCCGAGCAGGGGCGGATCTTTGGGCAGTTTTTCCGGGGCAAGCAGGCGCAGCAGATTAATCTAATCGGCGTCGGATTAGGATTGTATATGACCAAGCAGATAATTGAGCAGCACCGCGGGCAGATTTGGTTTGAATCAGCGCCCGGGAAGGGCACGACCTTTCATTTCACCTTACCCAGCAGTCGCTAACACGCCACAGTAATCACTAACACGCTAATACAGACGAATACGCGAATAAAATCCGGACTCTTCTTTATTAGTATATTAGTCTTAATTAGCATTTTAGCGATTACTGTGCCCGAACTTCCCGAAGTTGAAACTGTGGTTCGTGATTTACGCCGGAAAGTTGTCGGCCAGACAATTACTGCTGTTTGGACTGACTGGCCGAAACTAATTAAGGATTTTGAGAATCAGAGTCGGCTGCATGTTTCTAAAAAAGCAGTCGCACATTTTCAGAAGCATCTTCCGGGCTTACGGATTGAACGGGTAGAGAGGCGAGCGAAAAATATTTTGATTTATCTTTCCGGCGGGCATTTGATGCTCGTACATCAAAAGATGACCGGGCATTTTCTCGTCGGTAAATGGCAGATAGAGAATGGCAAAGCAGTTGGTATTTCGCCGCGTGAGATTGTTGAGGATTCGTATAACCATCATGTGCATTTAATTTTCTCTCTATCGCCGGTTTCTTCTTCCCAACTAACTAAGCAACCAACTAACCAGGCAACTTATCCTATGCAGCTTGGGCTTTCAGATGTCCGAAAGTTTGCCAAAGTTTTGTTCGGTAAGCAGGAACAGATTGAATCATTGCCCGAGCTTGCTAATCTCGGCCCGGACGCGCTCGACCCACAGCTGACCATTTCGCAATTTCGCGAAATTGCGAAATGCCAAACCCGGCCAATCAAGCAGGTCTTGATGGACCCGTTTGTAATTGCCGGGATCGGCAATATTTACTCTGACGATATTTTGTGGCGGGCCAAAGTGCATCCAAAAACACGCGCTGCGGTGCTCAAGCCGGCGCAGCTTTCGGCTATTTATAAATCAATGAGGGTAGTTTTGACTAAGGCCGTGCGGCTGCGCGGTACCTCAACCAGCGACTTCCGCGATACCGACGGCAAAGAGGGCGGCTATACAGAATATCGGCTGGTGTATGGGCGCAAAGGCCAGCCGTGCCAGCGCTGCAAAACTCCGATTGAGCGGATGGTGATCGGTGGCCGCAGTGCGCATTTTTGTCCGAAGTGCCAACAGTAATCGCCAACATGCGAATTAAGACTAATACGCTAATCGTTGCCTTGCGTGAAACTTTGCGCGGTAGTACTCTTGGAGTATTGTTTTTATTAGCATATTAGTTATATTAGCGTGTTCGTGAATACTGTTTATGTTCGGCTCAAAAAAGAATACAAAATATATTTTCGTGGCGGGCGGTGTGATGTCAGCAATCGGCAAGGGAATCACCGCCTCTTCAATTGCGAAAATTATGCAGTCGCGCGGGCTTAAGGTTACGGCGCTGAAAATTGATCCGTATGTAAATGTTGACGCGGGCACGATGACGCCGACCGAACACGGCGAGGTGTTTGTACTTGCAGATGGTATGGAGTGCGATCAGGACATGGGCAATTACGAGCGCTTTCTAGACACCGACCTGACCAGAGATAATTATATGACAACTGGTAGCGTGTATCTTTCTGTGATTACCAAAGAGCGCAATTTAGAGTATGGCGGTAGAAATGTTGAGGTGGTGCCGGATATTCCCAATGAGGTTATTGCTAAAATAGATGCAGCGGTCGCGGCGACTGACAGCGATGTGGCCGTCGTTGAGGTGGGCGGCACGGTGGGAGAGTACCAGAATGTATTATTCCTTGAGGCGTATCGTATTTTAAAATTCCACCACCCCGGTGACTGCGCGTTCATGCTGGTCTCCTACCTGCCGGTCTTAAACGGCGAGCTCAAGAGCAAGCCAACGCAGTATGCCGTCAGGTCGGTTAACGCCGCCGGTATTGTGCCGGATGTTGTGATTGCACGGTCTGCTTCGGTTATTGACGCTAAACGCAAAGAGCGCATCGCGTTTAATTGCAGCTTGCATGTTGAGGAGATTATCTCTGCCCCGAATGTTGAGAGTATCTATGAGGTGCCAATTAATTTTGAAGATCAGGGGCTTGGTGAATTGCTTGCAAAAAAGTTGGGGCTTGGCGGTCGCGACCGCGATATGAAGGAGTGGCGCGGGCTCGTTGATACAATCCACGCTGCGACCGAGCCAATTAAAATTGCAATTGCCGGAAAATATTTTACAACCGGAGAATATGTTCTCACTGATTCATACATTTCTGTTTTGGAGGCGATTAAGCACGCCGCGTATCAGCAAGCAAGAAAACCAGTGATTGAGTGGGTGAATGTTGAGGATTTTGAAAAGGATCCTAGCCAGCTTTCCAAACTTGATCAGTATGGTGGCGTGATTGTTCCTGGCGGGTTCGGCGATCGCGGCGTAGAGGGCAAGATTGCCGTTATTCAGTATTGCCGCGAGAAAAAGATCCCGTATCTTGGGCTTTGCTACGGTATGCAGCTGATGGTTGTTGAGTATGCGCGCCATATCGCCGGCATGACTGATGCGAATACGACGGAGGTTGATCCAAAGACAACGCACCCGGTCATTGATATTTTGCCGGAACAAAAAGAATTGCTGGCGAAAAAACAGTACGGCGCTTCAATGCGGCTTGGTAATTATCCGGCAACGCTTAAGCAGGGGACGATTGTGCGCGAGCAGTATGGCAAAGACGAGGTGATTGAGCGGCACCGGCACCGGTATGAGGTCAACCCGGAGTATATTGCCGAAATTGAAAAAGCCGGGTTGGTTTTTTCCGGCACGAGTCCGAGCCGGAAGTTGATGGAATTCGCAGAGCTACCAAAAGACAAGCACCCGTATTTTGTCGGCACGCAGGCGCATCCGGAGCTTATTTCACGGCCGCTGCGGCCGCACCCGCTGTTTGCCGGCTTAATCGCTGCTGCTATTGACAGGAAGGTATAAATTGTGCTATAAAATAAGGAGTTCTTTGAAGGCATTGAGCCGCGTAGTTTGCTTGTTTTACGATTTAAAACGAATAAACTACGCGGCTATGGATGCCGCATGTTCGCACGCCCAAATCCCGTCATAGCGACGGGTGCGGAGCGTGATTGTTCTCGGAAGGAGACCTGCGATGGGTTCCCCGACTCTTCAGACATTGGGCCTCTTGTTCCCCCCGGAGATCACGGACGAGCGGCTCGTCCGGTTGCACTCCTCTGGTGCGTTCGCCAGAGTGCTCGTCCATCCGGACTACGATGCTCTCGCCGCCGATCTGGCCGGTGAGGGTGGCGAGCCCCTGATCCGTCGCGCTCGGCGGCTCACCGTGGAGACGTGCGGTCCGAAGCTGAATGCGCCCTTCAGTGGGGCGCGGATCCTGACCGATGTCTACGGCGAGGGTGAGGGTTCTTTCGACCTCACCACGGTCGAGCCGTTCCATCTCGACACATCGCTCCGGCTCGGTCCTGCTCTCGAGGCCGCGATGCCTCGGCGCACCAAGATCTCCATGGGTGCGCGGCGCAAGCGGTGGTTCGTGAAGAACGCGAACGCCCGCACGCTGCCGGAGCCCCAGCAGGCCCTGGCCGACCAGTGGCGCAAGGAGAAGAAGTTCATCTTCTTCGGCGACTCGAGCTGGGAGGTCAAGGACGACAACGAGTACTTCGAGTACGCGTACGACGACGGCAGGCAGTGGGACGACCGCTGCAGCTGGTCCGACGACGGTGTGGACGGCCTCTACTGCGTCCTCTCCGGCAAGTAGGCCCCTGGCGATCAGGGTATCTGGCGGTTTTCGGACCGCTGGATCCCTGGTCGCTTGGTTCTCGCATTTCGACCCCGACGGCTCCGCCTCGGGGTCGTCGCTTTTTTGATATATAATTATCTATGGATAGTAGGTGGACAACACGCGGTTTCGTTTGGCAAGGCAGGTTTACCCGCCTTTGGCGGGCGGGGCTTCGTGTGGCCGAATTCTAGAATCTGTTTGTGCAGAGTTGCAGCGGGTTAGATCGTCAGATCCAGGTAAACTTTCTGCGAGCGTCGCGAACAACATTCTTATACATAACATTATTACTTGGTGCACCGCGCTAGCGCATTATAGATGCGGCATACGATTCAATCCGAAGAATCCGCCAGCTGGCGGATCAACGGGTGGTGGCTGTTACAGCGCCTTGGATGGCGCAGTGCACATTCTGGGAGGACAAGGACGACAACGAGTACTTCGAGTACGCGTACGACGACGGCAAGCAGTGGAACGACAACTACAACTGGTCCGACAACGATGTGGACAGCAACTACTGCATCCTCTCCGGCAACTCATTGGTTATGTGGGCTGCGCTGCGCGTTTCCTTTTTGCGTTTGGGTGCGCGCAGAATCTTGCTCAACTCTTTTCAACCAACCGCCGAGCATTTTTCCAATTTCATTGAATTTTTCCGAAAGCAGCGCATACTGTTTATGTCCGAGATCTCCGGTTTCCCAAAGGATCATTAAGAAGAATTTCAGCGTATCGAATTTGGTGTTTGCTTTTTGCAGTGCCGGAAGTTTTTGTTCTTTTCTAAGATATTGCGCGATAAACATTAATTCCATTGTTTCTATAAACAAAGAATCTATTTTTTCGCCAAGTGTATACTTCGATGGTTTCTTAATATGGATAATAATCTCGTGCCACAGTTTGTAAGCGCTAATCAAATGTTGCAAAATACTCAAGTTGCCGTGGGGG
>JAHFLF010000001.1:404197-601890 GCA_023255625.1 Candidatus Harrisonbacteria bacterium
GGGGGGGGGGGGTGCTCATAAAGGGAAAAATTTTAATTTTGAATTTTTAATTTCTGTTGAAAATCTACTAGCCGCCTGGCAGGAGTTCATCCGCGGCAAACGAGGCAGGCAGGATGTACAGGAGTTCCAACTGCATTTGATGGATAATATCCTATCACTTCATCATGAACTTGCAAATAAAACATATACCCACGGCGGGTATCAGCACTTTAGAATTTCCGACCCCAAGCCCCGAGATATTCATAAGGCCACAGTGCGCGACCGATTAGTCCACCACGCAATCTATCGTGTCTTGTATCCGTACTTTAGCAAAAGATTCATTGCTGATTCCTACTCCTGCCAGCTGGGCAAGGGGACGCATAAGGCGCTGGATCGGTTCCGCTCGTTTGCCGGCAAAGTCAGTCAAAACAACACCCGCACCTGCTGGGTACTCAAATGCGACATCCGCAAGTTTTTCGCAAATATCGATCACGGGATTCTACTAGCGATACTTTACTCAAGTAAAGTACATCCGGATACACTTTGGCTTTTAGAGAATGTCGTTAATTCCTTTGTCATTGCGAGTACTCGGAGCAATCCAGGAATTGAAACGAGTCTGGATTGCTTCGCCTTCGCTCGCAATGACAGACGGAAAGGGTTGCCCCTTGGTAACCTCACTTCCCAACTTCTCGTGAATATCTACATGAACGAGTTTGATCAGTTTGTGAAACATGTCCTCAAAATTAAGTTCTATATTAGATATGCTGATGATTTCGTGCTTTTATCGGAAGATCGTGCCCAGCTGGAAGAATTGATTGATCCGGTCGCGCAGTTTCTGCGCGACCGGCTGCATCTTGATCTACATCCCGATAAATTATTCCTGAAAACTTTAGCTTCAGGCGTTGATTTTCTTGGTTGGGTGCATTTTCCGGATCATTGCGTGCTACGCACAGCGAGCAAGCGGCGGATGTTGCGAAGATTAGAAGAACGGCCCGATTCTGCAGCGACAAAAATTTCTTATCGGGGATTATTGAGGCATGGCAACACAAAGAAGATTGCGGTTTTGCTGGATTCTTAGTATTCTGTAGAAATGTTAGCGTATTTATTCGGCCCAGACTCCTACCGACGCCAGCGGTATTTACGCGAGCAGCTCATTGCAAAATATAGCGCGAAATATCCACAGGGGAGCGTGGGTACTTTTGATCTAACCGAAGAGGGCGTGCTGGAGAAATTACAGAATTTTTCCGGTGGCGGTTTATTCGCGAAAACTTCGCTGGCGATTGTGTATCACCCCGAAGAGGGCGAAAAAGAGTTTGTAAAATTTTTGAAAGAGATTGCGCTGGACGAGACGGTTTCCGTAATTGTTGTCGCTGATAAAAAGTTGACCAAAGAATTTGCGTTTTTGTATGACGGGAAGGAAAAACAGTTTGAGAATCTTTCCGGCGCTGATTTTTTAAAGTTTATCAAAGCCGAAGCAAAAGCTCGTGATTTAGTTGTTTCAGATGCGCAGATTAAGGCGATTGGCGCTGCATACGACGGTGATACCTGGGGGGCTATGACGGAGATTGAACGAGTTGCCGCAGGTGGAGCCGTTATTCAGCACCGAGCTCAAGTGAACGACTTTGATCTGTTGCGTCAATTTGCTAGTGCCCGCGACCTACCACGCAAGTTAGGGCTTTTGATGCAACTTTTAGAGTACAGCGATGCGGCAAAGACTTTTAATCTGCTCGGGGCATTTGTGTATGCCGGCGACAAGATACGCATGGCCGATTATGACATCGCCATTAAGAGCGGGAAGTTGGAATATGCGGATGCGCTTCTGGATTTTACGCTAGCGTAAAATCCAGAAGGCGTAGACACAAGTAGGCATTAGTGGGAACAAGTGGGCAGGAGTAGACACCAGTAAAACAAATAACACAAAACCGGATATTAATCCGGTTTTGTGTTCTCACTAGTGCCTACTTGTTTGCACTCGTGTTTATTCGCGCCGAAAGGCGCGACTTAAGCCGATTCGCCGTATTTTTCTTGACGACGCCAACTTTCGCGGCTTTATCCAGTTTCTGGAAGACACCCGGGAGTTCTTTCGCTGCCTCATCTGTTTTTTTGGCTTCAGCGAGCTTACGGAAGGATTTGATGGCCTTTTTAAGATCGGCCATTTGAACCTTGTTTTTCTCGTAGCGAGTCTTATTTTGGCGGAGCGCCTTTTTTGCAGTTCGTGTAATTGGCATTGGGACAGTATATAGATTCTTGGAGAAAATGGCAAGTTCTTCTATACTAAGGCCATGATTTACAGTGTAGGCGGAATAGTCAAACGCAAGCAGGATAATTGGGTTGTTCTTGAGCAAAATGGACTTGGTTACAAGATTTTTGTGCCGCTTTTTGTGATTTCTCGGCTGCCCGAGACTGGGCAGGAGGCGATGCTTTTCACGCATCATCATGTGCGCGAGGATGCGAATGATTTATATGGATTTTTGTCTGACGAGGAGCTGTCGCTTTTCCAGTCACTGCTTTCGGTCAGCGGTATCGGGCCAAAGTCGGCTATGGGCATTATGGGCGTTGCACCAGTCAACGAACTTGTTGCCGCAATTAATGAGGGTCGTGTTGATTTGCTTTCCAAGGCCTCGGGCGTTGGCAAAAAGACGGCCGAGCGGGCTATTCTTGAGCTTAAGGGTAAGCTAAGTTTTGGCGATATGAGCGGGACTATCAAAAAAATGGAGGGTGATGGCGAGCTTGAGGAGGCGCTCGTCGGTTTGGGATATAGTAAGACGCAAGCGAAGACCGCGATTAGTAAACTGGACCCGGCTATTAAAGATTTCCAGTTGCGACTGCGGGCGGTGCTGAAGGAATATAAAAAGTAGACACAAGTAGAAACGAGTGGGAACAGGTAGGCAAGTGGAGATGGAGCGGCATTTCTTGTTTACTTGTTTTCACCTGTTTACTTGTTTTCACTATCATGATTTCTAAACTCAAGAATATCTATCACTACTATCTCGCATTGCTCGGCGCTATCATTTATCGCTTTCCTTCGCGTGAACTTGTCGTGATTGGGATTACCGGAACAAAAGGTAAGACAACGAGCGCTGAGCTTTTGCGAGCAGTACTCCAGAACGCTGGGAAGAAGACCGCGATGCTCTCCTCGGCTCATATTGCGTATGGGGACGAAATCATCTCAACTCCTTTTCACAATACAATGCCCGGCCGGATGTTTATCCAGAAGTTTTTGCGTGAGGCGGTTAGGAGGGGATGTACGCACGCGGTGTTTGAGGTTACGAGTCAGGGCGTGGTGCAGCACAGGCACCGGTTTATTGATTTTGATGTAGCGGCTTTGACTTGTCTGCATCCAGAGCATATTGAGTCGCACGGTTCGTATGGAAAATATCGCGGGGCGAAAGCCCAGTTTTTTCACGATGTCGCACGGAGCAGTTACAAGGTGAATAAAAAGTTTTTTATTAATACTGAAACTGGGGGGGATGCGCAATTTTTTGAAGAAGCCGTGAGACATCCGGTGGGGCAAGCACCGTTTGGCGAGGTTACCTTTTACAATCGCGAAAATTTTGTCCGCAATGAACTCCGGGGCGACATTAAAAAGGTCAGCGAATGGCTGCAGAGCGACTTTAATTTACAGAATGCGGCGCTAACATGTGCCGTAGCACAGTCGCTCGGTGTTTCGCGAGAAAGCATCTTAAAAGATTTTGAAGATTTTCAGGGAGTTGCGGGGCGGTTGGAATTTGTCCGCGGTAAAGGCAAAACAGCGGTTATTGATTATGCGCTGACCCCGGGGTCACTTATAGCCGTGTACAAACATTTACGGACACTGCTTGCGCCGGGCGGTCAGCTCATTGGAGTTTTTGGCGGGACGGGCGGCGGCAGGGATGTTTGGAAGCGGCCGGAGCTTGGAAAAATTGCCGATGAGTTTTGCGAGAAAATTTACTTAACGCGCGATGATTCCTATGACGAAAAGACAGAGGATATTATTGCTGACATACAAAAAGGGATTACACATCAGGAAAAGGTTGTAGTTGTTCTTGATCGCACCGAGGCAATTCGCGCCGCGCTCAAAGAGGCCGGGCCAAATGATATCGTGGCAATTACCGGTATGGGTAGTCAGACAAAAACCTATGGGCCCAATGGGAGCGAGACGGATTGGAGTGATCGGGCGGCTGTAGAGCAGATACTCCGGGAGTTGGCTAGTTAGTTTGTTGGTTGGTTAGTTGGTCGGAGATGAAAAGGCAAAAAACCCTTAATGCAAGGTTTATTTTATGTTGTTGACTCGCGCTGTTCATTACTGCTATAAAGATTGAGTTTCCAACGGCGAACCAGGAGGTGCTCATGACTTCGACCGCTGAAACAGAGTTCAAGCCGCAGTTGTACCCGTTCGATCGGAAGTTCTCCCCGAACGGGCAGTTCATCGGCGCTGCTAGGCGTCTAGATGTGATGGATCTGTTGCTTTTCCGGCCCCAGTCAATCTTCGGGCCGAGCGATGGTACATCCATGCCCGTCAGCAGGGCGCTAGAGCGCTGCGCAGAGCTGGGCGCAGAGATGGGCCAGCCGGAGCTGGAGTGGCTCTTGTTCCATCCTCGCGACGAGATTCCCGAGTACTGCCGAAATAAGTGCACGCTGTTCCCGCGTGCGCGATGGCGTGGCTCGAGAGGGCAGGAATTCATCCTCGGGCTTGTCGGGAATGGCAGCATTCACCCCGAGAAAGCGCATCCGCCGTGGGTGCACAGGACCATTCCGGTTTCCACGGTCTACATTCCGCCGTCCGGGAACTACGGAAGGGTGGTAGATGCCCAATCAGTCGAGGCGTCGTCTCCGTCAGGTATGGTCGAAGGGACTCTCAACCTCGACCGATGCCCATCAGACTTCTTCCAGGTGCTAGTGCCGGTTTGAGTGGCGCACAACTGCGGACGCGTGCCTCGGTCGGGGTTTCATCACCTGACCGAGGCCGTTCGTTTTTCATGATATGCGGACTAGGTGTTATACTTTTCCTATATTTTTCTTTAGCTGTTGTGCGAATTTTTCCTTCAATCTGACCAACTAACGAACTAACTAAGCAACTAACTAACTCTCTATGAGGTTGACCTTCTGCGGCGGGGCCGGTTCGGTAACCGGCGCAAACTATCTTCTGGAAATTCCGGATAAAGAGCATCCGCGTGGTGCTTATCAAATTTTGATCGACTGCGGGCTTACGCAGGGCGCGCACTTTGTTGAGCAACAAAATTATGCGCCGTTTTTGTATAAGGTTAGCGAGATCGACGCGGTTTTTGTAACTCACGCGCATATTGATCACACGGGCCGGCTACCAAAGTTAATCAAAGATGGTTTCGAGGGAACAGTTTATTCAACGCCACCCACGCGTGATTGTGCAGAGTTATTACTTTTAGATTCGCAGCATATTTTAGCGCAGGAGGCGCATCGGATTGACCGGCCGGCGCTTTATGAAAACGAAGAGATTGCCCGATTAATGCAACATTGGCAGAGCGTGTTGTATCATGCGCCGATAAAATTCGGCAAAAATATTAAGATCACCCTATATAGCGCCGGGCACATTCTTGGTTCGGCCAGCATTCTGGTTGAGGCGGAGGGCAAACGGGTGGTTTTCTCCGGAGATTTAGGTAACCAACCCGCGCCTCTTATTGGGCCATCAGAAAAACTTGCCAACATTGATTATTGCATTATGGAGTCGGCGTATGGCGATCGGATTCACGAGGATCTGGCTAACCGTTACTCTAAATTAGAGAGGGTGATTTTAGAAACTGTAAAAAATGGTGGCGTTTTGATGATTCCCGCGTTTGCTCTGGAGCGGACGCAGATATTGCTTCTCGAACTACACGATATGCTGGAGAAGCATCGAATTCCGGCTGTACCGATTTTTATCGACAGTCCGCTCGCGATTAAATTAACTTCAATTTATAGTCTCTATCGTACTTATTTAAAACCCGAAGTTTTGAAGCATTTTGGCGGCGGAGATCTGTTTCGTTTTCCTGGTTTGCGGATGACGCCAACCGCAGAGGACAGCAAGTCGATTAATGCAGCACCGAACCCAAAGATTATTATTGCCGGAAGTGGTATGAGCCATGCCGGCCGGATTTTGTTTCATGAGCAGCGGTATTTATCTGACCCGCATAGCTCACTGCTGATTTTTGGCTACCAGGTTGCCGGATCGCTTGGCCGTCGGCTGCTGGATGGCGAAAAGCAAGTGACAATAATGGGCAGTCATATTACAGTGCGAGCGCATATTCGGGCGATTGGCGGTTATTCTGCGCACGCGGATCAAAAACAATTGATGGAATGGGTTCGGCCATTTGCCAAGACCGTTAAACATGTTTATTTAGTCCAGGGAGAGGGTCAGGCAGCCACAGTTTTAGCCGGTAAGTTAAACGAAATGTTCGGCTTATCAGCGACAGTTCCCAGGATGAATGAATCTGTCGTGCTATAATTAACAGTATTCGCTAACATGCAAATAAATGACGAATATGCTAATAGAAATCCGTATCCATTGGCGTATTAGTCTTAATTTGCGTATTAGTGATTACTGCTAGTCTATGAAAAAGATTATCAAAGGGAGAAATAAGCATTTAGCGTCACTAAATCCGCGGCGGCATTTGAAATATAAAATTTGCGTCTCCGGTGCAGCGGAAACCGGCGGTTGCAGCATGGATGCTATAGCTAAAGCCGAAGCCGTGGGGCGGGCGATTGCCAAGGCGGGGATGGTCTTGGTAACCGGGGCGACGAACGGAATTCCATATTGGGCCGCTAAAGGCGCGAAAGAGGTGGGCGGGTTTGTCATCGGTTTTTCTCCGGCTGCATCCGAGGCCGCGCATATTAAAACATATCATCTGCCGACTGATTATCACGATGTGATTGTTTATACCGGGTTTGATTATGATGGCCGAGATTTAATTGTGACTCGAGCCGCTGACGGGATTATTAGCATTTGCGGGCGTATCGGCTCGCTGCATGAATTTACTACGACCTTCGAGGATAAAAAGCCGTCGGGCGTTCTGGAGGGCACGGGCGGAGCGGCAGATATGATTCGTGAGATTTTGACGAAAGGTAAACGCGGATTTGGCAAAACTGTTTTCGATACAGATCCGGAGGATTTAGTTGCCAAGGTAATCGGCTTAATCGCCAAACAGGAAATCGCCAATCATAATTGGCATATTAAGCTAGGATTACCGGAGCAGCAGGCCTAATAAGTATGAAGAAAAAAATTGTTAAAAAAAAGAAGGTAATTCACAAGAAGATGGTGGCCAGCCGGGCTATCAAAGTTACTTCTAAAAAGCCGGTTAAACCGATCGGCGTGGTAACGCATTATTTTTCAAAAATTAAAGTAGCCATTATTAAGTGTAAGCAGCCGGTTCGGGTTGGCGCAGAAATTTCTATCCGCGGAGCAACGACTGATTTTAAGCACAAAATTATTTCGATGCAGTACGATCATCAGCCGGTTGCAGTCGCCAAAAAAGGCCAGGAGGTCGGCGTGAAGGTCGGTAAAAGAGTCAGGGAGGGCGATGAAGTTTTTCTGGCATAATCGATAGTTTGACGCGATGAAAAGCATTCAGTTCAGCGCGTTTACTGGAGTCGGGATTCTTTCCGGCGGAATTATCGGTGCCGGTGTTTTTGCGTTGCCATATGTTACATTGCAGGTCGGACTGATTCCTGCTTTTGGATATTTGGCGCTCGGCACAATTGCTTTCTCAATTGTCCACAAAATGTATGCAGACATTGTCCTAGGTATGCCGGGCAAGCATCGTTTTGTTGGTTATCTTGAGCGCTATCTCGGGAAAAGTTTTTTTGTCCCCGGTATTTTCATGGCTGTTCTTCAAACAATCTTAACGCTTTTAATTTACTTAGTTCTGGCAAAAACTTTTATCGTTATTATCGCGCCTACCCTAAATCCGCTTTATGCAACGATACTTTTTTGGGCGATTGGTTCAGTGATGTTATTTGTTAGTTTGCGTAAATTAGCTGCCGCGGAGAGCTTTGCAACAATCGGCATCTTGTGCATTATCGGGACAATTTTTGGATATGGAATTACTCATCCGGCCTCTGCTTTGGCATCGCCAATAGTATTTGGCGGTAATTTTTTGCTGCCGCTACCGGTAATTTTGTTTGCTCTTGCCGGCAGAGCGGGCGTGATTCCTGTTCTCGACGAATTGCGCGCGGCCGGCGGCCTTGCTCGTAGCCCGCATGTTGTGCGCACGGTTCTAACTGCCGGTACAGTTCTACCGGCAGTTTTATATTCAATGTTTATTCTCGGAGTGCTTGCTTTGTCTCCTAGAGTCAGCCCGGATAGCATAACCGGCTTAGTCGGTAATATGCCGCCGGTTTTGCTGTTTGCAATCGGAATTCTCGGATTACTTTCTCTGCTAAGCTCTTACCTGCTTTCGGGCGTAGATGTTAACAATACACTTCGCTACGATTTTAAAATTGGGATTTTTTGGCGGATTCTTCTCGTAGTAGTTGCGCCGCTTGGATTATACCTCTTGGGCTTAACCAGTTTTATCGGACTCATTAGTTTTGTCGGCGGGATCTTTTTATCCATCGAAGGGATTCTGATTGTTGTTATGTGGCTTCGGGCTAGGCGAGTCGGGGCTTTAGGGGGGATTGTTAGGTTGCGTTCGACCGGCGCGGTCTGGCTGATTATTTTACTTTTTGTTGTAGCTTTAATTGCCGTACTGATTGGTTGAAAATCTAGTAGCTATGAACATATTAATTTACCTGTTGGTTTTTCTAATCCCCATTGGCACGCGGATTTTTTTTGGTCAGGTAACAAGCGGATTTCATGAATACGAGGCCATGTTTATTTACGGTTCGGATTTTGTTACTTTGGCGCTCATTGTTGTCGAGCTTAGCCGGGGAAATTTTTGGCCAAGATTTTTAAGTCGTACTGCATGGATTGCACTTTTGATTTTTATTTGTACGGCGCTTATTTCTATATTTTTTGCCCCATCATTTGTTTTGAGCGGATATAATTTTATACGCCTTTTGATTTTAATTCTGTGTAGCTTATTGATTGCGCGGCAATCTGCACCAGTAGCTGTGCTTCGGCGGATTATTGCGACCATAGCAATAGTCGCGGTGGCGCAGTCGGTAATTGGCATAGTGCAATTTGCGAAACAGGGGAGCATTGGGCTAGAGCGTTTTGGCGAGCCGGCGCTAATAAGCTACCGCGGACCATCAAGCACGATTCATGCCGCTGGCGGGCGATTTTTGCGCGCGTACGGAACATTCCCGCATCCCAATGTCCTCGCCGTATTTTTAGTGCTCGGACTCTGCTCACTGGGATACTGGTATGTTGCGTTAGACAATCTGTTGCGCATCAGACTACTCCCTTATTCGCGCGAATTAGGGCATGGTACGAAACCTCTTAAAATGTGGAGGATATATGCAGGGCGGTGGTTTTTGAGCCGGCATTTTTTATGGCGCATGCTTGTGGCGGCTGGATTTTTTGTTGTGACACTTGGACTTACGCTCACATTTTCTCGCAGCGGCTGGATTGCTGCAACCGTCGGCTTGTTGGTTCTTGTTTTGGCTCTGGCTCGGCGGTCTTTTGGCGGGCCGATGCGGCTCGCGCTTCTTGCCCTTGCCTGCGGCATCGGCTCCTACTGGCTCTTGGCGCCCATCATCGCCCCTCGGGCTGATATTTCAGCTGCCGAGCCGGCGGTGCAGGACAGATTGGTATATAACCGAATTGGCTTTGAGATTGCACGCGATAATCCTTTCGGAGTTGGAATTGGAAATCAAGTTTTGTATGGTGTCCGCGATATGCGTTACGCAGCGCACGGATTGCATTCCGTCTGGCAGTGGGAGCCGGTGCACAACCTATATTTACTTATGACCGACGAGATTGGATGGCTCGGAGCATTGAGTTTTCTCTGTTTTTTGGGTATGGTGTTGATGCAGCTGGGGAGAAGGGTCGCGTCTCCGGAAGCCGCAGTTTGCTTAGCTTTGCTTGCAGCGCTTCTGGTCGCCGGCTTGTTTGACCACCTTCTCTGGGATCTCCAGTCCGGTAGGTTGATGTTGTGGTTAGTCATTGGGCTCGCGTTATCACAGCTGCAGAACAAGAAGCCTTCGTCGTTCAATGGATAGGACGCTCGCTTCCGAAGCGAGCAATATAGGTTCGATTCCTATCGAAGGCACACGGACAAAAAGGACGGCTTTAGCCGTTTCTTTTTGTCCGGGCTGTTTGATAGGGATCGAATCGCCGGACCGAGTTTTTCTAGCAAGAAAAACGAGGGAGGCGGTGCCCAGACCTTGCCCGAGTGGCTGACGAGGGAAAGAGTCGCGGGCGATTCCTATCGAAGGCACAGAGTAATTTGCTACAATATTAGAATGGACCTAAAAATATTTTTCGGTGCGATTGCCGCGATACTCGCCCTTTTCAGTTCATTCATTTACATTCGGGATATTTTTCGTGGAAATACAAAACCCCATACATATACTTGGCTTATATGGTCTATCGTCACGCTAGTTGCCTTTTTAGGGCAATGGGTTTCTGGCGGAGGCCCAGGGTCATGGGCAACGGGAGTTGCAGCAATAGTGACCATCTTTACATTATTAATTTCCTTGAGGGGGGGGTATGGCACAAAAGATATTACAAATTTTGATAAAGTTTGTTTAGTTTTAGCAATCCTTTCAATTCTGCCATGGGCGCTGACAAAAAATGTATTGTGGTCAGTTATACTTGCAACTTTTATTGATTTAATAGCATTCTTTCCAACTATGCGGAAGACATGGAATGCACCTAAAAGTGAATCATTAGGGTCAATGTGGGTAGATGCTGTTAAGCACTCACTATCTATTTCATCAATGGGAAGTTATTCTTTTATCAATGTTGTATATCCTGCAGCAGTTTTAATAACAAAATTTGTGATAATTGGAGAAATAATTTTTTTACGAAAGCGTAAAAAGTGAGTATTATACGTTTTATTGCTGACTTACATATCCATTCCAAGTATTCGCGGGCGCACATAGATATAACTTGAAAATGGAAACCGCCCGCGAAGCGCGTACGCGGCTCCATCGGGCGGCTACAGGTTGTTGCTGTAGTGGACGCTGGTGAACCCAGCTCCACTACCGATTGACGCCACGAACGCTTGACACTCGAGGGACCGGTTGCGATCGGCGAGAGCTTCACGGCATCCTTCTGCCGCGGGCTTCCGACACAATCCGTCCTTCTCGACGAAGCGTCCGCAGTGGCTGCACCGCCCAGCGTTCTTCTGCGCCATGGTGCACCTCCTCCAGGAGAATGCATCATTGTTGTGTGTGTGTCAATATTAGTTCATAGTTTGTTATACTACTCTATACGTATGTTTAATGAATTTTCAATCGTGGTGGCGTTTGTGGCAGGGCTGGTGAGCTTTTTAAGTCCGTGTGTGTTGCCAATCATTCCGGGGTTTCTGGCGTATCTGGCCGGTAGCTCTCTCGCCGAGAGCGAGGGCGGCAAGCGGCGCGAGGTTTTTCTGAACAGCGTCTATTTTGTGGTCGGATTTTCGCTGGTGTTCGCAATTCTTGGCGTCTTATTAAATACTATTTTAAGCGGCGTGGCCTACGGTGCGCAGGCCTGGATGTCGCGGATTGGCGGCGTAATTATTATAATTTTTGGTCTTTATCTGGCCAAGTTAATTAAGATTCCATTTTTGGAGCGGGAGTATAAGTTTTCCGTAAAATGGAGATTCAAGTCGCGCTACCTGACCTCTATGCTTTTTGGCGCGGCCTTTGCCGCCGGCTGGACGCCCTGCGTAGGCGCGGTCTTAGGCGGCATCCTGGGGCTGGCCGCCAGCCAGCCGGGAAGCGCGTTTTATCTCCTGTTCGCCTACGCGGTCGGACTAGGTATTCCATTTTTAATCGTCGGTTTCTTCGCAGGCCACGCCAGCAGTCTTATCAATAAGTACGCCGGCGGTTTGCGGTATGTTAGCATTGCTTTCGGTATTTTGCTTATCGCCCTTGGCGTGTTGATTTTTACGCAGCAGCTTAATTTGGTCGCTAACTTCGGATTTTTAAATAATTTAGTGTTAAGCAATTAATATGCAAAAAAACATTATTCTTGCTATCGTTATTGTGCTCATTATCGGTTCTATTTTTTGGCTGCAGTCATTAAAGCCAAAAAATGCCGCGGATGTTCCGGCTACAGAGTTACAGGTTATTGCAGAACCAGATGTTCCGGAGCCGCCAGAGATTAAAGAAGCCGTCCAACCAAAAAAAGAGATGAAGACAACTCCGCCAGAAAACGCGAAAAAATATCCCAAAGGAAAAGAGCTGGCCGCTATTAGCGGATATATCAACGCGCCGGAAGGTTTGAAATTGCAGGAGCTGGTCGGCAAAAAAGTCATTATCGTGGATTTTTGGACATACAGCTGTATCAACTGCCAGCGCACGATTCCGTATCTTAACGACTGGTACGCGAAATACAAAGACCAAGGCCTGGAAATTATCGGCGTGCATACGCCGGAGTTCGGCTTTGAAAAGGATATTAATAATGTGCGAGCCGCAGCCCTGCGTTTCGGCATCAAGTACCCGGTTGTTTTGGACAATGACTATGGTACGTGGAGCGCTTATGAGAACCGCTACTGGCCGAGAAAATATATTATCGATATAAACGGATATATTGTGTATGACCACATCGGCGAAGGGGGATACGAAGAGACGGAACGCGAGATTCAAAAGTTGTTGGGAGTTTCAGCCGATACCACAAAACTAGTCGGTGAAATTTCGGCCGGAGGCGAGATTAGCCCGGAAATTTATTTTGGCGCTAGCCGTAATAGCTATCTGGGTAATGGGAAAGACGGCCAGGTTGGCAGTCAGACGCTCACCGATCCGGCAGGACTGAAAACGCATATTTTATATCTTGCCGGCGCGTGGAATTTCACAGGCGAGTCCGCGACTAATGAGTCTGTCCCCGCTAAAATTATCTATCGCTATATTGCCAAAAATGTGTTTTTTGTCGGCCACTCATCTTCCGGCGTAGTCGCAAAAATTTTGCGCGACGGCCAGCCGCTGACCAGCGACCTCGCCGGCGAGGATATTTATTTTGAGAACGGAGAGAGTAAGGTCAAAATCAACGAAGCGCGCTTGTATAAATTAATCAAGCAATCCGCCAAAGAAGAGCACACCCTTGAAATCATCCCCGAATCATCAGGCCTGGAGGCATTTACCTTCACCTTCGGATAATGAGATTCATTGCTGATCTACATATTCACTCCAAATACGCTCGGGCGGTTTCGCCGCGGATGACTTTGCCAGAGTTAGATCGGTGGGCACATGATAAGGGGATCAAGGTTATGGGCACGGGGGATTTTACGCATCCTGAGTGGTTTGCTTTGTTAGAGCAACAGTTAGAACCCGCCGAGGCCGGGCTCTATCGCCTAAAAGAAAAATATAAGTTGCCGACTATTCGTGGTTCAAGGGCCGAGACGCGGTTTCTGCTGACGAGCGAGGTTGCCAATGTATACACGCGGGCCGGTAAAGGCAGGCGGGTGCACATGCTTTTGTTTGCGCCGGATTTAGAGACGGTCAAAAAAATAAATATGGCCATCGCTGCAAAAGGTTGCAATATAAAGTCAGACGGCCGGCCGATTATCGGTATGGATGTGCAGGAACTCTGCAGAATCGTCTGGGATATCAATCCAGAGGTTGCAGTCGTGCCCGCACATATTTGGACGCCCTGGTTTGCAATTTTTGGGTCCAAGAGCGGATTCAATAGTATTGAAGAATGTTTTGGAAAATATAGCGACCGTATTTTCGCCATGGAGACCGGACTTTCGTCAGACCCGGCCATGAACTGGCGTTGGAGAGAGCTAGATACAATTGCGCTTATCTCAAATTCTGATTCTCATAGTTTGGAGCGGATTGGTCGCGAGGCGAATATGTTTGATACAGATTTATCGTATGCGGGAATTATGAAAGCATTAAAAAAGGCGTCGCAGGATTCCGTCATTGCGAGTACCCGAAGCAATCCAGGTTCCTCAAACGACCTGGATCGCCACGCGAGTACGCTCGCGATGACAGAGAGTGCGCGTTTCGTAGCCACCATAGAATACTTTCCGGAGGAGGGGATGTATCACTACGACGGGCATCGCAAGTGCAGCGTGAGTTATGACCCTGTTGCCACACGTAAGCACCGCGGTATTTGCAAGGAGTGCGGCAAGCCAGTAACAGTTGGCGTACTTAATCGTCTTGATAAGTTGGCGGATAGAAGCGAGGGGGAGGTGAAAAAAGAGATTGGTTCTGTCGAGATTGGCGAGGTAACTGGACAGCAGTTTCGTAACCGGCCGCCATTTGTGAATCTGGTAACGCTAGATACGATAATTGCCGAAGCACTTGGTGTCGGCACAGCATCAAAGCGAGTTAAGGCGCAGTACGATGTAATGTTGCGAGCATTTGGCAGCGAACTAGACATTCTGATGAACCTGCCCTTATCCCAACTACTCACTACTCACTACAAACTACCACCTAGCGTTTCCGAAGGCATTCGTCGCATGCGCGCAGGGGAGTTTAAGATTACGCCTGGGTTTGACGGTCAGTATGGCGAGGTGCACTTGTTTGATGCGAAGGAGAAAAAGGAGCTTAAAATCGGCGTCAGCAGGGCAGCGCAGACTTTGTTTGATTCATAATTTGTTGTATAATAAAAAGAATGGATCAACGACATGTACATACTACACCCGTTCTAAACGGGGCTCAAAAAGTCGTTTCTGCCGGCATTATTGTCTTTCGCCGCACCGACGAGGGGGTTAAATTTCTCGTGCTTTACCACGGCGGCGATTATTGGAATTTTCCGAAGGGTAAGTTGGAAGGTAGCGAGCGCAGCTGGCAGGCGGCGTTTCGCGAGGTGCGCGAGGAGACAGGGCTTAAACAGACTGAATTAAAACTCGTCTCTGATTTTAAAGAGTTTGAAAAGTTCCATTTTAAGCGCGGTGCGGAAAAGATTTTTAAAGTTGTAATTTTATATTTAGCCGAGACAAAGCAGTCTACGATAACGCTTAGCAGCGAGCACGAGGGTTACGGCTGGTTTACCTTTGTCCAAGCAAAAAAATTGCTTTCGCACCATAAAGATAATTTGCGGATTTTGCAGCAGGCATACAGCTATCTGGCTCGCGGGCATGCTCCGAAGCCGGCAGCTTCAAATAATCATGCGCACCGGCGCACGCATTCGTCGCATCCGCGGAGTTAGCGCTTGAACTGCTTGACGGCGGTAAGCGGGAATTTTTGCTTTCCCAAAACATCTTCGGCGAGTTGGCGGCTGACCCAATTTCTGAAGCCGTCAGTGGTTGTGAGTTCGCGTAACCTGGCCGCGTCAACCCACTCAAGTGAAACAGTTTCTTTAGTCGGCCTTTGGCTTTGCTCTTCGCCCGAGAGCCGGCACCAAAAGTTGAATCGGACGGTAATCCGATCTTTTTTACGGTCGTTGCTGTTGCCTTTAGTGCGGTAGTAGTAGATTCCGACAAGGTCGGTTAGTTCGATAGAATAGCCGGTTTCCTCCATTGCCTCGCGCTTTGCAGTTTGTTCAATCAGTTCGTCCAGATGCGCTTTTCCGGAGGGGAAGTTATAGCCGGGTTTGCCGTCGGTCAGCTCCTTGATGAGGAGTACTTTATCATTCTGAACAATTACTGCAGCCGCAGAAATATTCACCACATTGGCGTGGGCGAGGATTGATGCTTTGTCGGTGGCGCCTCTCATAACAACAGTATTCGCTAACACGCTAATTAAAACTAATATGCGAATAGGATCTAGAGCCCATTAGCGTATTCGTTTGCATTAGCATGTTAGCGATTACTGCTTAACAGCTGCAACAATTTGATTGAAGATCGCTGGCTGGTGCTCGGCGAGGTCAGCCAGAATTTTGCGGTCAAGCTGGATATTTGCCTTTTTCAGGGCGTTGATAAGACGGCTGTAGCTGATGCCCTGTTCTTTCGAGGCGATACCGATTTTGGTGTTGTATAAAGCGCGGAAGTCCCGCTTCTTTTCTTTACGGCCGGTGTAGGCGTTGGTCCAGGCGTGTAGGAGCGCTTCTTTTGCGGCCCGCTCTTTGCTTTTGCGACCCCATTTAAAACCCTTAGTGTATTTAAGAATTTTCTTACGCTTTTTAGTTGCTTGTACTCCTCGTTTAACTCGGCTCATATCTTATTCGTACTTTAGTGATTTAATTCGTAATTCGTAGCTCTAGTTGGCCTTATTGGGGCGGGCGACTTTGTTTAGATTTAAAGTGCGGTTCATCTCCTGCATCAATAGTCGCGAGTCGCTGCCGTTTACCATTGCGCCATTCGCAATCCGGCGCTTTTGATTTGCGCCTTTCCGGGTGCCATTGTGACCGGAACCCATATAGCGGCGGACAATTTTGCCATTTTTGGTGATGCGAATGCGTTTAGTGACGGATTTTTTCATATAGATCTACGAATTACGAATTTTGTACGAAAGTACGAATATACTGCTCTGTGTAGCGAATGGGGAATATAGTAGCAGAACTATACGACTTATGCAAATTGAGGGTCGGCAGGATCAGTATCTTATTCGTACTTTCGCGATTCTATTCGTAATTCGTAGCTCTACTACTTTTTGGCAATGACTACCATTAGCCCGCCGCGGCCGCCGGGGCCAATTGGGCTATTTACTCGGTGCGGTGTTGTAATTAATTTGAGAAATTCTTGCAATTTTCCGCGCGCAAACGACATATTGGCTTTTTCGCGTCCTCTTACTTGGAGCAGAATTTCAACCGGATGATTCTCGATCAGAAAGCCATTGATTCTAGCGGCTTTCATTTCCAAATCATTTTTTGCCTCGCGCACGCTGATTTGAATTTGTTTGCTGCCGCCAATCGCGCGTTGCGCCGCTCTGCGCTTCTTTTCCTGTTTTTCGGTCTGATAGCGGAACTTGTCGTAGGCGATCAGTTTGGCAATCGGGGGCACTGTTGTTGCGTTTATTTCAACTAAGTCCAACCCTTTTTCCTGAGCCAGCTTGAGCGCGTCGCGTAGAGCAAGCACGCCGACATTAACATCTTGGTCATCAATCACGCGCAGTTCCGGCGCAGTAATTTGGTGGTTGATTTTGTGGGTCGGGATCATTTAGCTAGGAGTTTAACAGGAAATTGAATTTAAATCAATTTAATGATAATCTTAAAAGATTATTAATCTTTACACATATGGAACAAGCTGCTGTAACGACATCAGAAGCAGAGAAAGCAGTAAGAAAAAGTGGGCGGGGATTCGGTTCTTTAGGTGGCATCATGGTTCTTTTTAGTGTGATTTCCGGCATCATGGCGTTTTTATCACTGAATTCCATTCAGACAGCCGCAGGTGCTTCATCATCCTTTGGCTCGGTTATTATATCCTTACTCATTTCAGTTCTTCTTTCCCTCATTCTTGGTATGTCTTTATGGATGCTTGGGAACTATGTCTACAAAAAACCGTTTACAAGTGATACGGTGCTTTATTTTAGGATAGCGTTAGTATTTGGTATTTTGATACTAGGAATTGACGCTACAAGAATGCGCCTTATTAGCATCGACCTTATTTTGCACATTTTTTATTTAGGGTATGTTATCTACGGTATGACAAAGCTCAAAAGTGTTTCCATCGACATGGCTGCGAAAGATCCGAAGCGAACACAGCAATTTATTTTCGCGGGGCTTGCTGGTATCATTCTTTGCTATTATCTGATTACTGCTCTCATTCGGTTATAGTCCGCGATTTTAGAGAACTAAAAAATCCCTGCGGGGATTTTTTAGTTTAATGGTGGAAGTGGGGATATTGAAATCCCGTCCAAAAGTTTTCGTAGTAGCAGTCTACAAGCTTATTTCTAACAAGTTAGAACAAGTGAACTTTAGATTTTGGTGATGCGCTTAGAGTTCAATCAGCACATCCTTATCCCCGGATATAACACCACGAGCCGGCTACGGGAAGCTATGCCGGTGTGATGGCAAACGCACTTAGGCGTAAGCGAAAGCAAAGTTGCTTTTGAAGGCAGTTTTGGCAGTTTATGTTTTTTGGATCAGATTTACGAGTTAATCCTGCTCGGCTTGCATGCTATTACAAAGAACTAATGTCGAAGCCTGGCACTCCCGTGATAGCTAAAACGGTTACTCGCCGCGCTGCGTTTCCCGAGCATCCGCTTTCTTTTTTAAGAATTCGCGTTTGTCGGACTTTTTGCGCTTGCGGGCTATGCCGATTGCTAACTTAATCCGGCGGCCATTATTATATACTCTTAATGGCACTATTGTCAACTTCTGGTGTTCGGCTTCTAGAATTGCTTGAATTTCTTTTGTGTTCAGCAAGAGTTGCCGCGGACGCCCCTGGTTGTACTCAAGCTGGTTCGCGGGCTGATAGGGAGGGATGTCGGCGCCAACAAGGTATGGCGAGCCGCCACGAACTAAAATTTGCGAGCCGGCGATAGTAATTCTGCCGTTTTGAATAGATTTAACCTCCGGGCCAAGTAGCGCTAAACCGGCCTCAAAAGTTTGGAGGATTTCGTAGTCATAGTTCGCGCGCCGGTTCTCCGCAAACACGCCGGTTTTGAGTTCGTTTTTGTTGTTTTTACCCATATTCATAATTATGAGTATATCTCTTTGTGGTTTCTTTTACGAATATCATATATACTGCTATCGCAGTATATATGATATCTTTTTTATCCGTCTTTATTTTTTCGTGTGTGTTATCAGATTAAATGTCTCAATGTTCCAGTTTTACTGATTTCAAAAATTTCTACATATTTTTCCATATCTAGCTTGATAAGGCCTTTCAAAAAATTATCCGGGAGTTTTACCTTACCGAACCAAACCGATTTTTGCAGCGGTTTCAGACCAAGATTTTTTAAGGCAGAGCGCAACCATTCGCGCAGATATTTTGCTTTTTCCGGTATGTCGTAGCTGACGATGATGACGCGTTCACTTTTTTCAGCCCTTTCGGCAAATTTTGGTAAAGAAACAGTAGATTGATCCCGTTTTTTCTTAAGCCAGTTTGTACCGCGCGCGGTTATTCGGATAATTCGATCGCCTTCGGTATTTTTTTCTTCAATCAGACCGTCGCGCTTTAATTCGTACATCAATTGGTAAAACCTTAATTTTCTGCGCTTGGTAGTTTGGATTTCGACTACACTCTCACTATATCCAGAAGAGGGCAGCGGCTTTTTTCGGTTCGGCGCGATCGTGTCGGCAATTTTAATAAAAAAATCATCTAAGGCGTGCACAAACTTTTCCTGTCTTTCCAGCTGCCTTAGAAGTTCGTAACGGTTTTGGTGCCTCGGGCTGCGGTTGTGATAAAGCATAGTGTTTAGAATTATATCATAGATACTGCTATCGCAGTATCTATGATATTTTTGGTTGGTTTATGGATGGTTGGGGATGAGGGGGCCGGGCGCGAGTACGCGCCCGGTACAATCGAACACCCGGGGAACTGTACATTGTGGCCCACAAGAAGTATTCAATCTTTCTAAACTACTAAACGATTACTACAAAATTGACAAGGATATTTTTCATTATAGAATACTTGCCGAAGTTAGCGGCGCGCTTCGCGTTAGCGGCTTCAACGGCTCCTGCCAAGGAGTGCTCATGTTGCCCGATTTGCGAATGGTTCCCTGGCTTGATCTTCGGGACTGCCCGGAGATGACGGTTCTTGCGAAGAGCGACGGAGGTGTCTACCTCTCGATCAACCATAGCGGATACGCTGCAGCGCACAGTCTTGGCGAAGGATCGCAATGGAGGAAGCACGGCGGCTTCTCCTTGCATGATGTTTTTCCGGACGGTACCGTTGAGGTGGAGCACTACCTCCTAAGCAATGAGGGGTATGCAGACCAACGGGGTCGCTGGCTGGTCGAGATCCCTCCCGGGGCGACATTGCGGCTTAGCCGCGGCCGCGCCTCACTGGCGCTCCAGGCGCCGACCGTCGTATCGCATAGAATCCCCTGGGCCGCGAAGTAGCCCAACGCCCTGCCCGAGAGAGCCCTGCCGCTCCTCGGCAGGGCTCTCTTCTTTTTTGGGGCATATTCAGTTAAAGTTACTTAATGCAGGAAATTTTACAAAAGAAAATTGCGGATGCGCTCGGAGTTTCGCCCGAGGTTATTTCTATTACCGTGCCGGAGGTGGACCAGTTTGGGCACTACTCCACGAACGTGGCGATGCGGCTGGCTAAAGAGAGAAAAATGGCGCCTTTGGAGTTGGCCAGAGTTTTCGCTAATACGCTAATAGCGAATAATGCGAATGAGAAGATGTTTGCAAAAGTTGAGGCGGTTAAGCCCGGCTTTATCAATTTGTGGTTGTCAGATGAATTTTTGCAAGAGCAGTTTGCGCTTCCCGCTACCAACTACCAACTACAAACTACAAACTCGCCCCAGACCGTCATCTGCGAATACGCCTCCTGCAACATTGCCAAGCCAATGCATGTCGGCCATTTGCGCGGCACAATTATTGGTGACGCGCTTGCAAATATTCACGACTATCTTGGCTATAAAGTAATCCGCTGGAACTACATCGGTGATTGGGGTACGCAGTTTGGCAAGCTTATTCTTGCTTACAAGCTGTGGGGTAAGAAAGAGGCGGTTGAGAAAGATCCGATTGGAGAGATGTTACAGCTGTATGTGCGTATTAGTGCAGAGGCAAAAGCAAATCTTCAGCTGGATGACCAGGCGCGAGCCGAGTTTCAAAAATTAGAAAGTGGGGACGCAGAGAATAGAAAGCTGCTTGAGTGGTTCAAAATAGAGTCGCTTCTTGAATTTAATAAAAATTTCAAGCGCTTAGGCGTGACATTTGATTTGGAGATTGGAGAGTCTTTCTATGAAAAAGAATTGCCAGGTGTTGCGAAGGAGCTTGCTGATAAGAAGATTTCGCAGCCGAGCGAAGGCGCTGTGATTGTGAGTCTAGACAAGTTCAAGTTGCCACCGGCGCTGGTGCAAAAAGGGGATGGAGCGAGTTTGTATCTGACCCGTGACATTGCGAACATGGAGTATCGTCTGAAAACCTACAGCCCGGCGAAAATTTTGCTCGTGGTTGCTAATCAGCAGGCACTGCATTTTGAGCAGTTGTTCGCAGTGTGTCAGCTAATGGGGCTCGCGGGCGCCGAGACACAGCATATTAAATTCGGTATGGTGCTTGGGCCGGATGGCAAGAAGTTTGCTACACGAGAAGGCAAGCTAATTAAGCTTGAGGATTTAATGGATGAGATTGTTGGCAAAGCGTTTGTGGTAGTCCGCAAAAACAATCCAGAGATGCCGGAGGCGGAGGTAAAGCAAATTGCGGAGATTGTTGGTATCGGTGCACTTAAATACGCTGACTTAAAAGAAAATCGTAACTCTGACATTACTTTTGACTGGGATCGGATGCTGGATTTGCATGGGGACAGTGCGCCGTATCTGCAGTACACAGGCGTGCGGTTGCTTAATATCATACGGAAGGCAGGGCGAGATCCTTCCGAGTACATCAGGATGACACCTGGCCGTCATTCTGAGCAAAGCGAAGAATCTCGCCCCGTGTTGCCGCTTGATCTTGAAAAGTCTTTGATGAAAAAAGTTTTAGACTTTAGCGATGTCGTAAAACTTTGCGCCGAGACATACTACACGAGCCATCTGGCAAAATATTTGTTTGAGCTCGCGAAACTGGCTAATGGCTATTACGAGACTGTGAGAATTCTTGATGATGAAAATATGGAACGCAAAACCGCGAGACTCATGCTTATCGCGCGCGTGGCGCAAACGATTGAAAAGGGATTGGGGCTTTTGGGGATTAAGGTGCCAGAAAGGATTTAGTAATCTTGACAGTTATCAGGCAGGGTAGTAACTTATTCAAGTATGCAATTTAGCCGCAACATTGTCGTCGCCCTTATTATTACTCCTGACCTGGGAGGGCGAGCTTTGCGCTAGATTCTTTTCTAAAGAATGTAACGAAAACCCCGCTCTCGCGGGGTTTTCTGTTTCCCGGTAGTCGGGAGACAAAAATCAAGAAAATGTATCCAAAACCACTTTTGGGAGGTGCTCCATCGCCACATTTGCTGATGACAAAGAGTTGCAGGCGGCAATCAAGTGCCGTGACTTTGAGACAGTGATGCGGGCTCTTGAGGAGTCTGCCATTCCAGCCGCATTGCACATTCGGCTCGCAGCGCGACTTTGCCAGACAGAGTATTCTATGACCGCCTATCGGGAGTTTTGGGGCGAGAGAGGTCTTCTCGTCGAGTGCGCTGTGAAGATCATTCGCGAAGAGGGATGGCTTGGGTACTAGCGTTTTCGGGGCGGCGTGCACGCACGCCGCCCCGAGGAGAAATTTGCCCAAATCATCATTATTATTTATACTTCAAATATCAAATGGAATGGATTCCGGGTGAGTACCCCGGAATGACAAGCCAAACATAGCAGCAAGGTTATCTGATATATAACTAGCTGCGGCGAAATCTTTTCAGCCGCGCTAGTTGCGCGGCGTTTTCATTCTCCCTTTCCTAAAGGGAGTACCGCCAGCGGGCGGGGAGGGATTTCTAGAAACCAAATCCCTCACCGCAAGCGGTCCCCTCCCTTTAGGAAAGGGAGAATAATACAAAAATATGCTTAAAAATTTAAAAGAATTCAAACTACCAGAGATAGAGGAGCAGGTGCTGAAGTTTTGGAAGGAGCACTCTATTTTTGAGCAGTCCTTGGCAAAGAACAAAGGTAAAAATAAGTTCGTGTTTTTTGAGGGTCCGCCAACTGCAAACGGCATGCCGGGGCTCCACCATCTTTTGGCGCGTTCGTTTAAAGATATCATTCCGCGGTTTAAGTCTATGCAGGGGTATGATGTGCCGCGCAAGGGCGGCTGGGACACGCATGGGTTACCGGTGGAGCTTCAGGCCGAGAAGGAGCTTGGTTTCACAGGGAAGCAGGACATTGAAAAATACGGCATAGCGAAGTTTAACGAAAAGTGTCGCGAGCTTGTCTGGCGCTACCGAAAGGAGTTTGAGAGTACGACTACGGACCGGCTTGGTTTTTGGCTGGATATAAAAAATCCGTATGTAACCTATGACAACAAGTACATTGAGTCGCTCTGGTGGATAATCGCGCAGATGGATAAAAAGAAGCTGCTTTACCAGGGTCACAAGATTGTGCCGTGGTGCACGCGATGTGGGACGGCTCTGTCGTCGCACGAGCTGGCGCAGGGATACAAAGAGGTTGAAGATACTTCGGTATATGTGAAGTTTCGCTTAATAGGATCAAAAAATCGTTTTATTTTGTCTTGGACGACTACACCTTGGTCATTGCCGGGAGACGTTGCGTTAGCCGTAGGAGAAAGAATTGAATACGTAGAGATGCAAGTTGGAAATGAGAGTTATCTTATTGCGCGCGATCGAATTTCTGCAGTATTGTTGGATACTCCGTACGTTGAGCTGCGTTCATTTAAAGGGAAGGACTTAGTCGGCTTGGAGTATGAACCGCTTTTTAAGGTTCGCCCGCTTAAAACAAAGACTGCTTACAAAATATATGCGGCGAACTTTGTCACTACGACTGACGGTACAGGGGTTGTGCATACTGCCGTGATGTACGGTGAGGATGACTATGCGCTTGGCGTTAAAATCGGCCTGCCACAGCATCATACGGTCAATGAACAAGGCCATTTCATTAAAGAAGTTAAAGAATTGGCCGGATTATATGCGAGAAGCGGAAAGGCAGAGGCATTAATTATTGACCATCTGAAAAATACAGGCACGCTTCTGAAGACCGAGAAATACAAACACGAATATCCGCACTGTTGGCGGTGCGGCACGGCGCTGCTGTACTACGCGCGGACGTCGTGGTTTGTAGCGATGTCCAAGTTGCGCAAAGAGCTAATCGCAAATAATAAAAAAATTAATTGGATACCCGAGCATATTAAAGATGGCAGATTCGGCGAATGGTTGCGTGAGGTAAAGGACTGGAATTTTTCCCGAGAGCGGTATTGGGGTACGCCGTTACCGGTGTGGCGCAGTAAGGATGGTAAGCAGCAGATAGTTGTGAGTAGTCTGGCGGATTTTAAAAAGTACGGGAACCTTCAGGGTAATCGTTTCTTTGGCATGCGTCATGGCGAGGCGACGCATAACATGGAGCAGAAAAATGGTGGTGGGGCAGAATCAGCAACCTTGCGGTCAGAGCTGACTACGATTGGGGCGACGCGTGTGCATGGAGCGGCAAAGCTTATGAAAATGCAGAAACCCAAAATTGATCTGATTGTTGCGTCGCCGTATTACCGTATCCAGCAGACGGCGAAGATCATTGCCGATGAACTTAAGTTAAAAATTGTTACTGACAAGCGGCTTGGTGAGCTCAACTGTGGCATTTTTAACTGGCAGTCTATGAGTGCGTATCATGCCTGGTTTACGGGGGGTAAGATAGAGCGGTGGACTCGTGCGCCCGAAAAAGCCGAGACGCTTTCTGACGCGCGTGCTCGTGTAGTTGAGGCCATTCGTGATATCAACAAAAAATATAAGAATAAAAATATTCTCATCGTGAGCCACGGCGACCCACTCTGGCTTCTTGAGGGGGCAATGCGCGGGCAGAGTGATAAGGAGTTTTTTGACCGCACCTTCTACCCGGGGTACGCAGAGCCGTTTGAGATTGATCCGCCGGTTTTGCCGTTTGATGATAGCGGCCGGCTTGATATGCACAGGCCGTATGTTGATAATGTTGTGCTGCGCGATCCGAAAACGAAACCCCGACGCCCGCAGGGTCGGGGCTCCGACCTCGCATCGCGAGCGTCGGAGAAGGGAACCTTGCTGTATCGTGTACCCGAGGTGGTGGACGGATGGTTTGATTCGGGGTCAATGCCGTATGCATCACATCACTTTCCATTTTCGGAGTTTACCAAGCAACCAACTAACCAACTAACCAATCAACAACTTTCGGAGGCGTTCCGAAAGTTAGACTACCCAGCTGACTACATTGCCGAGGGGATTGACCAGACGCGCGGCTGGTTTTACACGCTGCTTGCGGTTGCAACGGCGCTTGGGTTGCCTGCGCCATATAAAAATGTTATCTGCCTTGGACTCATTCACGACAAGAATGGGCTCAAGATGAGTAAGTCAAAGGGGAATATCGTTGACCCGCTCGCACTGATGCAAAAACATGGAGCTGATGTGTTGCGGTGGTATTTCTACACAGCTAATGATCCGGGCGATTCCAAGAATTTTGACGAGCAGGATTTGGTCAAGGTCATGCGGCGGTTCTTTATGATCGTCTATAACTCCTTTGTCTTTTGGAATTCGTATGCAAAGGAGGGTCAGCCACGCGACGGATATAAATCTGAAAATGTTTTAGACAAATGGGTGCTGGCCCGGCTGCATGCGCTCATTCACGAGGTAACGGGATCGCTGAACGATTACAATGTCGGAAAGGCAGCCGGCCTGATTGAATCCTTTGCCGATGACATGAGTCGTTGGTATATCCGCCGCAGTCGCGACCGGTTTCAAAGTAATGCGCGGGGTGGAGGAGACGAGCAGGATTTTCGTGCAGCTAGCGCGACATTGCACGAGGTGTTGCTGCAACTCTCTAAACTGCTTGCACCGTTTGCGCCATTTTTTGCGGATGCACTGTATCGCAGTCTTGGCGGCAAAGAACAGTCCGTTCATTTGGACGAATGGCCGATTGGAGATGCGACGGTTGCAAACAGAGATTTGATTGAGGATATGGCGAAGGTGCGCGACCTTGCCGCAAAAGCGCTTGCGCTGCGCGCCGAGGCAGGCATCAAAGTCCGTCAGCCGCTTAGTGCTATGTATATCAATGATAAAAAATTGCTCGCAGATGACAATCTGATGGCAATCTTAAAATCCGAGGTTAATGTGAAAGAAGTCGTCATCGACACCAGTAAAGAAGTCGAGCTAGATACAACTCTCACTCCTGCGCTCAAAGAAGAGGGCATTGTTCGTGAATTAGTGAGAATGGTCCAGGGACTGCGCGCCGACGCTGGCTATCAAATGGGTGACTCGATAGTACTGATTTTTGCTGGCACGCAAGATTTTAGCGACATGGTGCAACGTAATTCCGTAACACTTAAAAAGGCAGTGAATGCAAAATCAATTGAGCTTACGAAAACTGACAAGGTTGATGTGCAGCTCCAGGCTAAATTTGAGAATGCGGATCTTTGGGTTGGGGTGCGGAAAGTATAGAAGTTGTGAGAGGGTGCCACGCGAATGCGTGGCACCCTCTGCGCTTTCGGCTAGCCCCAGCCTGAGTTGCCGGGCACGTCTTGGGCCGTCACAACCGAGCTCTGGTTGAGGGGGAGCGGCGTGGCGGTGTACCAGATCATCTCGAGGTAGTCGGCGCCGAGCGGGCAGCAGGCCCGCTCCCTGTCCGGCTTCCACCAGCGAACCGGCTTGGCAACGGCCACCGCGGGCACGCAGTGGAGCTCGAACCAGATGACAGGCGCATCGGGCGGGGGACCATTCTGGGCCCGCATCGGGCCCTTGTCGGTTCCCGGCATCTCGACGCCCTCCTTCTCATTCACCCACATGAATGGGTACCTACCGCACATGCGGCACCTCCTTGTTGCGCAGCCAATTCTGCGCCTCCCCAGTCTGCGCTCCGTGATATCGGCGGTCTAATTTTTGATGAATTTGTTATTTTTATGGTAAAAATGTTATATTTATAACAAAGTATGATAAAAATACAGCAACACGTAGCAGACATTATTAAAAACAGCCCAATGCTCGAGGCGGCACTTGAGCTGCGCGTTGCGAATTTTTCTCGATTGGCCCGTGCCATACAACCGCTTGTGCAAAAGAAACGCATGGAGAAGGTTGGGCTGGGCGCCATTGTAATGGCACTACGGCGCCTCAAAGTGCCTAAGACAAAATTTGACGGTGAGATCATCGTCGATTCTTTGGTAGTGAATAGTGATCTCATTGAATTTGTATTTTCCCACTCTGAAGATTTTTTGAAGAAATATGCTCGTTTTGCAAAGGCAGTTTCTGAGCATGAGCGGCAAGAGTATATTTCATTGGTGAACGGGCCGATGAAATCCGCGCTTATCGTTTCTTCCATTCTCGCCCGAGATGTGGCGAGATATTTTGCAGGCGAGCGACAGATAGCAAGGCTAGAAAAATTATCGGCTATCACGCTCCTCTTTGATAAGGAAACTCCGCGGCAACCAGGAATCTTCTATCCTATTTTGCGTGCTCTTGCTTGGGAGAAGGTCAGTTTTACTGAAATTGCTTCTTCTCACGCCGAGCTGTCCTTATTTTTCGAAGATCGATATCTTGAAAAAGCTTTTTCGACTATAAAGAGCCTAACGAGTTCGGCTTAATCAAGCTTTTTAGATTGCTTATCTTCCTTTCTATGGAGTGATATGATGAGCTTATGCCTTTGCAAGATATCTTGATACAGTCGATTGCTCTCGTCGCCGTAGCGGGACAAGCGTTATCATTTCACGCGAAGACGCGACGCGATATTTTGATTCTCCAAGTTCTTGGAATCAGTATTTGGGTTATTCATTATTTGTTACTTTCTGCGTGGACGGGCGCCGCTATCAATATTGTGAATGTTCTCGTCACGACGGCTTTTTTGTTTAAGAATGAGCAAGCATGGATTAAGAATCGATATTTCTTCGTCTTGAGCGTTGCCGTGCTTGCTGCCGCAACGGCCGCAGCATGGCAAGGGCTATTTAGTCTTTTCGCTCTGCTCGGTGTTTCCCTGATGACACTGGCAAAATGGCAGGACAATCCCCGGATGATTCGTTCCATAGCAGTTTTTGCGGGAATTTTCTGGATTTTGTACGACGGTTTTGCCGGGTCTTACGGTGGCGTGCTCGCAGAGTCCATCATCCTTGTTTCTGTTCTAATCAGCTTACTAAGGAAAAAATCTTTGCATGTCTAATAACTAAAAACCAGGCTCTCACCGGGTTTTTAGTTATTAGATGAGCCCTACTTTTTCGTAGACCTCTTTGAGTTTGGCTCCGGCTACTTTGTTGGCTTTTTTGTCGCCAGTCGCGAAGGCCTTGAGGATTTTTTTCGGGTCTTCCATCAATTTAGCTTTTTTCTCGCGGATTGGGGCGAGATAGGGAATGAGGGACTCGGCGACCGCGGCTTTGAACTGACCGTAGTTTTTGCCGGCAAATTCTTTTTCTAGTTCCGGGATTGTCTTGCCGGCTTGCCCGCCGTGGCGGGTCGCTGCGCTCAAAATCATGAGCAAGTTGCTAACGCCAGGTTTGCTTGCCTCATCAAACTTAACCTCGCTGCCGGAGTCGGTTACGGCCGACATGATTTTTTTCTTGATGACCTCCGGTTCGTCGTCTAGGAACAAGCAGCCATTCGGCACAGATTTGCTCATTTTTTTGAGTGGGTCGGCCAGCGACATGACGCGCGGCGTAGCGGTATGGAGCGCTTTTGGCTCAATGAATGTTTCGCCAAATCGGGAGTTGAATTTACGGGCAAGCGTGCGGGCGAGTTCTAAGTGCTGGTCTTGGTCATCGCCAACTGGCACGAATTCAGCGTCATAGAGAATGATGTCTGCCGTCATGAGCGCCGGATATGTGAAGAGTCCCGCATTGGTTTCCATGCGCGCAGATTTATCTTTATACTGCGTCATTCGTTCAAGTTCTCCCATCGGGCAGATGCTGTTTAAGACCCATGCAAGCTCTGCGTGCGCAGGTACATGAGATTGAATAAATAACGTTGATTTTTTAGGATCCAATCCGGCTGCAAGATAGTTCGTTGCTATATCAATGATGTGATCAGCGCGTTCGATAGGAGATGCTGACTCTGTAAGTGAGTGGAGATCTGAAAGGAAAAAATAGCAATTGTACTTTCCTGAATTTTGTAGCTGCACAAAGTTGTGGAGCGCACCAAGATAATTGCCGACATGCAATTTTCCAGAAGGCGTGATGCCGGAGAGAACAATAGGTTTCATAATAGTTAATTGGTTAGTCAGTAAAAGCAAAATGAAAATGCTCTAAGCGTTTCGCCAGAATTTGTATGCAGAGTGGTATGTTTGCCGGAGAATAATCATGTATGTATTGTAGCGGGGGAGGAGCTTTTTTGCAAAATTATTAAATAAAAAAGTTATCCACCATTGTATTTGAAGTGGTTTTACTTCATTCTATATAAAGTACCTGGGGATTTTTATTTTTTCTTATTGTTTTTAAAGGTCGAATTATTTAGGGATTTTTTCAAAAGGATTTTATGAAAAAGAAAAAGGCAAAAAAGACAGCGAAGCGCCGCGTAGTTCGCCATCCGGCAAAGCGGAAGACTACGAAAAAGGCCGCCAAGAAGCGTCGTCGCTAGTTTCATGATAACAACAAAAAACCCGCAGTTTACGCCGTAAATCTTCAGGCGTAAACTGCGGGTTTTTTGTTGCTCGGAGCTATACTTCAATTATCACCGGAAGTATCACCCCAGTAGTAGAACCTGCTGGTTCACTACGGGGCAGGTCGGCCTACACCTCTATAATTACCGGAAGTATCATTGGCCTTCTCAAGGTTTTATTATATAAGAATAACCCGAGCTGGTCGCGGATGATGCCTTTGATGTAATCACTCTCGGCTTCTTGGCGAACTTTGCTTTGATTGACCTGATTCACCAGATTTTTAACCTTCATGCGCAACTCGCTCATGAGCGCGCCCTGGTCTTTCAAATAAATAAATCCACGGCTAATTATGTCCGGATTTTTAGCCAGTTTGCCGGTCTGGCGGACTATCGTGGCGATCACGACAATCATGCCCTCCTGCGCCAATAATTTTCGATCACGCAGTACCACCGCCTCGACATCACCAACGCCAAGACCGTCAACCATAACATAGGTGGCGTCAACATGCTGGTCGGTGACTACAGCGGTATGTTCAGTGAGCTCAAGCACCTGGCCGTTGTCCGGCAGAATAATTTTTTCCTGCGGGATGCCAACTGTTTTCATGTTGCGAATATTGTAGGCGCGCTGGAAGATGTAGCCGTGAATTGGCACAATAAACTTTGGCTTGCACATCTTGGCAACCAGGGCGAGGTCTGGGCCGGGCGCATGACCGGAGGAGTGAATGTCTAGGTCATCGTTGGTAATCACGATCGCGCCCTGGCGGGCCAGGTTGTCTTTGACCGCCTGCACCGATCGCTCGTTGCCTGGAATTACTGATGAACTAAAAATAGCCGTGTCGCCGGGTTTAATCTTGACATGCTTATGTTCGCCGTTAATTATCCTCATCAGCCCGGCATTCTCCTGTCCTTGCGCGCCGGTAGTGATAATCAGCAGCTTGTTGTCGGCATATTTGTGTACCTCTTCAACGGCGACTAGCGAGCCATTTTTGTAAGAGAGATAGCCAAGCTGACGCGCGATTTCCAGGTTGTCTTTCATTGAGCGGCCGTTAATAGCAACATAGCGGCCGAGCTTTTCGGCAATCTTGATGACTTCGGCGAGCCGTTCGATCATTGAGGCAAAAGTCGACAGAATTATGCGGCCTTCGGCCTCAACAAATAATTGCTCAAGGTGTTCAATAACAATTTCTTCGCTGACTGTGTGGCCATCCTCGTGTGCGTTGGTTGAGTCAATGAGTAAGGAGTGCACACCAAGACCGCCAAGCCACTCAAATTCTTTGGTGTTAAATAGATTATCGTGTTTATCGTACTCCAAGCGGAAGTCGGCAAAGTGCACCATTTTACCGGCCGGAGTTTCCAGCATTACTCCGGTGGTATCCGGAACAGTATGGGCGACACCGAAAAATTCTGCTGTAAAGTGTTCGCTGATTTTCACGCGGGCGTGATTTTTGATTAGTTCAAAGCGCAGCTTTGGGGCGTTCGGCATTTCATCGAGCCGTTTTTTTACTAATTCGCGGATTAAGGCCGTGCCGTAAATAACCGGATTACCCAGTTTTTCCAAAACATAGGGGATTGCGCCGAAGTGGTCGTAGTGGGCGTGGGTAATGATGATGCCCTTGATGTTTTTTCTCTTTTTTTCCAGATAGCTGATGTTGGGGATGATCCAGTCAACGCCCGGGGTGTCTTCTTCTGGGAACTGGATGCCCATGTCAATAATGACAATCTCGTCGTTGTACTCAAAGAACGAGCAGTTGCGGCCGACCTCCTCCAGCCCACCGAGTGGGATCCAGTAGAGAGTGTCGCGTTTGAGCGAAATGGCACCGGTGTCGCCGGTAAGCACTCCTTCTTTTTTGATGAATTTTCGTTCCGAAAACATAGAGATCATTTGCTGGCGGGGCATTCGTCCGCCTCGTTGCCTGATCGGCCGGTTAGAAAGTTCGTGCGGAGTAGCACCGCCCTGGTCAATCATCGGACGCTGCTCTCTGTCATGTGCTCTGGATGTGTCATGTCGCGCAATTTCTCGTCCCGCTAGAACTCGTCCACCATCAATATGTACAGTGCGGGTTGGTGCAATTTTAAAGACACCAGTTTTAATTTCACCGGAATTTGTAGCTGATTTTGGCGGTTGGCCATTTTCTTGTTTTAGCCCCGACTCGATTGAATTCGGCAGAAGGCCGCCGCGATTAGTTATAGAGTGGGGAAGCGGCGTAGCATGTTTCTCTGGGCTGCGTGGCGGCAAACTTGGGCGAGATTGATAATAGCCGCGTCGCGGACGGGATCCGCGGTTGCCGCCGGAGGAGCTGCTACGCCCGGCTGGTTTGTTGTTGATAGGAGTCATTAATTTGTTAATTTTTAATTACAATTTATTTTTTAAAAAATAAAAGATTGTTAGGAATAATTATTTACATTTATTAACTTTGTGCCCAGGGAGGGGGCTGAATCATTTTTTAAATCCTAGTCAAACGTGAAAGAGTTCAGGATCCGATAAAGAATTGCATTCTCTAACGACTCATTAGCAGGATTGGCTTTTATGTAGAAATCTACAACTCCCCCTTTAGGATTTTCAAGAGCGGCTCTTACGCCCAACAGGTCATACGCTGCAGACGTTATCCTTAAAGCATTGTAACCGTTGATCTTAGAAATTTCTGAGTGACCAGAAATGAGCGCAGATGTTGAATAGCCAGACCAGGCATCTTTTTCGGGATAGATGCTTATTTTAAGCGTCAATCTTTTATCGACTGCATTCCCGTATTCTACATATGCCGTCGGCACAAACTGAAATCGGCCATTGGTACTTGGGTAGTCAGTGGCGTTGTCGCGAACATTAGTAACTTCATTGAGTAGCGTCCAAGTCCCATCCCAGCGCGGACACGCAAAACTGAAATGATACTTTTCACTGGCGCAACCCTTCCAACTCCAATTTCCATCGTCAACTATGAGAGGTTTAGAAGTAATCTTGAAAGTCGAAAGGACTTTTAAGAGCATTTGTTCGTCCATCGCACTAAACTCGAATACCTGGGTTTCATCAATACGTTGTTCTAGCTGATAGTTAAATTGGGGTTTAATTTTGCCTTGATTGCTTAGAAAATCTGCTTTCAGCCAAGCGACTCCATTAATCATTACACGCGTTCTGCTATAATCGCCGCGACCACTATAGATAGAGAAGGTGCCAAACGTCAGGTCGAAATTAAGATGAGGAGTCTCTTGAATACAATATGATGGACTAGGATTTCCGTTAGGATCTTTACCATTCGCGCAATTTTTTACAATCTGTTCGTACTCCGTCTCGTGTTCAGGAGTTCGGAAGCCACCATGACTGTAATTAGTAAGGTTGTTTGGTATTTGGAACTCAACACCAAGGTCTTTGTCCTGGTACAGCTTCCAGTCAGTCTTATCAAAATCAGGGACAGTTATCGGAGGTTTAGCAGTTATTTTGAAAGTTGAAAGCACTTGTTGAAGTAACTGCTCGTCAGAAGAAGAAAAATTAATGCTCGGATATTCATGATCACGAACGACTAGCTGATAGTTTATCCAAATCGGTGCGGATCCGCTTCTGTAGACCGACCAGGTAATTCCGTTAATTATTACACGATCATCTCTGTCGCTGAAACTAGAACCAGCATAAAAGTCTATTGATATATTTTTATCACTCGGCGCGCGAAACCGGCCAGGAGACTCTTCCGTAAAATTATTTGGAATTTGAAATTGAACTCCAAGACTCTGGTCTTGATATAGTTTCCAGTTAGTTTTATCAAAAGTAGGGGCAGTTACTGTTTCGGCGGGTGCAGCAGGGGCTTCGGGCTTAAGAACTTGATTGCTAGGGGCGGTAGCTTTTTGCTCTAAGGCAATGGTTGGTCTATTTTGCCGATAGAGAGCGGTGCCAGCGACCAAAATCACAACAACGACGATAGATGCAATAATTTGTTTACTATTTTGTATTTTTCTCATAATTTTTTCCGCGTGTTTTACAAGTGAATCTGCCCTTTTGCAAATGTATTCTGTTTTCCGATTATGTTAATAAATTATCTGGTGGGGATGAAGGGAGTCGAACCCTTATGAGTTGCCTCGTACGCACCTGAAGCGTATGCGTCTGCCATTCCGCCACATCCCCATTGATTTATTAGACTAGCGTTTTTTGTCATCCCGAAGCCGAGGGGTCTCATCCTGGATTCCGGATTTGCCGCCGGAATGACAGAGGGGAAGATGAGATGCTTCGGCTTGGACTCAGATCCCTCGGCTTCGGGATGACAGACAAGATGGTATTGATTACAATTTCTTTTTTCCCGCTAATTTTTTGATTTTATTCACAACTTCCAGTCCGAGCGGATTCATCTTTCGGTTGACGGCAACATAGTACCCGATCCACTGTGCTATCACAATTCCATTTGCGGTTACCTCGAGCGGTGTCCGCCCGGGTACCCGTATAGTTTCCGATGGGATGCCGTACTCGTCAAGTGTCTGTGCCGTCAGATCAAATTCTTTTTTTCGATTTTTATATTCTTGTTCGCTGGTAATAAAAATTGCATATAGATTTTTCGGCCGGGCTTCTAGCAGATTTAGTTCGTTGTGATTTACCTCCGGGATCGTATTGGCAAAGGCCAACGATTTGCCGCTTTCGGTAATGCTGATTTTAAAAATCTGGCCGAGGTGGCTGAAATTATGAGTTGTATATATTAAAGCAATTTTTCCAGCTTGTCGGGCAGAGCTCTGGCGAAGTCCGAATATCCGCGCGGCTGTCTTTTTGGCGCTTGTCGCAAACCTTCGTGAGTTAATCTGCGCGGATAAGTCCGGTATATGTAGGCGGGGGAAAACGGATTGGAGAATCTGCAGTGTTGCGTAGAGCGTAAGCCCATATGCTTGTCTGGGCTGAAGAGATCCTATGTTGATATTTTCCACATCCCGCGTTCTCGCCTCATCTGTCCCAGATGCTAGGCCTGCCGAGGAAATTGAAGACTCGCTCTTCATTTCCGAGGCGTAACGACGCAGATGGGCAGATGAGGCAGAACCCGAAGGGACAGGTCTAGTTTCGCCGATTACTTTGTCGCTTCCGTCACGCTGTGCCGCAGCGGGCACTATCGTGTCGTCGCTTCGCGTACTCGGCGAAACTGGTTGCTGTCGCGGGGTGGGAGAAATATCAACATAGGATCCACTGTCTGCACTAAAGGTTGCGTGCGGCAGCTGTTTCGCTTTGGCTTCTTCTAAGAGTGTTCCGCCACCAGCAACAACCGCGATCATTTTTCCCGATTTGACTGCTTTTTGAAAAGCAGCAAGCGGTTCGCGAGTGTTGCCGGAGAAAGAAATAAATATGTATAGGGGATTTTTGCCCGGGACTACGGGAAGCACGCTATCGTGCCAGGAAAAAATCGGTATGTTTACTATAGCACATGACAGGATATTTTGCAAGATGGCCCCCGGTGTGCCAGAGCCGCCCATGCCAATAAACACGATAGAATCTGGCTTTTTGGCATGTATTTGCTTTTGGAGTTTATCCAAATTAGCCGTTCGGATGTTGTCGGGCTTAAGTTGTTTTGGAAATTCCAAAATATGCTTTCGAAATATTTCACTATCCCTCATAGAGGATTATGGCTCTGTGCTGGTTTCATTTTTGAACACCCGGGCGGTTTCCAGATACCATTCATAGATATTCGAAAGCCGATCGGCGGGCGAGCTGATGAGCGGCTGGTCGAAGCCACCCAGACCGGTCGGCGCGGCATATAAATAGAGAGGCGAATAAAGGAAGACAGCGGGTTTATCGGTGTAAATCTGGGTTTGAATTTTTGCCAGCGCCTCGGTGCGCGTAGCATTGTCGAAGGTGGTGCGCGCAGTTTCAATCAGTTTATCTACAGATTTATTTTCGTAGAGCGCTAAATTCAGTCCCGGCTGAAAGCGCTGGCTGGAGTGCCAGAAAGAAAATAGGTCGCTGTCTGCCCGCAAAATGTTGCCGAAGAGCAGCATCTGGTAGGTGCGCGGCTTGATCGCCTCGGTCTCTATATTTTCTACCGGAACAGTTTTTATGGTGATTTTTACTCCGATTTGTTGCAACTGGTTTTTAATCAGATCTGCAGTTTTGGTTAGGAAGGGGAGATCCGGAGTTGTCAGTTCGAAGTCTAACCGCTGTGCCGTTTTACCAACCGTGCGCGTTTGCACGCCGTCCGGGCCGATTTTCCATCCCTGTTTTACAAGTAGTGCTCGCGACTCCTCGACTGATATGTGTTCGGTTGCATAAGTTGAACTGCTGTATTGAGGAAGGTTCGGAGAGATTGGGCCGCGAGCTATCGTGGCATGATTTTCAAAAATTTCTTCAATCATTTTATCTTTATCGATTGCCAAGGTCAGCGCCTCGCGAACAGAGCGGTCTTTGAGGGCAATATTAACCGATGGGTTAAAGAATAAAGCATAATATTGAGGCAAAGCTAGCTCGCGCAAAGCATAATTTATTTTTATCTCCGGGAGTTGCTCCTGGCTGATGCCGCCCAGGCCATCAATTTGTTTATGATTGAAGGCGATAACCGCATCCTGATAAGTCGGGAAAAAAGCAAAGTTAAATTTCTCAATGAGCGTGCGCGAACCAGGATAGTTATTATTTGCTTTTAGATTGTAGCTCGTGATAAAGCCGTCTTTGCGTTTTTCGTATCGGTCAAATTCATAAGGGCCGCTTGTTACGGGCTCCAGGTTGTAATTTGAAAGACGGATATTCGAGATAGGTAGATTTTCAAATATATGCGCCGGTGCGATGCGCAAATCGCGCAGCGCGTCCAGGAAATAACTGTACGGGGCCTTGAGCGTAAAGCGAACTTGCAGTTGGCTGACTCGTTCAACAGTTACGCCCTGCCAGTTACTAAAGAGCGGACTGCCGGCGTCGGGGTGCTGGATTGTTTGTACGGTAAAGACGACATCATCGCTGGTAATCGGTTTTTCGTCCGACCAAACCATATCCTCTTTGAGCGTTAGCAACCAAACTTTTCCGGTGGAATTTGTCTCGTAGCGTGCGGTAAGTGTGAGCAGATCTGCGAAGACGGCGGTAACCAGGTCCCGATCAGTTGAAGAGCTGCCGATCAGCATCGGATTAATCGCTGTTGGCTGGCCGATGATTCCCTCGGTGTATTCTCCGCCGGGCGCAGGGGCGATTGTTGTATTTTTGATGAATAAATTCCAGCCGGTCAGTGCACCGGAGAAGATTGCTATGAAGGTACAACCATAGAGGATGTTTCTTTCTACGGTTGTAAGATTTTTGAAAAGCCGGATAAGGTAATTAATCATAGCAAATTACAAAATGGCAGAGAGCAAATAGCCAAATTGATTCTACCATTTGCTATAGCCCGTTGGCTATCTTGTTGGCGTGATGGTGATTGGCGCACTGCTTGATGCGTCTAGAGAGAGGAACGGAGAGGTCGAGGATGCTGCCGCGGGGATAGTTGAAATGGGCGTCTCATGATAAAAGAGGGAAACCAGCGCCAGGGAGGCAAAGATAATTACAAGCACGACTGTCGCACCGAAGAAAAAACTTTCCATACCTCGCCGTTGCTGATAAAATCCGCCGCCACCGCCGGAACCACCGCCCATAAATCCGGATAAATCGCTGTCGCGCTGTTGGAGTAGGATTAGAGTAATTAAAGCTACGGAGACTATAATTTGGATGATAATAATTGTTTGTTGCATATTTTCGGTTTGCCGATTTACAATTTAAGATTTTTTGCGGTGAATCAGGTGGATAATGATGTTTACGGCAGTAATGATCAGGGTTCCGTAGATTAGGGCCGGCAATCCGCTTATATTAAGGTTTTGTGAGTAAATGTCAACGACATAGAGGAAGCCGCCGGTAATTATGATATTAAAGAGTCCCAGGGTCAGGATGATGAGCGGGCCCAGGAAAAAACGCAGGACGGGCTTGATGATAACATTCAGCCCGGTGAAAACGGCGACCAGAGCCGCGGCGGCCTGTAGATTACTTAAATCTAAATTGAAACCGGCGACTAGATAGCCGGAAGCGACCAGGGCGAGCGCATTGCCGATAAGCGACCAGATGATATTTGCGAGCATCTTTTAATGATAAACGAAAAGCAGGAAACAGTAAAACTTGCGACAATTCGGATTTTTGGCCGGGCTCACCCTGCGGGATGGCCAAAAATCCGAATTGTCGCAAGTTTTACATTGAGTCATTAGTTAGCCGGCGATTAGCATTTACTTAAATATCTCATATATGATATACTTTAAGAATGATAAATCATCTGCAAAATCGGATCGGGAAACTGATCGGGGCATTTCGGGAGCGTTCTGGTATGACGCAGGCGCAGCTTGCAAAAATTGTTGGTACGAGTCAAAGCGCTATTGCACGTATGGAGGATGGCGAGCAAAATTTTACGGTGGAAATGCTTGGGAAAATTTCCGGGGCGCTCAAGCGCGATATCATGACGCTTTCTAAAGGGACGGTTGATTTTGAAATTGAGGGCGGCAGGAAGTTGCACGGAACGGTTGTTACCAAAACAAGCAAGAACGCTGCGGTTGGACTGCTCTGCGCCTCGCTTCTTAATAAAGGTACAACGACGCTTAAGAGCATGCCGAAGATTGAGGAGGTCAAACGGTTGATTGAGGTGCTGACGAGTATCGGCGTGGAAATAAGATGGGCTGGCGATGATTTAGAAATTCGCCCGCCGAAAAAGCTGGCGCTTGAGAAATTGAATGTCGTATCTGCGATTAAGACGCGTAGCATTATTATGTTTATCGGCCCGCTGATTCACCAATTAAAATCTTTTTCTCTGCCGCAGGTTGGGGGATGCAAGCTCGGCAGTCGCACAGTCCGCCCGCACTTTTTCGCACTGGAAAAACTCGGCGTGCAGATTGAGGCGCACAGCGACAGTTTTACGGTGAGTCATACAAAGCTTAAGCCGAATTACATTGTGCTGTACGAATCCGGCGACACCGTTACAGAAAATGTGCTGATGGCAGCCGCACTGATTCCGGGAACAACCACAATCAAATTTGCTTCGGCAAATTATCAGGTGCAGGACATGTGTCATTTTTTGCAGTTACTCGGGGTGCGCATAGAGGGGATTGGCACAACAACACTTGTGATTCACGGTGTTGCTTCTATTGATAAGGCGATTACCTATCACCCGAGCGAGGATCCGATTGAGTCCATGTTTTTCATTGCCGCCGCGGCCGTAACCAACTCGTCTATTGTTATCAAGCGTTGCCCCATTGATTTTTTGGAGTTGGAGTTACTGAAGCTAGAAAAAATGGGTTGGAAGTTCAAGCTCTCGCCGCGGTACAAGGCGCGCAATGACCACGCCGAGCTTGTAGATATCACGACACTGCCGAGTAAACTTGTGGCGCTGGAAGAAAAAATTGATTCGCGGCCGTTTCCTGGCATGAACATTGATAACCTGCCATTTTTTGCCGTGATTGCCACGCAGGCCGAGGGCCGCACGCTCATTCACGACTGGGTCTACGAAAAACGCGCTATCTATTATACGGAGTTAGATAAGTTGGGTGCGAATACTGTTTTAGCAGACAGCCACCGCGTGTTTATTCAGGGCAAGACTGATTTAAAAGCCGCTCAAGTCGTCTGCCCGCCGGCGCTCCGCCCCGCAACGATTATTTTGATCGGCATGCTTGCAGCAAGGGGGACTTCAATTCTGCGCAATGTGTATTCTATAAACCGCGGGTATGAGGATTTGGCGAATCGGCTCAATGAGCTGGGCGCGAAGATAAAGGTGTTGCGGGAGGCGTAATTTGATATAGTTGCTATATGAGTGGAGATTCATTAGATAAAAATTTGGGAAATTCTGCGCCGCAACCTACGCCGGCGAAAGAGGCGGGTCCAGCGGAAAGGGCATCCCTTGAAATGCCACTTAGAACGATAGAGGGTGGTGGCGACTATAGTTTGGATTTTGCCTCTGACGAGGCCGCAGCAGAATTCGTCCGGGCATTTTGGGCACAAGTTGATAGTATTAGAGCTGCGCCGCCGGGTTCACAGATGCATGTGACAACTTATTTAAACAGTGGGATGTTTCTTCCGCTCAGGGAAATAACCGTAGGTTGTAGGACTGATACAGTAAGAACGACGGATGATAACGGCAGGACTCTGCGAAGAGTTATCGTTTGGAGCAATGGTACCAGAGGTGGATTGCAGCCATACGGAGTACAGGCGCTAAGAAATTTAGGCATAGAGGTTAAGAAGTAGGTTTTTATGAAAGTCTTATTTGTCTGTTGGGGAAATTCTGGGCGCAGCCAGTTCGCGGAAGCGTTTTTTGAAAAATTATCTTCTCGCCATCAGGTGAAAAGTGCCGGCACAAATGCTGATGAGCGCACCAAGCATTTCGGAACTGATCATGTGCCGGACATTGTTGCTGATGTTATGAACGAGGTCGGCGTTGACATGAGTGCGAAGCGCCGCAAGCAGCTGACAAAAGAGATGGCGGATGAGGCGGATATTATTATTGGAATTATTGATACACAGTTTTTGCCTGATTACATTTTGAAGTCGCCAAAATTTAGGCACTGGGATATACCTGATCCAAAAGGAACTGACGCAGCTTTTCATCGGAAGGTGCGTGACCAAGTCAAAAAGGAGGTTGAGAAATTGGCCCGTGAGATTGAGCGCGTGTGATGTTGCAATCTTCCCAGTATACTAAACCGACGGCCGTCGGTTTAGTATACTGTGGCAGCCTGTGAGGCGCGGACTGATGCGGGTTGATTTTGTATTTTGTGGCTGGTTTTGCTAGGATACCAGCACTTAATCGTGTATCGTATATCGTGTAACGCGAATCAGGATTCTGTTCCTAGCGCTACACGCTACACGCTACACGCTACACGACTATCATGTTCATCCGCCGTATTGGAATTGATTTAGGCACCGCCAACACAATCGTGTTTGTGCCGGGCAAGGGGTTTGTGGTTAACGAGCCCACTATTGTCGCGCTCGGGCAACCGGATAATAAAGTTTTGGCGGTTGGAGCCGAGGCCAAAAATATGATTGGACGGACACCAGCGGACATTATTGCGTATAAGCCGCTTAAAGATGGCGTCATTGCCGACTACTATATAACCAAGGCGATGCTTCGGTATTTTATCAGCAAAGCGATTGGGCCGTGGAACATTATCAAACCCGATGTGGTTATCTCTGTGCCGGCCGGTATTACGCAAAACGAACGGCGCGCAGTGAATAATGCAACACGCGAGGCCGGCGCAAAAAATGTATATATTGTGCGCGAGCCGATTTTGGCGGCGCTTGGTGCGGATATTCCGATAAATTCGCACTCAGGCAACATGATCATCAACATTGGCGGCGGCACAAGCGAGGTGGCGGTTGTCTCGCTCGGCTCTATTGTCAGTTGGGCGAGCGCGCGCATCGCCGGCAACAAGTTTGATGCGGCCATCATGGAGTTTATTAAGAAAAAGTTTTCAGTCTATATTGGCGAGCAGACGGCTGAACAGGTAAAGATTGAGATTGGTTCGGCGCTCCCTATGAAGGAGAAGCTCTCAATGAAGGTGCGTGGTCGCGATGCCTCGTCGGGGTTGCCAAAAGATATTACGGTTAATAGCAACGAAATTGCAGAGGCACTCAATCCGCTTCTTATTGATGTTGCGCAGAATGTGCAGACGGTTTTTAACGCAACTCCGCCGGAGTTGGTTGCTGATATTATGGAAAAAGGAATTATGATTTCTGGTGGCGGAGCGCATCTGCGAAACATTGATGAGTTTTTTAAACGCATGACCGGTGTCAGCTGCTATATCTCCGAGGAGCCGCTGTTTTGTGTGGCAAAGGGAACGGGATTAATTTTGGAGCATTTGGAGGTGTATAAGAGGACTTTGCTGAACAAGAGATAGCGTTTGTGTGCCCGTGCGCGATTATGTGAAGACGGCACCGGGCATATTTTTCTGGTGAAAAATCGGTCTATACTCTCGCGCCGTCGCGCTGCGAGAATTGCCGCTATCACATAATCGCGCACGGGCAGTTCTGCAATTTTGTTGTTAAAAATAAGTTTTTGGGGAGGAGGTGAGGGGAGGGGAAAAAAGAACGGCCCCGCGCGACGATGTCGCGCGGGGTTCGTCCGCTGCAGAAGCGCTTCTGCGCACCCACCACTTTTACGGCTCTAGCCGCAGGGCTCGGTGGCTCCCTTCAGATATATTCGCTCCGGGCTAGTACTCGGGCTCTGCCGCGAGTTCCGCGCGGAACTCGTCGTAGCACGGTTTGCATGCCTGGCCGGGCTCTTCCCCTCGTACCGACGAGGGGATTCGGTATCCTCCCTCGCCAGGAGGGATGTCGTGACCGCAGAAATCGCACTTCTCCATGGGCTCCTCCATTTCCGAGTGAGTTGCTCGGAATATTTATATTATAGCATTAAAATATATAATTGTCAATATCCATTCAGCCCATAAATCCTGTATTATTCAAACATGGCGACCATTGCTTCACTAGAAAGAGATTTTAAAAATCTCGTTAAACATGAGGCGCTTGCGCAGGCGTATGTTTTGCATGGGCCGGGCGGGGCGGTGCAGTTTGAGTTTGCAAAGGGGCTGGCATATTTTTTAGAAACCGGAGACTGGGCTGGTCCAACTAACCAACTAACTAAGCAACCAACTAACCAAATTTTGTTGGATGCAAAATTTGTTGACGGCACCGCGCAGGATTTGGGAGTTGATGTGACTCGTGAGTTTAGTGAATTTTTATATCGCCAGCCGGTGGCAAGTCCACGCAGGACACTGGTGATTAACAGCGCGGCTGAATTTACCGACCGGGCGCAGAATGCAATTTTAAAGATTGTTGAGGAGCCGCCAAGTCATGCGCTGATTATTCTGACAGTTCGCGATGTGAATTCGCTGCTGCCGGCGCTGCGGTCGCGGTTGCAGAAGGTGTGGGTGGCTGCAAGCGGCACGCTGCAAGAATCAAGCGAGGAGAGGCGAGCCAATGAATTAGTTGAGCAGTTTTTTCTCTCTGCGCCTGGCGAGCGAAGTAAATTAGTGAAAGCACTGATTGACGAGGATAAAGAACTGAAAGAAAAAGAAATAAAAAGCGAGCAAATTGCAGATCACTTCGTGCGTGCGCTGATTGTCGAACTTGCCAAAAAGCCGGAGCAGAATTGGCAGGCGCTCAAGGAGTTATTAAAGCGCCAGACGGCCATGGGGGATTACACGACGAGCCGGAAGTTGCAGCTGGAGGCCGCGCTTCAGTATTTGAAATAAGCAACGATGCGAATATACTAATGTACAAATGATACGAATGTATACAAATGTTTCCGTTCCCTGTATATTCGTATTATTAGTATAATTTGTACGAATTTGTATATTTGCATCGCGCACTCATTATGGATTCCATCCTCAAGGATTTTGAAAAGTCAGTCGCGGCAATACTTTCGGCTCTTTCCGGCGAGCTTGGTTCGGTGCGCACAAGCCGGCCGAGCCCGCAGCTGATTGAGGATTTGAAAATTGATTACATGGGGACTTTGATGGCCGTGAAGCAGCTTGGTTCAATCAGCATCATCCCGCCGCGGGAGATGGCGATTAGTTTGTGGGATGCCAGCGGCGTAACAATAGTTGCCAAGGCGCTGGAGGATGCAAAGCGGGGATTTACAGTTTCGGTGCGGGGCGGAGCAATCTATATTGCTTTGCCGCCACTTTCCCAGGAACGGCGCGATGAGATGAGCAAACTGGCAAAAAGTATAGCCGAGATATATCGGATTAAAATCCGCGGTGCTCGGGAATCGGCGAACAAGCAACTACAAGTGGGCAAGCAGGCAAAGACTTTGACTGAAGACATGGAGACGCGTGGCAAGAAAAAAGTTCAGGAGGTTACCGAGAAGGCAAACAAGGATATTGAAGCAGCAGTTGAGAAAAAAGTTAGGGAGATTGCTGAATAATATGAGCAAGACGCCAGAGGAGACACTGTCAGGGCCAGCAGAGGTTATCAAGAGAGGTTTGACTGATGCAAAGACCGGCCTTGGGCAGATTGAGGTAGAACGGGGGAATGTTGTTGGCACGGCTCTTGCTGCTCTGCAGCTTGCACGCGATATGATCCCGACTGATGATGCTGATTTACGCGCACGCATTGATACTATTGTGAGTATGAATGATTCCAGGCAGCGCGCAGCCGAGCCCATAAAAGACGAGGTGGTTGAGACTGTCCGCGGCTTGATTGACGAAGTTCTTGGTAAGTTGCAGGGTTAGACATTTTACTTATGATCACCGGCATCATTTTATTTATTGGCATCTCATTACTTATCCTCGTTCACGAGCTCGGGCATTTTTTGAGTGCGAAGCAAGCGGGGATTAAAGTTGAAGAGTTTGGGTTTGGTTTTCCGCCGCGGATAAAAGGATGGCGACGCGGTGAGACGCTCTATAGTTTGAATTGGTTGCCATTTGGCGGGTTTGTGCGGATTTATGGCGAGAGTAAACATAAGCAAGAATTGATCGCGCAGGAGACGGGGGAAGTTATAGAAATAAAACGAACTTTTTTTGCGCAATCAGTGTGGCGGCGTTTCGTGGTTATTGCCGCCGGCATTGCGATTAATTTTATTGCCGGCTGGCTGCTGCTTTCCGCGGTTTATATGATCGGAGACTGGGTGCGAGTTGAGATAACCGAGGTGCAACCGGGAAGTCCGGCGGCTTTGATTGACCTGCGCGAGGGGGATGCACTCACGCAGTTTACGGTGGCTGATGAGTTTGTCGCTTTCACAAAAGCGCATAAGGGCGAGACGGTGAAAGTTGAAATTTTGCGCGACGGGATTTCTCTACAGAAGCAAGTGACGCTTCGGGCGCAACCAAAAGAGGGCGAGGGCGCGCTCGGTGCTGCGGTTTCTGACTTTGGTTTTCCGCGGCTGGGATTTGGCCGGGCGCTCGTAAAAGGATTTTCTGATTCAGTCGGTATGCTGGCTGATATTTTTCGTGCGCTTGGCAATCTGGTTGGTCAGATTTTTAGTCATGGAACATTGCCGGGCGATGTTGTTGGGCCGGTTGGTATCTTCAGCATGGCGGGGGAGTTTGGCAAACTTGGTTTTGTGTATGTGATTCAGGTGCTTGCCATGATCTCGCTCAACCTTGCCGCTCTTAACGCCTTACCGATTCCTGCGCTTGATGGCGGTCGTATTCTTTTTCTAATTATAGAAAAAATAAAGGGCTCACCGATTGCGCCCAAGCGTGAGTTTTTCGCAAACATTATCAGCTTCGGCCTTTTAATTATTCTGATGATTTTTATTACCGGACGAGATATAGTGCGACTGTTCTAAAATACGATTCATTTAATTATTTCTGACTATGTTACAGTGTACTAGTACACTGTAACATAGTCAGAAATCAAAGACCGAAATGATGAGAGAGTAGAGAGGCGTGGAAAAGAATAATTTTGTTTCATAAAAATAGTGCGAGCCGTCCCAAGTTCATCGGGACGGCTCGGCGGTTGCGCCCGTTGGTTCGTCACGGCTTGACGGGTCGGGCGATGGCACGCCAGAAGCTCCTGGGGCCGCACTTCGGCGGACGCCGCGAATCACTTCACCTCCGTGCCGGCTGGGGTCGCGATACCGGCGTGGGGTGTCTTGGGGCGCGCCGCAACGCTTACCCAGATCACGATCGCGAGTAGAACGATCACGACCACTCCCTGAACCCAGTCTCCAGACTCCGGTTCATGGTCTTCGATTTGGACCGGGTCCATTTTCGTATACGCCGATTTCTCGACGCCTCCATATTGCCGCTGGGCGGGTTTGCCCAGTTTTTAAACTTTATACTGAAATTTTGAAAAGTCAATATTCGTATTTATTTCGGAAGTCTTATACAATAAGATTCTGGATTCAGGGTGAGATTCTTCGCTTTGATCAGAATGACGGACAGGGGATGGATTGCCACGGTGGGATAGACTCCCGCCCATTACTATGGGCGAGGCTCGCCCCAAAGGGGCGGCGCAATGACAGACTGAAAATATGAAACAAAGCCAGCTATTTACAAAAACTCGCAGAGAGCCACCAAGCGATGAGGTCGCAAAAAACGCGCAGCTTTTGATTCGTGCCGGATATATTCACAAAGAGATGGCGGGAGTGTACGCGTACCTTCCTTTGGGTTTGCGCGTTCTGAATAATGTTTCCAGAATTATTCGCGAAGAGATGAATGCCATCGGCGGCATTGAGATTCAGATGACCGCGCTGCAGGACAAAGAGAAGTGGGTCAAGAGTAATCGGTGGGATGACGCCGTGGTTGATGTATGGTTTAAGACTGCGCTCAAAAATGATGCTCAACTTGGTCTTGGTTTCACGCACGACGAAGCGCTGATTGATATTTTGAAAAATTATATTGCCTCGTACAAAGACCTGCCCCGGTATATTTATCAGATCCAGACAAAATTTCGCAATGAACTGCGTTCCAAAAGCGGCATTATGCGCGGACGCGAGTTTTTGATGAAAGATCTGTATTCTTTTACTCGCACACAGCAGGAGCTTGATGCATTTTATGAAAAGGTCCAGCGGGCGTATCACAATGTGTTTCGCCGTTGCGGTATCGGCGACTCCACCTATCTTACATTCTCAAGCGGAGGAACATTCAGCCAGTTTTCGCATGAGTTCCAAACTATTTCTGATGCAGGCGAGGATGTTATTTATGTTGATCAGGCAAAAAAGATTGCTGTGAATAAAGATGTACTGAATGACGAGGTGCTTAAAGGTTTGGGGCTTACACGATCTAACCTGGTTGAAAAAAAGGCAATTGAAGTTGGCAATATTTTTCGGCAGGGAACTCGTTTTACCGATGCGCTTGGCGTGTATTACGCTGACGAAAAAGGTGAGCGGCAGTCTTTATATATGGGCGGGTATGGGATTGGCGTGAGTCGTGTTGTTGGCACTATCGTTGAGGTGCTGGCTGATGACAAAGGATTAGTTTGGCCCAAAGAGGTGGCGCCATTTGCGGTGCACCTTATCGCAATCGCGGGGAAAAGCGGAGAGAAGGTCAGTGCTGCCGCCGATAATTTGTACGCTGATTTAGAGAAAGCCGGCGTTGAGGTTTTGTATGATGATCGCGATGTTTCGGCCGGCGGAAAATTAGCGGATGCTGATCTGATTGGTATTCCGACGCGCATTGTTATTTCTGAAAAGACCCTAGAAAAAGATTCTGTAGAGGTTAAAGAGCGGGCGAGCGGAGAGACGAAGATGGTGGCGCTTTCAGTTGCGATAGATCATTTTGCTTAGCGGTTGGCCATATATTTTTACAGCCGGGCTCATCGCAAGCGAATGGCTGTAAAAATATATGGCCAACCGCTACCTTTGGTTTAGAATTCCGCAGTTTGTGTTTTTGCGGCCGGGCTCATCCTTCGGAATGGCCGAAAAACACAAACTGCGGAATTCTAAAATCTGCTTGCGCGCTTATTTTGTTTGGTATATAAAGAAACTGTTGGCTACCATCAAGTTCTGTCTGGTGACAGAGGGAGGTGGGGCTACATTTCAGGAGATGGAGGATTTGATGCTTAGCTGGAGCAATATCGGTGTCCCGGTGCAGGATGTTCAGGTAGTGGGGCCGGAAGTCTTCCTGAATGTCCCAGTATTCCGGCAGACGAGCGCTGCCGGAAGAGCTCGTCTTGCCGAATGCGGCTGTGTTCGGCGGCTGAACCGAGGAGAGAGGGTCTTCCGGATCGGCGATCCGGTGGAGAAGCTGGCCATCGTTCTGGATGGTCGCATCCAGTGCGGCCGCGAGAACCGCGGGCGACCATGGGTCAGCACCATCACGGAGGTTGGTGGAGTCGTGTCTCTCGCTGGATGCCTGGTCGGAGGGAATTGGCCGGCGGGTGCCATCGCGCTCACCGCGGCCTCGGTGGTGGAGATTCCTCGCGATGTCTTCATGACGCTGATTCACGAGGATCGTGAATTGGTAGAGGCGCTTCTCCTTGCGGTTGCACGGGAGGCGCTCGACGCCGAGGCGATGTGCGCGGCATTCGCACTTCAGACCCCAGAGCAGAGGGTCGCCGCGTTCCTGATTGGACTGGTAGGCGAGAGTGACTCTGCCGTGCTGCCAGATACACAGGCGCGCCTGGCTGCACAGCTCGGGACCGTTCGCGAGTGCTTTGGGAGGGCCATGCGCAGTCTCGTGGATAAAGGGGTGATCACTCGCTCGGGGATTTACGGCAAGAGCTTCCGGATCATCAACCGCGAGTATCTCGAGCTGCTCGCGAGCTGATCTCGTAGCGCTCTGGGCTACACGCACAACTACGGGTTCGTAGCAGGTGGATGATCCACCGCTTTGAACCCGCGTTCTTTTTTACAAAAAATTCGATTCTTGCTAGGATAGCAGCACTTTATGAGGAATCCTTTCAGGTTTTTTCGGCACAATATTGGTATTGATCTTGGTACAGCCAACACGCTTATTTATTTAAGCGGCCGGGGAATTGTCATCAACGAGCCGACTGCTGTGGCTGTTAATACAAAAACCAATAAAGTTGTTGCTATCGGACATGAGGCCAAGCAAATGCTCGGGCGAACGCCGCAACATATGAATGTGGTCAAGCCGCTTAGCGGTGGCGTGATCAGTGACTTTGAAATGGCGCAGGAGATTTTGCGGCAGTTTTTAAAAAAGTTGGCTAAAGATAATACTTTTGCTTATTACCAAAATGCGGTGGTTGGCGTGCCGGCTGATTTAACGGAAGTTGAACGCAAGTCGGTTGAGGACGCGGTTATCGGTGCCGGCGTGAGTCAGGCCTATGTGATTGAGTCGGCGCTGGCCTCGGCACTGGGTGCAAGACTACCGGTTGGCGACCCGGTTGCCAACATGATTATTGATATTGGCGGCGGCACAACAGAGATCGCGATTATTTCCATGGGCGGCGCGGTAACCATCAAGAGTTTAAAAATTGGTGGCGATAAATTTAATGAGGATATCATTAAGTTTGTGCGGGACGAGTTCCAGTTGATTATCGGTGAGCCGACTGCCGAGCAGATTAAAATCGAGCTGGGCAGCGCTATTCCGATAAATGATAAGCTGGAGCTGGCTATATCCGGCCGCGATCTGCTGACTGGTTTGCCCAAAGAGGTCATTCTAAAAGATATGCATGTTCGTGCCGCAATTAATAAATCGCTGCGGCAGATTGTGGACGCTGCGAAAGAGGTGATTGAAAAGGCGCCGCCGGAGTTAGCCGGCGATCTGCTCCGGCGCGGAGTTTCGATGTGCGGCGGCGGCAGTTTATTGCGTGGAATCGATCAGCTGATGAGCAAGGAGCTGGCGACAACGGTCACGGTGGTTGACGATCCTTTAACTTGTGCGGCGCGCGGAGCCGGTATCGCCGTAGAAAATTTAGAAAAATACGATTATATTTTAAATAGTCCGATGCGGCCGAGAGACATCAAATTGTAATTTTAAATTTCTAATTTCTAATTTTCAAACAATGATGCAATGTCTTAATTGGAAAATTTTAAAATTGTTTAGAAATTGTAAATTGTAAATTGAAAATTATTGTACCCCATGCCACGGTCTCCATTAATTATTGCCCTTGCAACTTTCAGCTTTCTTTTTGTTGTCGGGCAATTTTTTTTCGTGCCGAAAACTGCATTGAATTCAGTCGTGCTGACTGCGCTTTCTGCTCCGCGCGTTTTTTTTAGCGCATTGCGTAATAAACATAAGCTTGTAACTCAACTTAGTGATCTGGCCATAGAAAATCAGGCCTTGCGCGGGGAGCTGGCTGGCGCTCTTTCCCTGCCAAGAATTATTGAAGAGAGCAAACAAGAGTATCTGCGGGCGATTGTCTATTCTTCTTATCCTTTAACCAGTGCTAAAACTCTGACGATCGGAGCTGGTGCAGCGCAGGGTGTTGGCTTAGGAATGCCCGTGGTGGTTAAGCCGGGACTTTTTATCGGTGAGGTGTGGCGTGTTTTTGGACAGCAGAGTAGCGTGCATACCGTTTTTGACAGTGCGGAGTCTGCCACCAGCACTGTTTGGCAACTTTCTGTTAAGGTCGGCAAAAATAATACAGATGCGCTGCTCATTGCCGGTCTTGAGCCGCGACTGACTATTATTTCCAGGAAAAAAGGTGTGACTGTTGGTGATGAGGTTCGGCTGGCCGGAAAACAGTATCCATATGGGCTCTCGATTGGCACAGTGGGCGCGGTCATTGACGATCCAGGGAATATTTTTTTGGAGGCGACTCTGGCTGTTCCCTATTCAATCGCCGATTTAGACGAGCTTTTTGTGATTCTACCAAAAAAGCCATTATAAATTCTGTTATGACGAGCTCTTCCAGATTGACCGTAACCGCTTTCATGGCCATCGTGCTTGCATCCGCGCTTAGCCGAATGCCCATACTGACTATTGGGCCGGTTCAGCCAAATCTGGTGCTCATTGTACTTTTAGTTACGGGATTTTTTACCGGTAACGCATTTTTTTTCGGATTACTCGTGGCGCTTGCCGCAATGTTAGTTCGTCAGACACCCGTCCTTTTTGATGTTTTTTCAGTCGGGACGGCGGTTTCTGCGTTTGCCGCTTTTTTCATTAAGCAACATGTTGTTTGGCCGGATCGCTTGGGCGTTGTGTTGCTCATAATCTGCGCAACATTTTTTTTACACCTGATCGTTGCGCCGGGTTTTATTTTGGCTCATTTTGGCATGTTTGCTCTTGAGGTTGTTTTGAGTATTGTAATCGGTTTAATTTTGTTCGAATTGTTCTCGTTAGTTGTGGGTCGGCGTCATGAGTAGTAGAGCTACGAATAACGAATTATTACGAAAGTACGAATAATACGGGAATGACAAAAAAGCCCGAGAGCTACGAATAACGAATTATTACGAAAGTACGAATAATACGGGAATGACAAAAAAGCCCGAGAGCTACGAATAACGAATTTTTACGAAAGTACGAATAATACGGGAATGACAAAAAAGCCCGAGAGCTACGAATAACGAACTAATTACGAAAGTACGAATTAAGAATCAATGAGAAAAAAACCAGAATTACTTTTTGAAGAATTTGCCACTGACGCCCGCGGAACTAGCGAGATGGATTATTTGGAGGTTCCGGTAGCTTCTTCAATGTTTGCAATAGCGGGCATTGCGGTTTTGGTTATTTTAATCAGTCTGTTTTTGCGGATGTCCTATCTGAATATCGGTCAGAAGCAGTTTTATTCAGCGCGGGCGCAGCGCAATGTGAATTTGGAGCGGCCGTTACCTGCACAACGCGGAATAATTACCGACCGATACGGAGAGGTTTTGGCAAAAAATACCGACACATTCAGCGTTTTCGCGGATGCGGCCGCACTTTTAAAAGATCGCCAACTTTTGAGCGAGACATTTAGCCAGCTTTCTGATGCGCTGGGAGTTCCGGTTGAAGAGCTCGAGCAGACTTTAGCCGCCGGTGATTACGAGCAGGCGGCCGAGGTGCCGATTGTCCGCAATATTAGTCCGGAGCAGGCGATTGCAGTGCGAGGATTGAATTTAGGGACGATTACAGTAGCTAATGATCTTCGGCGTGAATATATTGATGGCGAGATTTTTGCGCAGGCGCTCGGTTATACTGGCGTTGATGATCGGCGCGGAGCGATTGTCGGTAGAGCCGGACTTGAGCGCTCTTATGACGAGGTGCTGCGCGGAAGCGACGGATCCTTTGTTACAAGCCGCGATGCTCGGGCCAATGTGCTGGATGAACACATTGCCGCCCAGCCAATTTCCGGAAAAAAGCTGGTCACGACGCTAGACGCCGGGCTGCAAAGATATTTTGATTCAAGATTGCGCAGCGGGCTTCGCTCGCTCGGCGTAACCGTTGGCGTTGGTGTTGCGATGGATCCTAAAACTGGCGAGGTGCTTTCACTTGTGAGTATTCCAAGCTATGACAACAATCTTTTTGTGACACCTGGGAAAAGTAAAGAGCGAGCGGCTTTAGTCAATGATTCTGTGCGCAAACCGCTTTTTAACCGAGTTGTCTCTGGCGCATATAATCCCGGCTCGACTATCAAACCGCTGGTCGCTTTAGCCGCGCTCCACGAGGGAGTAATTACGCCAACAACGCTGGTCTATTCAAAAGGATATATCGAGGTCCCTAATCCATATGTGCCAGATAAGCCGACTCGGTTTGTTGAGTTTAATCAGCAGGAGTTAGGGTTGCTCACAGTTCGCTCTGCGCTGGCGCGGTCAAGCAATGTATTTTTTTACAGCGCCGGTGGTGGGTTTGGCGATATTAAAGGACTGGGAATTGAACGGCTTTATCAGTATTGGCAGCAATTTGGTTTTGGAAAAAAGACCGGCATCGGTTTAGAGCCGGAACAGCCGGGTTTTCTGCCGACGATCGAAGAAAAAGAAACGAGAACCAGGCAGCCCTGGCGGCTTGGTGATACTTTCAATGTATCTATCGGGCAGGGTGATTTATTGGTAACGCCGATACAACTGATAAATCAAATTGCTTCGATTGCTAACGACGGCCTACTTTTGAAACCGCGCCTGGTTCGTTCGGTTGGTGGTGCTGCCGCTTCGCCGCCGGAGATACTGGAAAATTATAGTAGTTGGCAAATGGAGCTGGGCGAGGTGCAAGCCGGTATGCGCGACGGCGTAGTTAAAGATTACGGCCGCTCTCACGCATTAGCCGATTTGCCTTTTAGCGCAGCCGCAAAAACCGGTAGTGCGCAGATCCAAAATAATACAAAAACCAACGCACTTTTTGTTGGTTATGCGCCATATGAGGATCCACGCATTGTTATTTTAGTACTGATTGAGAACGCAAAAGAGGGGAGTTTGAATGCAATTCCTATTGCCAAAGATGTTCTGAATTGGTATTACGAAAATCGGCTGGGCAAGCAGGATACGGAATGATTATTTTCAGGTAAAATCAATATTATGGTTGATCCGGAAATTTTGACGCTACTAACCGCCGCCGCACCAATTTCGGAGCTGCGCGGAGCAATTCCGCTAGGGATGAGTTTGGGGTTAACACCGGCCGCGGTTTATTTTTGGGCTGTGCTCGGTAATATGCTGCCGATTCTGCCGCTACTTTTGTTTTTGAAGTACGGTTCTAGGTGGGCGATGGCACATCTGCCGATCATAAAAAGGATTTTGAATTGGGTTTTCGCTCGGACGCGGGCCAAGCATGGGCAAAAGTTCGAACAGATTGGTTTTTGGGCGCTCCTGGTCTTTGTGGCAATCCCTTTGCCTCTAACCGGCGGCTGGACCGGGGTTGTAATCGCGTATTTGATTGACATGCCGATAAAAAAAGCATTTTTTGCTATACTAGGAGGAGTGCTTCTGGCCGGGTTAGCCGTACTGGCTTTGACTTTTGGGTTAATAAAACTTTTTTAATCGATATGAAACTATTAGTTGCAAACTGGAAGGAGAATCCGATTATGTTAGAAGATGCTTTAACGCTAGCAAAACAAGTTGACCATCAGGAGGTTGTTATTTGCCCGCCGCATATTTTTACCGCGGCAATCAGCAAGGTTCTAAAAAAAGCGTCCACAGGGGCTCAAGATGGATTTTATGAACCGCATGGGCCGTTTACCGGATATGTTTCGATGGCACAGCTCGCCGCTGTCGGGGTAAAACATGTTATTATTGGTCACTCGGAAAGGCGGGCTCTCGGTGAGGAGGAAACTGTGATTGCCCGGAAGATAGCTGCCGCTTTTGAAGCCGGACTCACGCCGATAGTTTGCATAGGAGAGACAGCCGAGGAGCATAAGCAGGGCAAGGTAAAGGAGGTTGTCGATCGACAGGTTCGCAGCGCATTTTCTCTTTTGCCCGCCGGGAGCGTGGCCACAAGCCGCGAAGCAATTATTTGTTATGAACCGGTTTGGGCGATCAGCACAAATCAAGTTCCGGGCATGGAAACTGCAGATACGCCGGAACAAGCCCAAACCGTAGCTCGTTATCTGGAGGGGATTGTGCGCGGCATGCCTGTAACTTCGCGTTTTATCTATGGCGGGTCGGTGAATCAAGAAAATCTGGCTGCGTTCCTGATTTGCCCGGAGTTTTCCGGTGTACTGGTGGGTGGTGCCAGTTTACGCGTCCCAGAGTTTAAGAAGATGATTAAAATTGCCGAGCATATTTTGATGTAACGCTCCGCAAGATTTATCGTCTTAATATATACTTAGGGTATTCTCTGGATTATTAAATAATTACTAACTAAATTTTATGGCAACACAAGATTATTCGGTTAAGGGGGTATTCTGGTATTTAGTTAACGGTGTTTTAGTTGTTACAACTGTTTTTGGTTTGATCGGTATCGGCACGATGGTACGGTACAGTAATGCAATCGCTCCGACCCGGACAATCCAGGTCTCCGGTGAGGGTAAGCTGGATACGCGTCCGGATATTGCGACGATTACGGCTTCAGTAATAACTCGTGGTGCGGATGCGGCCAAGGTACAGCAGGACGGTACAACTAAGATGAATTCTGTGATTGCTTTTGTGAAAGCCCAGGGTGTTAAGGAGCAAGATATTCAGACAACCAGTTACAATGTTTATCCGACGAATCGTTGGGATCCAAAAAGCGGCGAACAGATTCTGACCGGCTATGAGGCAAGTCAAAGTATAACGATTAAAGTGCGCGGCATCGATAAGAGTACAGATAAAGTTAATGCAATTGCCGGCGGTATAGTGCCTGCCGGAGCGAATCAAGTTTCCGGCGTTCAGTATATGATTGAGAATCCGGAGGTACAACGCGCAGCAGCCCGGGCGCAGGCCTTTGATAACGCGGCGATGAAAGCCAGAGAGATGGCCAAACAAAACGGAGTTCGTATTGCCCGAGTGATTACCTTCTCGGAGTCGAATAGCTACGGCGGGCCAATCTATTACGATCGCGCTATGGTCGCCGGTAAAGCAGGCGAGGTTGCTCCGATGCCGACGATTGAGCCGGGGACAGAAGAGGTGCGGGTCAGTGTCAGTGTGACTTACGAAATCCGGTAGAGCTACGGATAACGAATCAATCCGCCGGCTGGCGGAACGAAAGTACGAATAAAGAAATGGAACTGGCGAAGGTGAAACGAAAGGATTTGATATACCCAGAACTAAGTTATCAGATTCTTGGTTGTGCCTTTGCTGTTTTCAATGAGATTGGTCCAGGACAGCTAGAGAATGTGTATCATAAAGCGCTGATGATCGCGCTCAAAAATGATGGAGTCGGTGCGGTTACTCAAGCATATAGCTCTATTCATTTTCAGGGCGAGGTAGTTGGCAAGAATTTTTTCGATATTCTTGTAGATGGGAAAATTATCGTTGAGCTAAAAAGGAATTCTTCCTTCTCACGCGACCATATTGCGCAGGTTACGAGATATTTGAAAGCGAGTAATCTTACATTAGCTCTCTTAGTTAACTTTGGTACTAATGGTGTACAATGTAAGCGTATTTTGAATCTATGAATTCGATTCGTGCTTTCGTAAAAATTCGTTATTCGTAGCTCTAGGGCTTTTTTGTTATCCCCGTATTATTCGTACTTTCGTAAAAATTCGTTATTCGTAGCTCTATGCGTTTTTTCCTCGCACTCTTCCTAACAGTGATTGTTGTTTTCCTGGGTATCCAGGGATACCGGCTTTTCAAGCAGCAAAAAGAGTTTGCGGAGCGAGCCGCTACTCTTGAACAAGAGCAGAGCGGGCTTGCATCCGAAAATGCGAAGCTGAATCAGGATATTCAGTTTTATCAAAATTCGGAAAATGCGACAAAGGAATTACAGTCAAAAGCAAATTATCGTAAGCCAGATGAAAAAATGATTATTTTGGTGCCGGCCGAGCCCTAACTTTCTCTCGCGACGCTGTAGATTTCATCTTGAGACCAATGCTTGCCATTTGAAGCCTAACGTTAGCATAACAAAAAACGAGAGATAGCCCGTGCTTCGCTTCCTTCTTCGCTAAAGCTTCGAAGGACAAGCAAGCTACGCAGGGCACTTCTTCGTTTGCATATTAAATTATTTGAAATGCGAACACTATTTTTTAATGTGCTTGCACTTCGTAGCTCCGATAGGAGCGAAGAAGTGAGCGGGCGAGGAGAATCGAACTCCCGTATATAGCTTGGGAAGCTATCGTACTACCACTGTACTACGCCCGCGGATAAAATTTTTTCAAATAGCCCTCCAGCCTTCGCGAAATATATCCTCGACCAAAACCAGTTTTCAACTGGAGTTCACGCTTCCGCGCATCAGTCTTATTCAAACATACTTCATAATATACAAGATGAACAGTATCAAATTTTTTAGTTGTCTGCACATTCTTGTCGCGATGTGCCTGCAAACGTTCATCAAGATTGCTGGTGCTGCCAACATAAAATTGGCGACTACCCCGACCCACATCGATGCACAAAAGAATGTAGGTATAGTAGAAATTCATATTGATTATTTATTGCCCGCCAAAAGCTTCGCATTTAGGCGGGTCCGCCTTAATGTCCGCACGGCGGACCTTGGGCGGAGGAAGGTCGCGCCCGCCTGCAACGCCTGTGCGTAGCACTGCGGGCAGGTACTACCACTGTACTACGCCCGCAATGGTATGCTTACTATATCGTAATTTTTTTTCCAGTCAATGAAATTTTTAATTCACATCAAACATCCGGTGCGCTGGGCAATCGCGATTTTTATTTTTTTGCTATTGTGCGGAACTGCATTTTTTGAATATCATTATCGGGATAGATTTTTCCCGGGCGTAGTTATCGGCGGAGAGTCGCTTAGGGGGATACGGTATCAGGATGTTATAGAACGCGTAACGCGAGTTGGCGAGGGGTTAGCGCTCGACGGCATTCATGTTGTGATTAAAAGCAGGAGTGGCGATAAAACTATTATTATTCCGGAACGATCGACTGGTCTCACTCCGGATGTTGTTGTTGAATATTTTTCTGTGGGTGATAGCGAAAAAGTAGTTGACGAGGCATTTGCTCTGGGTCATACCGGCAGTTTTTGGTCTAAGCTGCTTGCTCAATATCGTTTGCTCCGCAGCGGCTATTCAAGCGAATATGATCTGACTCTGCGGGAGGAGTCGATCAGCTCAATACTCGAAAGGGAGCAACAGGAACAGTTGGCACAGCCACAAGATGCGCATCTGGTGCGGGGGACTGGCGGTTTTAAAATTGAGCCGGAAAAATCCGGCGAGCAGATTGATACCCAAGAGGTTCTTCGGGCGCTCAAGCAGTCGCTGCGGCGAATGCAGACTAATCAGTTGCAAGTTGCTGTTCGGGAAAATGCTGCACAGGTGACGGTCAAAAAAATTGAACCAATTTTAGGTTTTGCCGGTGCTCTTTCTACTATGTCGCCAATTACCTTAACATATACCAATGGGCGTATCGTCTATCTTTCCGGTTCGCGTTTGGCCGGCTGGCTGACAGTTGACCCAAACCAGCCAGGCGTAGTGATCAAAGTTTCCGAGAAGCCGCTTAAAGAATTTGTGCAGCAATATATAGACGGCGATCTGGCCGATGCGCCTCGTAATAGCCGTTTTGCCATGGTTGGTGGGAAGCTAGTTGAGACCTCTCCGGCGCAGATTGGCACGGTTGTTGCCGTCAGGGCGCTCGCGGCGGAATTAAATACACTTTTAAATAAACTGTATGTCTCCTCGGTTTTCGGTGCGGCAGAGCATGCGCAGTCAGTTACAATCCCAGTTTCATATCAACAGGAGTATCCGCTAGTTACCTCGTCAACGATTGCGCGCTTTAAAATTGCCGATTTATTGGGCAATGCAACGACGAGTTTTCGCGGTAGCAGTGCAGAGCGCATTAAAAATATTCGCACCGGTGTAGAACGGGCGAGCGGGATTTTGATTGCCCCGGGCAAAGAATTTTCTTTAGTCGATGCGATTGGCGAGGTTACCGAAGAAACGGGTTTTGAAAAAGAGTATGTGATTAAGGGCGATCGAAGCATCAAAGAGGTGGGCGGCGGACTTTGCCAGTTAGCTACAACTGTATTTCGGGGTGCCATTGCGACAGGGCTGCCGATTACCGAACGGCAGAATCACAGCTATGTGGTTGGTTATTACGGGCCCGGACTGGACGCAACAATCTATGGCCCACATCCGGATTTAAAGTTTATTAATGACACGGGCAACTATCTTTTATTCCAAATGAAGATGCAGGATACGCAGCTTATTTCCGAGTTTTATGGCGTGCGCGATGGCCGAGTTGCCAATACTACCGCGCCGGTTTTGTCTGATTACATCGATCCGCCGCCAACGAAATATCTAGCTGATCTTGAGCAGACCTGGGGTCACATTGAATGTCATGACCAGCCGCGCAAGGGACTGACGGCTGTTGCAACAACAACAGTAACCTACGCAGACGGCCGTGAGCGCACGCAAGTATTCAATAGTGTGTATACGCCCTGGCCAAAAATTTGTTTGGTGGGGATTAAAGCGGGGCAGTAACCGTGTGTTCACGGAGAGTATTGACAAGCGAGTTTGGCTAAGATCGGCAGGGATACATTTTACCGCCGCCTTTAGCCAAACTCGCTTGTCTTCAATCACAATGTTTATTTGCGGCACAGCGATTTGTTGTGCCAAGAATTTGCTTGCTTTGTCATTAAAATTTATGCTTAAATAAGCCGTATCGCCATCTTAGCTCAGCTGGTAGAGCAGACCCTTCGTAAGGGTAAGGTCCCCGGTTCGATTCCGGGAGATGGCTCCAATTTAAAATATAATTTGCCAGTCCGCCTAGGTTTTTGGTATACTACTATCATGTCAACAAAAACTAAGAAAAAGAATTATACAATTGCAGAAGTTAGGACTTCACTAAGCAAGTATATTGCCGTATCTACAGAGCAGCTACGCAAGGAACTGCGAGAGCGGTGGAGAATGCAAGCCAAAGAAGAGTTAAAGCAGAGGCATGTTCGATCTTAGTTTTACCGTTCGCGCGCATCAGGACTTAACTGATTTTATTGATGCTTATAAATCCGGCTTTGTTGAACTCTATTCTGATAGTGGTATTTGGTCAGAAGATACTATTCTTAAGCAGTATCAGCAGGCGGCAGAGTCATTGAAGGAGGGAATTTTAGATTGCATTCAGTTTAGATTGGAGAAGCCAGTTGTTTTTGGACGTCATAAACAATTTGACTCGTATGAATGCATTGTGATGACCAAGGGTCGTCTTATTGATGTGATATATTCTGAAAATTTGAAACTTAAAGAACGGATCATAGAACGAATTGGAATTAATCGTAAACCTATAATTTTCTAATGGATATTGTATCTTTAATCCCAAAACTGACCGGCCCGTACGACAAGGGCAGCGTTCACCTGACCGTCCAAGCCGGCACGGGCGGGGATGATGCTAAAGATTGGGCGCAGATGCTGCTTACTATGTACGCGCGGTTTTCCGGTGGCCAGGGATGGACGGTGAGCCAGATTGATGACAACGCGATTGAAATAAAAGGGCAGTATGCGTACGGTTTGCTGAAAAAAGAAGCCGGCGTGCATCGGCTCGTCCGTATCTCGCCATACGACGCTAAAAAGTTGCGCCACACCTCGTTTGCATTGGTTGAGGTTGTGCCGATTTTACCGGAGCTGGCCCGGAAATTAAATATTCCGTCAGAGGATTTACGCGTTGAGACGGCGCGGGCCGGCGGCCCGGGCGGGCAGAATGTGAATCGCCGCGAAACGGCCGTGCGCATTGTGCATCTGCCGACAGGCATTGCTGTAACCTGCCGTGAGGAGCGGGGGCAGCTGCAAAATAAAGAAAAGGCGATGGTCATGCTGAAAAGCAAGCTACTGCATTTGCAGGATGTGTATCAGAAAGCAACGCTCGCGGATTTGCGCACGCACGCCAAGCCGGATTTTGGCAGCCAGATACGCAGCTATGTTTTGCATCCGTACAAAATGGTTAAAGACCACCGGACAAAAGCCGAGACGACCCGGGCCGAAGAGGTGTTAAAAGGGGATTTGGCAAAGTTTATTGAAGCGGAGTTGGAGTAATTTTTTTGTGAGGAAATACAAACCTCTCCCCAAGATGAGCAGATAAGATATTTGGCAGGAAAACCAATGCAAAGTCTGCACCAAGATGAGCAGGGATACCTTTTACTGCTCCCTATGGTGCGGACTTTGCATTGGTTGGGGTGTTGCGCTTACTTGTTGGACTCACGATTTTCTTGGCTGGGTGCATTTTCCTGGTTATCGGGTACTACGGAGCGCCGCGCGAAAGCGCATGATGCGGACAATTGCCGAAAAACCCGAGCGGGCTGTATTTGTTTCTTACAATGGTTTGCTCTGGCACGGCAATACATACAAAATATTGCAGCAGCTAAAAAATGAGTATTGGTTAAGATCCGGGGGTTCGGGGGTGGTATGATAAGTATGCGGATTTGCGCCGCTTGTTATGCGCCAACGAAAATTTTTATTAATTTTGTTAAGTTTCTTAATTATTGAGGCAGGTTTTGGTTTTGTCATGTACCGATTTGCGGCGCAGGCAGAGCAGCAATCGCTTCTGACGCGCGTACAGACAGTTGCCGGGGCCTTTGATGCCCGAGAGATTACGCAGCTTGCGGGCAATGAGTCTGATTCAGAAACACCAGCATATCGGTCGCTGAAGCAGCGGCTTGTTCGGATAGGCAAGGTGAACGCAGACGTTGTGTCCGTGTATGTAACGGGATACCGTGACGGTCGCGTTTTTTTCTACGCTGACTCTGTTGATAACCACGAGGTGGGCGAGGCAACGCCCGGTTTGCTTTACGAAGAGGCAACGCCGCTTTTTGTCAGTGTTTTTACTGAAGGTAAAACAATTTTTGAGGGGCCTTTGGCGGACCGGTGGGGGGAGTGGGTCTCGGCCATTGCGCCGATTGTGGACGAGAACGCAGCGGTTGTTGCCTCTATCGGAATGGATTTAGACGCAAGTGCGTATCGCGTTGGTGTTATCACAAAAACGGCGGTGCCGGTGCTTCTTCTTGGCATTCTGTTTCTTATAGCATTCATTCTTTACATCCGGTATTCAAAAAATCGCGAATTACTTGAACTAAAGTCCCGTTTTGTTTCTATTGCCTCTCATGAACTGCGTTCTCCGGTCGCCGGAATTGTTTGGGCCGCGCAGTCGCTGCAACATCGCGCCGGGGCACTGTGCGATGATGAAAGTCGGCAGACCATGCTTCTCATAGAGCAGGCCGGCAAACAGCTGGGCGGGACAGTTGAAGAAATTTTAAATTTTTCCCGGCTGGCCAGCGCAGAACATGAAAAATTCAAGATTAGCATGATTGATCTTGCCGCCCTGGTTCGTACCAGCGTACGGTCGCTGGCGCTGGTAGCCCAGCAAATGGGTGTAGTTATCACTACCAGCCCCTCGTGGCCTCTGGCAGTTAATATGCGCTGCGACAGCGAGAAGACAAAGCGGGTTTTGCTGAATCTGCTGACTAATGCACTTAAATACTCGCGTCGGGGTGGGCGGATTACTATCGGGTATTCTTTGGATGCGCACGGGCATCATGTTTCTGTCGCTGACGAGGGAGTTGGGATTCCAAAATCAGAACAGGAGAAAATTTTTAAGCCGGATTTTCGGGCTAGTAATGTAGACAAATCGCTAATTGTTGGCAGCGGGCTGGGTCTTTATTTCGCCAGGAAGATGATGGAGGAACAGGGGGGTGCGTTACGGTTTACCTCGCACGAGGGCAAAGGAAGCATATTTTATATGGACTTGCCCGATAGGCAAGCATAGCCAGGCCGGTTTTGGTTGTTGCGTGTTATACTGAATCTATGGATAAGCTGACTATTTTGCTGATTGAAGACGACACCCTTTTGCGCTCTGCATTAGCCGGGGAGTTACGGTTTAGCAATTTTAATGTTTTGGAGGCCGAAAATGGTAAGGAGGGGTTGGCTGTAGCGCTGGCTAAGCACCCAGATTTAATTTTGCTGGATGTTGCCATGCCGGTTTTAGACGGAATTAGCGTGATGCGCAGGTTAAGAGAGGATGTCTGGGGTAAAATTGTGAAGATTATCATGCTGACCAGTTTGAGTAGCTCTGATTTTATGATGAGCGAGATCATGAAAGGTGAGCCATCGTATTATCTGCAAAAAAATACGACCGACTTGGGCATTGTTCTCTCAAAGGTCCGCGAGGTACTGGCAGTGTCTGCATAAGAGAACTCCATGATCCAATTTATTAATGTTTCCAAAATTTACGAAAATAGGGCAGTTGGGCTTGAAGACATTAGCTTTACTATCAAGCCGGGCGAGTTTGTTTCTCTGGTAGGCCGATCCGGCGCCGGCAAAAGCACTCTCATCAAACTTTTGATTGGAGAAGAAAAACCGACTAAGGGGCGGATTTTATTTGGGGCTTATGAGGTTAATAAGTTGCGTAGTACCGAGATGAGTCAGCTGCGCCGGCAAGTTGGCATCGTCTTTCAGGATTTTCGCCTGCTGGCCAATAAGACGGCTTTTGAGAATGTTGCTTTCGCGCTCGAGGTGGGCGGTCGGCCGCAATCAGAAATTGATGAATTTGTGCCCCAGGTTCTAGAGATGGTCGGGTTGCCAAGTAAGCGAAATCATTTTCCGAATCAGCTCTCCGGCGGTGAAAAACAAAGAGTTGCCATTGCCCGGGCCATGATTCATCATCCGGCTGTAGTTATCGCCGATGAGCCGACTGGTAACTTGGACGACATCAATAGCGAGGAGATTATTAAACTGCTTTTGCGGATTAACGAGCTTGGGACGACTGTGCTCCTAGCAACGCACAACAAAGAGATTGTGAATAAGTTGAAACGACGAGTTATCTCGATGGTTGATGGGCGGATTGTGCGAGACGAACCGAATGGGAAGTATATAATTATGTGAACGCGGAGCGCTACATGATGGAATTTCTAATTTCTAATTTTCAATTTCTAAACAATGCTTAATGAATCAATTTCTAATGTGCTAATGGCATGCAGTACGATTTGGAAGAGCGGACAATGAAATTTAGCAAGAGTATCATTCAACTTGCTAAGCATTGCAGGGGGAATGATATTGTAGCGCATATTATTTTACAGCTTGTCCGGGCGGCGACGAGCGTTGGAGCAAATTATCGCGAGGCAAACGGGGCCAGCTCAAAGAATGATTTTCGCAATAAGATTTATATTTGCCGCAAGGAGATTCAAGAAGCTGAATATTGGATAGTATTGTTGGTTGAGGCATTGCCGATTTGTAAGCAAGAAGCTATGATTCTATACAAAGAAGCGCATGAGTTGTCTCTTATTTTTAATAAAATTTCTTCTACATTAAGAAATTAAAAATTGTTTGAAAATTGAAAATTATAAATTGAAAATTACCCACTCCCTTGGCCACAACATTTTTACGAATTCTAAAATACGGGTTTCAGAGTTTCTGGCGTAACGGCTGGCTTTCGATGGCGACCGTCCTGGTTATGGTGCTTGCCCTTATGACAATGCAGGCGCTCATGCTTTTTAATGTCGGTACGACTACGGCCGTGGCCGCTATACAGGATAAAATTGATATCGCAGTTTATTTCAAACGAGCGGCCAGCGAGGATAGCATGCTGGCTCTCAAGAAAACTGTTGAACGGCTGCCGCAGGTAAAAAATGTTGAATATGTTTCTAGCGATGAGGCGCTTGCGGATTTTAAGCAGAGGCATTTAACCGATTTAACAATCAACCAGGCGTTGGCCGAATTAAACCAAAACCCGCTGCCCGGATCGTTAAACATCAAGGCCAATGATCCAAATGATTACGCCCTGATTGCGGCATATCTTGATAAAAATGCTCCGGCCGGACTGATCGAAAAAGTTACCTATAGCCAGCACAAAAACGCTATCGACCGGCTGAATAAATTTGTCGATACTCTGAACCGAATGGGGCTTGCGGTTACCTTGTTTTTGGCTTTTGCCGCCAGCTTAGTGGCCTTCAATACAATCCGGCTGGCGATTTATTCCAACCGCGACGAGATTGGTATTATGCGGCTAGTTGGCGGTTCGAATATGTTTATCAAAGGGCCGTATCTGGTTACCGGGATTATGTATGGATTTTTTGGCGCGCTCGTAGCGATTATCTTGATGGCACCGATTGCCAATATTATTAATCCATATCTGGTTCGGCTAGTGCCGGAGGTTCAGTTGGAAACTTATTTTTATGCTCACATTTTTCCGCTTTTCGGCTATATGATGCTTTTCGGGGCAGGGTTGGGAATTATTTCCAGCTGGATAGCAACTCGGAGGTATTTGCGCGTCTAATAATTGCCCAGACGGCACCGTCCATATTTTTCTGGTGAAAAATCGGTCTATACTCTCGCGCCGTCGCGCTGCGAGAATTGCCGCTAGGGCAATTATTAGACGCGCAAACTAGACCTCCTTCATAAAAAAGCGAGGGATTTTACTCAAGATGAGCAGGGATACCTTTTACTGCTCCCTATGAGAAAAATTTTGCTGGTTTAGAAATTAGAAATTGAAAATTAGAGATTCCCGCAGGGTTTTTAACCGCAAAAGACGCGGTTAAAAACCCTGCGGGTCGTATCCTTCTTCTGCCGGAAGAATAGTTTTTTCTTTTTTAAATTTCCAAATTGCCAGCCAGCCGAACAAAGCAATGACGGCCAGGATGCCGCCGCCAACTCCAAATCGCAGTGCAATTTGTTTTTTGATGACGGTTATGCTTTGAGATGGAGCTACTTTCGTGTAGGTTTCATCTGCACCAACACCGTAAACGATCACATGATGTACGCCGGAGGTCAGCCCGGGAATTTCTTTAGAATGTTCTCCGGCCGGTACTCTGATGCTCCTTTCTAAGTTATGGTCATAATCAAAAATATCGATGCGATAACCATTCATCGGTTCGCCATTTGACGGGCTTTGCCATATAAAATTAGTGTTATTACTGCGCATGCCCGGGCCAATAGTTAATTCCTGGCTCTGGCCGATTGTGACAGGAGCATTTCCGCTTCCTGGCGCTCCTGTATTCGAGTTTGTAGAAGCAGACTGCCCACCGGATGAGGGCGCTGCTGTGTTAGAATTTGCCGGCGGATTTGTCGATTGATTTGTTTGGGCTGGAGTATTTGTATTAGTTGGTGTAGTTGGCTGGGTGTTATTGGCCGGTGGTTGCACTGCGTTGTTAGTCGGCTGCTGGCTGTTTGCCGGCGGTTGCGTATTAACGGGAGTTTGCTGGGAGGCGATTGGAGTGCTGAAGCCGATTGTGTATGTGGTTAAGATTATGCTTTCTCCCTGGTTGCTAAAAATATCTGCAAAATAATTTACTCCGGGTATCAGCCCGTTAACTGTGATTGTGTGTTCGAGTTCCAGGGTCGGGTCTGTGGCGCTCGTAAAAATAAAATTTGGATTGAGTTGTGTTCGGATAGAGACACGGGAGTCAGCGGCGATGTTTGTTGTCCAGGAAAAAGTTGCCGAGGTTGCCGTAGTGTTTACGACACGAGCGTTGGTTATAGTAACATAGGACTGCTGCGGTGTGCTGGCGACCGGGGTTGAGCTGGCGGTAATTTGATCCGGATCCGTAAAAATGTAGTCCGCGCCGCTCTCTGCGGGCGCATAGAGGGCAAGTTTAAAGGTAAAGGGTTGTAGAGCCGGCCCGATTTTAGCCGCGCCATGACTATATTGGCTAACAAAGGTTTGGTTGTGATCAAGCGTTAAAATCCGGTCAGCGCTATACAGGCCAAAGTTGGGCAAATCTGATTCTATCTGGAGCGTATATGTTCCTGTGGCGCTAATTGCTATCGGTGTAGTCAGATTCACATGGAATTTGTATCCTCCGGGAATTTCGGCCAGGTGAGGAAGCGTAACATTGCGTACGGCAAGCTGATGAACCTCATCAGAGAGTCGTAATGTGAGGGGCCCATCCTCGCCAGTGTTATCAACCCAGAGATCAAAACCCGTCATTAAAGCGTTTACTCCAGGCGCAAAAATTTCATAGACCGGCCCAGCAGCCGAGGAGAATTCAAACCGTTGCGAGGCCCAGCCGTCTGGGGCAAAGGCGAAAAAGACAGCGTCGGCGGCGAGCGCCGGAGCAGTAGACAGTAGTAAGTAGACGGTAGACAGTATGAGAATAAAAAAGCGAGATGGGCGGTTCATTTATTTATGATACCATGGGCAAGGATTTGTATCGGCCCCGCGGTTTTGCCGCAGACCGGCACCGGCTATCTTTTTCTGCTGAAAAAGCGCCTGCTCTCGGCCTCCTCGGCCTGCGAGAGTGCCGCCTAGCGGCAAAACCGCTGGGCCGATACTGATAGCGTTAGATATTCTGGCGGTGGTAGTCGCCAAGGTGTGCGTGGTCGTTGAGTGTCACGATGTGCCAGTTTTTTCCGTCATAGTCAGCGACCGTGATGCCGGTATTATGCATTGAGGTAGTATTAAAAAGATCGCGGAACAGTTTTGCTGGAACTTCGGGGCCATGGATGATAGTTGCAAAAAGTACGCGCAGGAAGTGTCCGTGGCTGATCACCGCAATATTGTTATATGTTTGGTTGAGCGTTACGGCGAAATTTAAAAATGCAACTGCTCGGGCACGGACATCAATAAAGCGTTCTTCTGTGGTGTCTCGGAATTCTGGATCTGATAATTCTTTTTCAATCAGGAGGTCTTTTACTTTTTGGATTTCGGGGTTGTCGCGGGATTTTCCGGTGAGCACCGAGCCCCATTTTTTTTCAACAAGTAGGGGATTGTGTGTGATAGGAATTTTTTTGACCGCAGAAATATACTCTGCAGTTTGTTGAGCGCGTATATAAGGGCTTGCGAGAATATAATCAACGGGGATTGATTCAAAACGATGGGCTAAAAACTCCGCCTGTTTCTTCCCGAGCGCCGTCAGATTTTCTTCAGGGCCTTGGAAAATATGCGTAAGATTACCCTCTGATTGACCATGTCTGACTAAGTAGAGCTTCATACGTTATCTGCTTGCCCGCAGCGCGTTAATGGTTACTCCGACATCAATGATTTCTTGTATAGTAGCAGCAAGTATCGGAGTAATAAAGCCCGCGGCAGCAAAACCCATGCCAATCAGTGAGAGGCCGATGCCAAAACCGATACTCTGGAGCGCAATCTTTGTAGTTTTACGGGAAATAGCCAGTGTTTCGGTAACGAGTGCAAGATCATGCCCGAGAATAGCAACACTTGCCGCCTCAATCGAAGCGCTATTTTCTGTACCGGAAAAAACAATGCCGGCATCGGCCAGGGCCAGAGCTGGTGCATCGTTGAGTCCGTCGCCGATCATAATCACTCGTTCGCCCGCATCACGAGCAGTTTTGACAATGGCAAACTTTTTTTCCGGCGTGGCGCGGGCATGAATGGTCATACCGTGGCCACCGAACAGGCGGTCGGCATTTTCCTGCGAGTCGCCGGTGATAAGTGCGATTTTATAGTTTTTAGAAAGCTCGGCAAGAAAGCCGCTGGCGTTCTTCTTCATCTGATCTGCGAAGAAAAATAGGGCGATGGGTATCTCTTCCTGACGCATTTCCAGCAAAATGCCACCTTCATAAACTTTGCTGCTTTTATTAATCGTATAGCTTTTTCCGTCAACTGTGCCGGTGATGCCCTGGCCGATTATTTCACTCACATTGGTTGCGATGAGTTCCGGCAAGCTGCGCCTTGCGCGCTCGGCCATCATGGCGCGGGCGAGTGGATGGAGCGAATGCATCTCAATCGCCGCAGCAATAACAATCGCATGCTCTTCATCAATATTCTTATCGTGCAATGTTACTTTTTCAAGCAGTGGTTCGCCGAGCGTGAGGGTACCGGTTTTGTCCAGAAAAATCGTAGTTGCGCTGCTTAGAATTTCCATCACCGAGGGTTTTTTGATGATGATTGTTTTCTTCGCAGCGTGGCTCATACCGGCCAGAAAGGCGATGGGTGCGGCGATCAGAAGTGGGCAGGGAGTTGCTATGGCGAGCACAGCCAGGGTGCGACTTATATCGCCAGTAAAAAAATAGGTGCCGCCGGAAATAACCAGCGTGGCAATGGTAAAGGGCCAGTTAAATTTTTCGGCATAGCGCACAATGCGGGCCGGAAATTGGCGACTCTGTGCTACCAGGTCTACAATTTTTTGGTAGCTGGAGGTGGCAAAGCTGCCGGCCGTTTCCAGTTCAAAAGAGGGGCCGATATTAACCACGCCGCTTTTGATAAATTCATTTTGCGTATGTTCAACCGGCATGCTCTCACCGGTTAAATTCGCCTCATTGACTGTTGCAGTGGTTGATTTTAAAAATCCATCCAGCGCCACCAGTTCGTTTGTTTTTACAAAAATCGTTGTTTTTTCCGGGATCTCCTGAATGGCAACTTCTTGGTATCCGGTTGCGGTTTTAACCAGACAAAATTTTGGGATGCCTTCTACTAAAGTTTTTAGAGAGGCCTCTGCTCGTTCGGCGCCAAACTGCTCAAGTGCGCCGGAGAGGGTAATCATGAGCGCCACAACCGCACCGGCGATATAATATTCGGGAGAGACAAGTGAGGTTGCCATTGCCAGCATGGCAATATAGTCTAGCGACCATCTTGCTTCGCGTATTTTTTGGACTGACTCCCAGAGTAACTTGCCAAGGCCGATGGCGATTGCCGTTAGGAGCAGGACATTTTTAGATAGGATTGCGCCAAAGAGTGCGAGCAGAAGAATCACTATTGGGACACGGAATTCTTTTCGGCGGATTATTGTAAGTACGAATGACATTGATTCAGTATACTCTGTTGCGGCGTAAGAATGCACATTGTAAAAGTGTAGTATATACTAAAATATATGAAGAAAGCTGCCCTATGGCGGGCTACCGGTATTTTTGTGCTGGCGATTGGCGTCGGGTTTTTTACTGGTTACAAGATTCCGCGTGCCGGGACATTTGATGTTCAATCAAGCCAGACCCTTCGAGAACATGGCGGATATCAATATATTAGTAAGCTGCTGGCCTGCGATTTTCCGGTCAGCCAAGACACCCGTAAATATGGAGGATTGACTGATTCGGTAAACGATTTTATCGCAAAAGGAAAGGCAAATCATGAATTGAGCCGAATGTCTGTTTACTTTCGAGACCTGACTGACGGTCGCTGGATTGGTGTCGGGGAGGATGATCAATATGACCCAGCCAGTCTCTTTAAAATTCCGACACTAATTGCTTATTACAGGTTAGCAGCAACTGAACCGGATATTTTTTCCAGGCAGATTCAGTTTGTTTTTGCTGATGATAATTCAAAGACACAGAATATAAAACCGAGCGAGGTCTTACAAAACGGGGAGCGGTATACGGTTGATGATCTGCTGAACCGGATGATTATATATTCAGATAATGCCGCTACCAATTTACTAATTAAAAATATTGATAAAGTTTATCTTGAAAATGTCTTTAGAGATCTGGAGTTAAGTTCGGCTGTTCTGACTGATGCCGGCGAATCAATGTCTGCAAAATCATTTTCACTCTTTTTCCGAGTTTTGTATAACGCTTCATACTTAAGTCGAGACCGTTCAGAGAAGGCACTTGCTCTTCTTGCCAAGACTGATTTCCAGGATGGATTTCAGGCCGGTATTCCGACCGGTGTCCCGATCGCACATAAGTTCGGGGAGAAGACATTTGTGAATCCGCAGGGTATACCGCTTTCCGCGCAACTACATGAATGCGGGATTGTATATGCGTCCGGGCACCCATATTTACTCTGCGTGATGACCGAAGGGCAGAGCTTGGATAAGCTGAAGACGGTGTTGCGGAATGTTTCATCTATGGTATATCAGACGGTCGTTGCGGCTGGTATCACAAAGTGATCCTGTGCAGGCATTTTAGAAGCTGCAGTAAAGTGGTAGTATAATATTCATATGCGCCCGTTTACTGTCGTTCGGCCGTGGGGCAGTTTTCGCCGTTTTGATCCGGGCCAGATTGTGGCGGTTAAAATTATGCGGATTAATCCAAATGCACGGGTTAGTTTGCAGTATCATAATCATCGGAGTGAGTTTTGGTACATTATAAGTGGCCGGCCGAAGATTACAATTGGGAAAAAGACAGTAACGGCCAGGGCCGGACAGGAATTTAAGATTGGTAAAAAAGTTATGCATCGGGTTGCGGCCGGGAAACAGGAGGCGGTTTTTTTGGAGATTTGGTTTGGCCGGGCCGACGAGACTGACATTGTCAGGATTCAAGATGTATATGGTCGAGCAGGGACGCGGCCAACGAGTAATAAAAAGTGAAGAATATGGTGCAGCGAGTAAAAAAACGAGTAAAAAAAATAGCGAATAAGCCGATTAGGAAATTTTTGGTGCGCCAGCGCGTATCATCAAAAACCAGCGTCAAGAAAAAAGTTCGTTCAAAGGTTAAGAAAGTTGTACCCAAGCAAAAGAAGAAAGCGCTTTTGTTGGCGAGGCATCAGGAAAATCCGGTTATTCAGCCGGGCGGACATGCTTGGGAGGCGCGGGCAACATTTAACCCGGCCGCCGTTAGTCATCAGGAAAAAGTACATGTTTTGTATCGGGCGATTGGCGACGATGATCGCTCCGTTCTTGGTTATGCTTCAAGTGAAGACGGCTATAAGTTAAGCGGGCGCTACCACCACCCCGCTTACGATTATTTTCCTGGTCGGTCGGCTCCGGGTACACCAAAACTGCATTACTCCTCCGGAGGCGGAACAAGCGGCGGCTGCGAGGATCCTAGAATGACGATTCTCGATGATCGCGTGTATTTAATTTATACGGCTTTTGACGGCTGGGGATCGCTTCGGCTCGCGCTAACTTCTATTAGTTTAGCTGATTTTACTGCGCAGCGCTGGAGCTGGAAAGAGCCGGTGCTGATTTCTCCGCCCGGGCAGATCAATAAAAATTGGGCACTTTTTCCGGAGAAAATTAATGGGCAGTATGCGCTGCTTCATAGTATTTCGCCAGCGGTGCAGATTGCCTATTTCAAAAGTTTAGACGAGTTAGACGGGGCGCATTTTGTGCAGAGCGTTTATCAAAGCGGCGGCGCTCGCAAGGGCGACTGGGACAGCTGGGTGCGCGGCATCGGGCCGCCACCCCTCAAAACAGATTATGGCTGGCTGGTTCTTTATCATGCGATGGATTTTCGCGATCCGAATCGCTATAAGCTGGGCGCGATGATTCTGGACTTAAAAAACCCGACTAAGATTTTATATCGCGCGCAGCAACCGATTCTGGAGCCAGATGAGCATTATGAAAATCAGGGGTTTAAGTCCGGCGTAGTTTACTCCTGCGGCGCGGTTATCAAGAACGGAGAACTCATCGTTTACTACGGCGGCGCCGACACCGTCGCCTGCATCGGCTCCGTCAACCTGAATAGTTTTTTAAAAGAGCTCGTTGCGAGCGGGCGGCCAAGGTTAATAAGTCGGTCGTAGAAATCCTGAATTATATGCCACTAACATTCGAGCGCTCCGAAGAAAATCCAATTTTGGTGCCGCGTTTTGATGAGGAGTGGGAGCAGCAAGGCGCTTTTAACGGCTGCGCCGTAGATGATGGCGGGACGATTCATTTTGTGTACCGCGCACAAAGTGCGCAACAGGATTTTCATGGCGCCCAAATCAGCGTCTCTACTATAGGTTATGCCAGGAGCGAAGATGGTATTCATTTTACTGATCGCCGGCAGCTTATTGTTCCGAGCGAGCCATGGGATCGTTTTGGCTGCGAGGATCCGCGGGTTACTAAGATCGGCGATACATATTATATTTTTTATACCGCCCTTTCCGAATATCCGTTTCGGGCCGAAGGAATCAAAGTTGCAGTTGCGATTACGAAAGATTTCAAAAAGATCATCGCCAAACATTTAGTAACGGCTTTTAATGCAAAGGCGATGGCTCTTTTTCCGGACAAAGTCAGCGGTAAATATGCCGCGATTTTGACGGTGCATACGGATATGCCGCCGGCCAACATCGCCCTTGCGTGTTTTGAGAAGATTACCGACATCTGGTCGCCTGATTATTGGAGCGCTTGGTATGCACAGATGCCGGCGCACCTGATCACGCTTGGCAGGGGTTTGTCTGATCACATAGAGGTTGGTGCGCCGCCAGTTAAAACAAAAAATGGTTGGCTGATCTTCTTTTCCTATATCGAGAATTATTTTCACCCGCCGGCCAATTTTGGCGTCCAGGCGGCTCTTTTGGATTTGCGCAATCCTCAAAAAATAATCAGCCGAATAAAGAGTTCTTTGATCTCGCCGAAAGAGGAGTATGAACGATATGGTTTTGTGCCCAATATTACCTTTCCCTCCGGCGCAATCGTGCGTAAGCGACAGGTGTGGCTTTACTACGGTGCCGCAGATACCTGTTGTGCCATGGCCAGGTTGCCGCTCCAGAGAATTTTGGATGAGCTGCTTGCGCCGCCGCAGCGCGTTGCAGCTCTCATTCGTTCAGCAGAGAATCCAATTATGAGGCCGGTCCCAGGTCACGAGTGGGAGTCGAAAGCAGTTTTTAATCCGGCGGCAATTTATTTAGATGGTAAGGTGCATATTGTTTATCGGGCGATGTCATCAGATAACACCTCGGTTTTTGGCTATGCGGTTAGCAATGATGGATTTACTATCAGCGAGCGATTGCCAGAACCGATTTATGTTCCGCGCGAATCCTACGAGCAGAAACTTGTACCCGGCGGTAACTCCGGCTGCGAGGATCCGCGATTAACTCAAATCGGGCAGACTATATACATGTGCTATGTTGCCTTTGATGGCAGGAATCCGCCGCGGGTGGCACTAACCTCTATTTCTGTTTCTGATTTTCTGAATCGCAAGTGGAATTGGGCACATCCCAAATTAATTTCAGAGTCCGGCCGCGACGACAAAGATACTGCGCTTTTCCCGCGTCTGCTTGGCGGTAAATATGCTTTTCTGCACCGGCTTGGTGAGAGTATCTGGCTTGATAAAGTCGATTCACTTGAGAGGGATTGGCAGCAGCAGCCGCTTGGCGGTTCGGTGATTATGAATCCAAGGGCGACAGTTCACGATAGCCGAAAAATTGGTATTGCTGGGCCGCCGATTGAGACTCCGGCTGGCTGGCTGCTTATTTATCACGGTGTTTCGCGCAGAGAAGATCATCATTACCATTTGCGCGCCGCGCTGCTCGATAAAAATAATCCGACCAAAATTTTAGCCCGGACAAAAGATGAAATTTTAGATACCGAGACCCCATACGAGCGATACGGAATTGTTCCAAATGTTGTTTTCTCCTGCGGACAGGTTGTGCTCGGAGACCAGCTAATTGTTTATTACGGCGCGGCCGACACAGTGATTGGCGTTGCTTCAATGCCGCTTAACGAACTAATGATGAAGTTGAGGAGTGAAAAGGAAAGATAGCGATCACTGTGCGCAGTATTTTTTACCTGCAGTTTGCCGTCAGACGGCACCGGGGTTATTTTTCTGCTGAAAAATCCCCCTACATCTCCCGCCGTCGCGGTCCGATAGTTGCCGCGTAGACGGCAAACTGCAGGTAAAAAATTAACGGCTCGCATCAAATAGTTTAAGCAGATAAGGAAGAAGCATTTCAATCCAGACCATAATTGCGAGTAAGCCGGTCAAAAGTACTGCCCCGGCAGAAAGCTCTTTGACCCTGGCCACGCCGGGATGATGCTCTTTGATTAATGCATCCGCTAGTTCCTCGATCGCAGTATTTAAAAGTTCTGCTGCGAGGGTCAGTATGACCAGGATGATAAATATTCCTTGTTCAGGATAGGAGGCCTGGGCGAAATTTAGTAATGCAGCGGCAACGATGCCGCCGATAAACAACAGCCGGAAACTGCGCCCGCGTAGAGCGTGGCGCCAGCCCTTTATGGCGCTCGCAATACTGGCAAGGGTGGATTGTTGACCATTTACAGGATGCATATGCTATAATTATAGTTGATATGGCCGATAGGGTCGAGCGGCGATTATAAACTATCTAAAGAATTTTCTTCATATTATTATGGATGGAAAAAAGTGTGTTTGTACTCCAGCGATGATTGGTAAGGTTTTGGTCATTATTGGTGCGGTTAACTGGGGCTTGGTTGGTCTGGGCGGTTTGTTCAGCGGTGACTGGAATGTAGTCAAGATGATTCTTGGCGGCTGGCCGGTCGTTGAGAACATTGTTTATCTCTTGGTGGGTATTGCCGGCGTTATGATGATTTTTGGTTGCAGGTGCAAGGCCTGCACCTCTTGCCAGCCACCGGCTGCAGGCGGACAGGCGATGTAAGCTGCAAAAGATTTTTATTTTTTCAAAAGCGCCTGTGAGGGGCGCTTTTGATTTTATTGTTCGTGCATGATAAAATATGCATATGAAAAAATCTACCTGGATCATTTTGGGCATCATTGCCATTATCCTTATTTGGGGAGTTACCAGCTACAATAATTTTGTCGGTTTAAACACCGCGACCGACAATCAGTGGGCACAGGTTGAGACTCAATATCAGCGGCGTTTTGATCTGATTCCAAATCTCGTCGCTTCAACCCAGGGAGTTTTAAAACAAGAACAAAAGGTGTTTGGCGATCTGGCGGCGGCACGGAGTAAATATGCTGGGGCGGCTACAGTTGGCGAGAAGGTGTCGGCGGCCAATGAGGTTGAGGGCGCACTTGGACGGCTGCTAGTGATTGTTGAAAACTATCCGCAGCTTAAGTCGGCAGAAACTGTGCAGACGCTGATGGCGCAGCTTGAAGGCACAGAGAATCGGATCAGTGTGGAGCGGAAACGGTTCAACGACGATGTCGCCGCTCTCAATGCTGCGACAAAACGGTTCCCGTCGTCGATTATCGCCGGTATTTTCGGATTTAGCGGGCGCGAGTATTTTCAGTCAGCTGGCGGTAGCGAGGTGGCACCGAAAGTTGAGCTATAAAGTATGCGCAAGCTGATTGTATTTTTTGCCGCAGTTTGTCTGCTGCCTCCCTTGGCTTTGGCATATATTTCGCCCGGGCAGCCGGCCGGTTTTGTGAATGATTTTGCCGGCGTTCTTTCGGTAGAACAGAAACTGATGCTTGAGCAAAAGTTATCTAACTTTGAGAAGCAGTCTGGGAGCGAGCTGACAGTTGCTACAGTTCCTTCTCTCGGCGAAGAAACAGTGGAGGAGTATGCAGTTTCGCTTTTTAAGGAATGGGGGATTGGTAAAAAATCCGCAGACAATGGCGTTTTGCTTTTAGTTGCGCCCAGCGATCGGCAGATGCGAATTGAGGTCGGTTATGGTTTAGAGGGCGTACTGACTGATGCGCAGGCGGCTCAAATTATCGCGCTCATGCGCCCGGCATTTGCTGCAGGAGATTTTGCCGGCGGAATAACTTCCGGCGTTGAGGCGATCACCGCCGTTATTTCCGGTGAGCCGCTGCCGGATGTGCCAGCTGCTGGTTTTCGGCTATCTTCCGACGCTTTCTTATTTATCTTATTTATCGCTGTTTTTATTTTCCGAATCTTTTTTATTATATTTGCGCGCACCAAGTCCTGGTGGCTTGGCGGGGTCATCGGTGTAGTTGTGGCCGGTATTGCCGGGTTAGTTTTTAGTTCTCTATTTTACTTAATTTTTGGAATTTTAATTTTAGTACCGCTCGGTCTGCTGTTTGATTATCTGGTCAGTCGTACGGCCGGTAAGGTAATACACAAGGATTATCATATTTGGTGGGGTGGGCCGTTTGGCGGAGGTCACGGTGGCGGCTCTGGAGGGGGATTTGGCGGTTTTGGCGGCGGTAGTTCTGGCGGTGGCGGGGCGAGCGGAGGGTTTTAAAAGTTATACACTTCCCTAATTGCGTTGTCTTTCCCTATACTAGGGGAGTAAGGGTGCGCTGTGCGCCCGGGTCCAGCACGGAGGTGCAAGATGACATGCATGTCTCAAGCTTCCCGCGGCATGAGCCGCGGTATCACGAAGGAGGTGGTCATCTAGACACCTCCGCTCTGGGGCTAACCACCCTGGGGCGCCGACGGTCGATCATCTACCTCCCGTCGGCAAACATCGGCGCGCATTATCTGGCGCCGACAAAGCGAAACATATTCAAGTTGTACCGAGGGCTACCGTCATTCCCTCGGCCGCCGAAGGCGCTGCGTCCAGGGTAACGCAGCGCCACTTCTTTTTAATAGTAGACAAAAAGCGCCCTCGGTGCTTAGATGAAAGAGAGGTTATTTTACGATATTGCTCAATCATCATGTTTTCATATTCAATCAAAAAAGTTTTTATCGCCGGATTAGCGGCAGCAGCCGTGTTAGTCCCACTGGCGGTTTCTGCGCAATCAGTCGCCACGATACAGAGTAAGACCGGCGGCTGTATTTTCAATCGCGACATGACAATCGGTCTGCGCGGCGATGATGTGCAATGTTTGCAGGAGTATTTGATTAAGGGCGGATTCTTGAAAGTTTCAGCCACCGGATACTTTGGTCTGCTCACGCGATCAGCGGTCATTAGCTGGCAAGCGGCGCATGCGGTTCTAGCGCGCGGCTACTTTGGTGCCATTTCGCGCGGCGTATATAACGGATATAATCAGCAGTCGACATTTGCTTTCGATAGTTATCAGACAAAAGAAAGCTGCGAGCAAGCCACCGGATATGAATGTGAGCCCTGGATGTGCGACTATGTGCCACCGGGTAAAACATTCGCGCAGGTTTGTCCAAATGGCGGCAGTGGCTGGAGTCGGACGACGATTCGTAAGCCGGTTATCAGTACTCCTGTATGTGCTCAAGTCCTCAAGCAGTGCCCGGATGGTTCATTGGTTGGTTATGCGACTGGCACATGCCAATATCTTAGCTGTCCGCAGCCGACTACCGCGCCGACGAGCAGCGCCATTAATCAGCCGAGTATCAGTGGGGGAGCAGCAGTAAGCAGCGGATCTTTCGGCGGGCTTCTGAATCAAAAGCTGGCGGTTTTTTCGATCTCAAATTATGCCGGTGGTTCTGTGAAGATTTCCGATTTGTCATTCAAAAAAGATAAAAACACCGGTTTAATTTTGCAAAATTTAAGAGTGGTCATCGCCGGTAGTTTTGGCGGCAATCAATTTGGGGTTACTCAAACTGCCGTGATGGACGATGAGAAGATTGTTGTTACGGCTGTATATCCGGTTACGATTTCAAAAAGGCAAGCAATCACTGTAGAGGTTTACGCCGATATTCTGGCCGGATCATTGCCGAGTAAATACCTCTCCGTTATTGATCTGGTAGATTGGGGGGCAACCAAATCGAAAAGCGGTGCCTCGATCGCTTTCCCGGGCACCCAGCCCGGGCAGGATCTGCTGCTTTACGAAAAATATTCAACTTTAGAGGGATCTGTTCCGGCTGGAGTTAGTTTGACATCACTGGATGGATCCTAGAAATTCAAAACCCGCACTAGGCGGGTTTTGAATTTCTAACGATTATTCTGCTAACCACCGCCGCAGTTTCGGCGAATTTGCACAACTCGGGAGATTCGCGCAACAATTGCCCAGACCCCAGACACGACCAGCACGCCAGCTGGCCAGTGTCAAAAGTCCAGCAGCATAGATGATGTGCTCATCAACTAGCCAGCCATGAGCGATGACGAGGCCTGGTTCGAGTACCGGGAAGTAATATAACAGCATCAGAATCGCACCGGCAATTCCGCTGAATCTGACGAAGATGCCAAGAATAAGAGCGGCGCCGATCAGTGTGAGCCCCCATTCGTTAATGAAATCGACGAAGGGTAACATACTCGGACTAGCCAACCAGCCATACAATCCGGAAAAAGTTTTTGCCGTAGTTAAGTAGCTGGCCGCACTCCAGGTCGGATTCATCAATTTAGTCAGACCGGCATAAAACAACAGCCAGCCGGTTGTGATCCGTAGAAGAAACAAAGACAATTTTTGAAAGTTAGACATATTTATAAGTTAGTTTGTAATTTAGAGACCTGACTTAAAGTCGGCTGCCAGAAAACCGTGGCCGATAAATTCACCGGCAACGGCAATTCGTAAAATCCAATTGATGAGTTTTGTATTCATATTTGTTTCAATTAATTGCAAAACGACCTTTGAATAAATCTTATTTGATTATATACGCGCTAATTTTCCATGCTGGCGCAGATTATGGAGAATCCGACATGGGTCAACAATCCGACGGTCGATAATTCGATAGTGGGCATTTTGTCCGCTGCGACGCACGGTAACCAGTCGCGCGTGGCGCAGCAGGGCAAGATGCTGCGAGAGATTGGATTTTGTTAAGCGCAGGATGCCGCGCAATTCCTCAACTGCAAATTCGCGGATGCGGAGCAAATTTAAAATTTCCAGCCGCTTCGGGTTGGCCAGCACTTTATATACCTCCGCATTTTTTATATAGGCCTCTTTGGGCAGCGGTGATTTCATAGTTGCGCAACTCTGAAATTAGTATAGCATGCGGAATCCGGGGGAGGGTGTGGATAGCCGACTTAGGGCGCTGCTTAGACCCGTTTGTTTTTAGATTTCTGAACTTTTCTTGGGAAACCAATATAAGCTCGGATAGTCTTTTTGCCGCTAATTGCTAGGGCGACAGATCTCATGCAACCATCATCAATATCACCTTTCATTTTTCGTTTGAGTCCTTTTCTGCCGCGCGTGCCAGTCCCGCCCTTGAAGATTATCGGAAACAAGTACTTCTCTTTTTGCAAAATATGTACATTCGTTTTCAGAATATTCGGAATGCTATACCTTGATCGCTTTTTCAAAATTTTTGGATCGTGTTCTAGCGCAGATTTTACATGTGCAGCAGTTTGGGCAAGGGAACCCTTGGTCCATGCAAGAGGCAACCCACCTGCTTTTTTCCAAACACCAATTTCATCTACTGATGCTGTACCAATATACCAATCATAATCGTCGTAGGCCCTCAACCTTTTTGCCCACTCGTTTTTAATAATTCGGTTGAGGGTTGATATCGGCATCTTCAGAGCTTTTTTCTTTGCAGTTTTGAGTTTTCTCCTAAAGACATGCTCCGGTACAAGCGTCAGATGTTTTCTCCTGTCTTTTTTGGCGCTAATAAGATCGGCAACAACAAAAGCTCGCTTAACTTCGATGCCGTTTACTGATTCGAGGATTTTCATGTGTTGGGATGTGGGGCGCTGCCCGACCACTTATTTCCTGCGATTTACTGCGAGTTTGATGATTTTTTCAAGCTCTTTTTCGTCGATATCGGAAAGTTTTTTGATATAGAGACATCCACCCCCTTCTTTATACTTACCTAATTTTAAGAGAAAATCGTTTTTCCCTTTATCTTCTTTCAAGCCATTGATGGTCATTTTGAAAATTTTTAAGCCATAGAGAGCAATGTTTTGTTTGCGTGGCGAAAGACCTATCATCATCCACTCACCCTCTTTGCCGTTTGCGTAGGTGTACTTTTTGCGACCGAAACCGACGATTGATGTGCCCCACATTTCTGGCTTAGCCTTAGTTGCCCGCTCCATCATTCCGGAAATGACGGAACAATCTTTGCGCTTCTCTATATCTTTGATTGTGCTCAAAAATTTCTTCACACTTACCTTATTCACTTTTGTTTTTAATTCTGGCATAGATGATCTTTTGTTGACGATATGGGACGGAGCGGGAATCTATTTGCTCGATAAAACCCCTAAGGCCTTAAGGTTTTCTATCAATGAGTCGTAATCCTTAAAAAGGATAGGATGAAATCCAATCTCTTTTGAGGGCAATAGACTTTGCGGACTATCATCAATGAATATTAGTTCGTGCGGCGATACGCCAAGATTTTTTGCGAATAATTCAAAAATTTGTCTGCTTGGTTTTTGCATGCCAACTTCTGCGGATACTATCAAGGTATCAAAATGTTTATCCAGCCCAATCGCACGCATGTGAACCGCTGCTTCTTTGCGGTTATTACTTAAGAGTCCTACTTTGTAGTCTAGCGATCTCAGCTTATCAACAAGATCAAGCATCATCGGATCTATCTCTGGCTCTGTGTGCGCTTGGAATTTTTTGAGAAGATCAGCAAATTTTTCCGGAACTCTTAATTTTTCTGTTAAAATTTTGGCAAAATTTTCAATTGATACTCCCTCAATGTTGATAAGATGGTTATTTTCAAAATACACTTTGCGCACTCTATCAACAGGGAGCTTAAGGGCAGAGGCGATGCCGTCAATATAACCATAACCCACCATGCTTGTGGTCATTACACCTCCGTAATCAAATCCGATTGCTTTGAATTTCATGCGTTGACCACGTCGGTTGCGGAGCTTTAGCTTCCAATCAGTATCCTCCTTCGCTTGATTCTAATCAAGCCCCTGAAGGACGCGATAAGCACCACGGTAACCTTTATTTGTATCTACAACGGGTCCTGGAAATTGAGCCGTAAAAATGATATAATTACAACTATGACTACTATTGACGAAGATAGCAAAGAGCGGGCTTTAAAACTTTTTGGGAGCCCTGAAATTGAAGGTTTTGAATTGGGCACTCTGAAGGGGTTGCAGCAAATTCACACCTATCTTTTTGGCGGCCTTTATGATTTTGCCGGGCAGATTCGCAGTAAGGACATCAGCAAGGGCGGTTTTCGTTTTGCTTCACATTTATATTTAATAGAGAGTTTAGCAAAGGTGGAGAAAATGCCGGAGAGTAGTTTTGAGGATATTGTGGCTAAATATGTGGAGATGAACATCGCTCATCCATTTATGGAGGGTAATGGGCGCAGTATGCGGATTTGGTTAGATTTGGTATTAAAAAAGAATCTGAAAAAGTGCATAGATTGGGCCAGAATCGACAAGCTGGATTATTTGAACGCAATGCAGCGAAGCCCAGTTAATAACCTAGAGATCCGAGAACTTTTGCGTGGGGCTTTAACTGAAAAAATCAACGACCGCGAAGTGTATATGAAGGGCACTGAGCAGTCCTACTATTACGAAGAGGTGGATTTGTATAAGGCGTAAAACCGGGTCAGTGCCGCTTTCGAATCCATCTCCTTATTTGTAGAATATCGCAACAATCTGTCCGATGGAGCCGCTAAGATGTTGACGATCTGGGACGAAGTTGGAACATTTCTTAAAGAATCACTAAATGGAATTACTTCAGCGCTCGTAATCCCTCAATATCACGAGCATCCCAATCGTCCCGCATGATCATCTCTTTATTCTTGATGATGAGATCCTTAGCCATAAGCGGTAAGGAGAATCCGTGGAAATCAACCATTTCGACCGCAGGAAAACCTTGATCGTAAAAGGGTTTATAGTCTCCAAGCTCTTTGTCAAAAATCTTTAGATCGGCCATCGTACAAATATCGACAATCTGATTTGAGATGGTGATCTCCATATTGTAGTTATCGTAGGATTTGCTTACAAAGTGGATCAGTGGCTGCGTTATATAAGGACTGAGTTTCTTTATCATATCTGTGAACTTATGATCGTCTTTAGTTATGTCTATATCAATGTCGATATCAGTCAGTTTTCTTTTAACGCCATATACATAGCATGCGAAACCACCTGTGATCACCCATTTACTATCAAGCCCTTCTATTTCAGGGATTATTTTTGCAAGCGTATCACACGCTGCCTGTTCTTCGGAATTCATTGTTAAATATTATCATTCATCGATGCGACTTGAGCGGAATAACACAGTTCATTTGTTGGGGGACAGGGACTCGAACCCCGAACTTCGCCTCCAGAGGGCGACGTGTTACCAATTGCACCATCCCCCAATTGGTCAATGTATCTTAGGGTATTTCCGGAAAGAAATCAATTTTTTGTTGTACTATGCCCTTATTCGCGCGAATAAGGGCATAGTACAAATTGACCATGTCGTGCGTTTGGCGTAGGTTATGGAGACCGGACTCAAACTAACAAAGGAGGAGCATTGCGCGCAGCATTCGCAATCATCGCTATGTTCCTAATGGTAGGAGCGAGCGGTTGGTGTTGCTACCGGATCTGGAGCAAGAAAGATCCGCCTCTTCCAATTACCACCTGGCTCATCTTCAGTATGGTGGTGCCGGCCGTGGCTCTGGCGGCCGTACTACAAACAGGCATTGAGAGGTGGGGGAACGCGCAGGCGGTTGTCGACGCGATGTCAGTTGTCTGCGTGCTTGGTTTCATGCTGGGCACCGGGCATTACCGGATCGGCGTCAGCGCGCTGGAGCGGCGGGTCAACATTCTCTGTGTTGTACTGGCGATCCTGGTTGTTGTCTATTGGTCATGTACCAGTGCACACCACTACGCTAATCTTGCGCTGCAGGGCGTGATGGTCGTGAGCTACATCCCGCTCTGGTTTGAGCTACTGACCGCGAAGCGGAATCCTTACCGGTTTGGTTTCTGGTTCACGCTGTTCATTCTTTCGGTGATCAGCTTCGAACCTGCCTACGAGGATTGGTCGGAAAACGGTGAGACCATGCAGCTCTGGTACGCCGGGCGCGCCACCGTTTCGACTCTGTCGGTGCTATTCCTGATGCGGCGGCTCGTTCGCAGGGAGCAGCGCAACGCACTATGAGGCCCGCTTCGAGGAGCGGGCCTTGCGATTTTCAAAAGTAATCGCGAATGAAAAACCAGCGAAATATCGCGAATGGGAAGAGAAAGAGGTGCGTTTTTCGTGTTACAATAAAGGAGTTCCGGTTCTACCCGGCTTTTTCCTACTGGCCGCTGCTTATTTTTACTACTCCCTACCACCTAAAACCTATAACCTATCCCAATGGCCGAAGGCGAAGCAAAAATAGACATGACAGTTATTGAGGCGGAGGTGCAAAAGCACCCTCCGTTTCGTTCGATTATTAAAATTGTCGATGCTCTGGTGGCACAGGCCTTTTTTGCCCGCAGTTCTGATATCCATCTTGATCCAGAGGAGAAGAAGTTGCGCGTCCGGTTTCGGATCGATGGCGTGCTGCACGATATCTATTCATTTCCGAAAGAGCTGCATCAGGAAATTATTACCCGTATTAAAGTGCTGGCCGCGATGCGCACCGACGAGCACCAGGCCGCGCAGGATGGTCGCATGCGAATTGCAATTCCAGACAGCCCGCCGGTGGATGTGCGTGTTTCTATCACGCCGACTTATTTTGGCGAGAACTGCGTGATGCGACTTTTAATCAGCCGCGCCGATGATTTTACGCTGAAGGATTTGGGCTTTTCCCCGCATAATTTAGCGATTATTGCCAAGGCCATGAAAAAGCCGTATGGGCTGATGCTGGCGACCGGGCCGACCGGGTCTGGTAAGACGACGACTTTGTATATGATTCTTAAAGAATTAAATAAGCCGGAGATTTCGATTATCACAATTGAAGATCCGATTGAGTATTCGCTGCCGGGCGTTGATCAAATCCAGGTTAACGCTAAAACCGGACTAACTTTTGCGAATGGTTTGCGTTCTATCTTGCGTCAGGATCCGAACACCGTGATGGTCGGTGAAATTCGTGATGGGGAGACGGCTTCGATTGCCGTAAACGCCGCCATGACCGGCCACCTGGTGCTTTCAACTTTACATACTAACGATGCGCCAACTACCTTGCCGCGATTACTTGATTTAGGCGTTGAGCCATTCTTAATTGCCTCAACTTTGAATATCGCCATCGGTCAGCGTTTAGTGCGCACAATTTGCACTGATTGCAAAGTGAAAAAAGAATTAACCGATGTTGAACTTAAAACATTGACCGAGGCGTTCCCAGCGGAGTTGCTGCAGAATAACCGGGCTTTTTATCGGGGAGAGGGCTGCAAACGGTGCAGCAGCAGTGGTTATCGCGGTCGAGTTGGTATTCATGAGGTATTGGAGATTAACGAAGAACTGCGCGTTATGATCATGCGCCGGGCGAATGCCGACGAGATGCGTGCGGCGGCGATAAAACAAGGTATGATTACTATGACGGTAGATGGTTTTAATAAGGCAGTTGCCGGACTAACGACTCTCGAAGAGGTGCTACGCGTGTTCCATGAGTAATCGCTAATATCGCAAATAAAGGGCAGGAATATCGCCAATGGATGCATGATCAAGAAGTAATCGCTAATATCGCAAATAAAGGGCAGGAATATCGCCAATGGATACTGCTGAAAATACTCTTGTTTTCCCAGAATTAAGCTATCAAGTTGTTGGAGCGGCTTTCGATGTATTTAACGAGCTTGGTTGGGGATATAAAGAAAAAGTATATGAGCAAGCTCTTTTGTTAGAGCTGCAAAAATTTAGGTTGCCGATACGATCTCAAGTTTACATTCCATTACAATATAAAGAAAATATAATCGGTAAGTTTTTCGCAGATATTATTGTTGACGATAAAATTTTGATTGAGCTTAAGATTGTTTCGCAATTGGGTTATGTACATATCAAACAAATATATCCTTATCTAAAAGCTGCTAGGTTTAAACTGGGTATTTTGATATACTTTACTAAAGATGGTGTTAAGTACAGGAGAATTTTGAATCCGGAAGTTTAATTTGCGATATTTTTAAATAATTAGCGATATTAGCGATTACTCCTTTATGAATGAAGAAATAATAAAACCAAAAGCAACACCGCAGTCGGCGGCGGAACCGGCTCAACAATCGGCCCTACGAGACGCCAATGAGGTTGTTCAGCAAAGTCCAGTGGCGCAGCCGGCGGCAGGTGAGGTTTCGGCCGGCCAGCAGGTGCGTGATGATGAACAGGGTGCGAAAAAAGTCAAAGGAAAATTTAGTTTCAAGTCTTTGTCCGGCATGAGTTTTTTGCGGGTCTCTCTGGAGGAAAGGGTACTTTTTGCCAGGCAGCTTTCTGTGGGGATTAAGGCCGGCCTTTCGATGCAGGACAGCTTGCAGTTGCTTGTTTCACAGACCAAGTCGGCTTCGCTCAAAAAAATTCTCAAAACTTTGTTGGATGATACAGCCAACGGAATGTATCTTTCAACGAGTTTAGACAAGTATGCGCAGATTTTTGGCCAGCTATTTATTAACATTGTCCGGGTTGGTGAACAAAGCGGTACGCTAATTGAAAATTTGACTTATCTGGCCGAGGAGCTCAAGAAAAAGCATGAACTAGTCAGCCGAGTTCGTGGAGCGCTGATTTACCCGGGTGTAATTTTATTTGCGACGATCGGCATCGTTGTAACCCTCATGGTGGCCGTTTTTCCAAAAATCTTGCCGGTGTTTGCCGGGCTGAACATCAAGCTGCCCTTAAGTACCAGGATTTTGATTGCCTCGACCAATTTTTTAACTACATATACTTTTTGGCTGATTATCGGCGTGCTGGTTTTTCTGGTCGCTATCTATTTTGTCGCCAGACAGGAGTGGTTCAAAAACTTTTTTGACCATGCGATCATGCATGTTCCGGTTTTCGGTTCGATGGTTATGAAGATCAATTTGGTAAACATTGCCCGTGTGCTCGGACTACTCCTAAAAAGCGGTTCGCAGATTATTGAGGCGGTGAATATTACCGCCAGCGCTCTCGACAATCGCTATTATCGGCGCGAGCTCAAGACGGCGGGGGAGACGCTCCGGCGCGGTGATTTTTTCTCGGTTTACCTGGGCAAGAATCCCAATCTTTTCCCGCCGATTTTTACAAACATGATCCATGTTGGTGAAAACACCGGCAATCTTTCTGAAAACTTGGTTTATCTGGCGACTTATTATGAAGAGGATGTAGACAATTTTCTAAAGAATTTAAACAGTATTATTGAGCCGGTTTTACTGCTCTTCATGGGACTGCTCGTTGGTTTCATGGCGCTTTCAGTTATTACGCCAATTTACTCGATTTCTCAATCACTGACCCTATAACTTATGAAAATTTTCAATTTAGTTGGGAATTGGAAATTATCAATTAAAAATTTTGCCGCTAAGCGCGGCGGTTTTTCTTTGATTGAGATTCTAATCACAATCGTAATTTTTATTATTTTGACCGGCGGTATTTATTTGACTTACGCCAATTTGCTGGAAGTAATTGCGAAGACTCGTAATCGGACACTGGCCACCTCTCTGCTTAACAAAGAGATAGAGTATGTTCGCAATTTAAAGTATGACGATGTGGGCATTGTTGGCGGCGCTCCAGCCGGCCAGATTCCGGCGACCAAGACAGTTACCTATGAAGGGCAGCAATTTACCGTCAGCGCCTTTGTGCGGAATATTGACGATGCTTTTGATGGCAGAGCAACCGGGACAACGCCGACCGACACCGCTCCGGGCGACTATCGACTCGTCGAATTACAAGCGAATTGTACAACTTGCTTCAAATTTAAACCAGTTATTATTACAACCAGGGCTGCGCCGCAGAATTTAGAAAGCAGCACGAAAAACGGATCGCTGTTTATTAATGTATTTAACGCCAGTGGAAATCCGGTTGCGAACGCGAATATTCTCGTCAAAAATACCATTTTAAATCCGACTATCACGATTAACGATACGACCAATAGCAGCGGCACGCTCCAACTGGTGGATATTCCGACCAGCACGAACGGTTACCAGGTATTTATTTCTAAAGACAATTATTCTTCTGCGCAGACTTATGCGGTGAGCAGCACGAATCCTAATCCTGCGCCGAGACATGCGACTGTCGCGAGTCAGCAGGTTACTTTGCTTAGCTTTGGTATTGATAAGGTCAGCCAGATCGATGTTCAGACCCAGGATCAGTACTGCGCGGGGGTGCCCAATATTGATTTTACCCAGAACGGAGCCAAGTTGATCGGGGTTAGCCCGAATGTACTAAAGTATAGTAAGTCATTTGTTACCGATTCCGGCGGGCAGGCCTCGCGTACAGGGCTAGAATGGGATAACTATACTTTTATTAATACAGATACGGGGTTTGATGTCGCCGGCAATGTTCCATCCTTGCCGATTACCCTGAATCCAAATACAACAACCAGCATTGCATTTTTGATGGAGCCCAAGATCAGCTCCTCCAGCTTGTTGGTTTCGACGGTGGATAGTTCCGGTGCGCCGATTTCCGGAGTTTCCGTAAAAATCGATAAAATCAGCGGGGGCTTTAGTACCAGTTCGGCTCAATTCACCATCACTAGTTTTGGTAATTTGCCATATAGCAACTCTGTCGGCATTACTACCTCCGGCGGTTTAAGATTGTCTCCAGGAAGTGCGCCATATCCAACCACCGGCGGCCCTTATTATCGGACTTTCGCGCCAGTTGATTTTGGCACATCTACCGTTGATTACACCGCGATCTCTTGGAATCCGTCCAGCCAACCGGCCGGAACTTTGGTCAGAATTCAACTTGGCGCCACTAATGACGGAAATTCACCGGCAACTTTTACCGGTCCGGACGGTACCAGTAATTCTTATTACACCGTTAGCGGCGGTGCTCTTGGCGCCAGCTACGACAATAAACGTTACTTAAGCATGAAGATTTTTTTGAGCACGACTGACGCAAATGTCTCTCCTTCGCTGACTTCTGTAACCTTAACCTATGTCGGGCCATCGGTTGTTTTTACGGATACGAAGCAGACCGGTCAAAAAAAGTTTGTCGTTACCGACTGGTCCGGAAATGCGTACGCCAACCAAGATGGCAACATTCAATCAGAGACAGTGCTCGGCCGCCTGACTCTAAAAAATAGCGGCGGTCAATATCCAACCAGCACTAATAGCTATCTTGAATCAAATACTATAGACTTCGGCACCGCTAATATTTCTTACAAATCATTAAGCTGGAACCCGACCAGCCAGCCGTCGGGGGCAACCTTAAAATTTCATTTGGCCGGCGCCAGTAGCGTTAGCGGGCCATTCACCTTCACCGGGCCCGACGGCACTAGCAGTACTTATTACACGACTAATCCGGTCAATCTGCCAACAACCTATAATGCCAACCAATATCTTCGCTATAAGGTTTTTCTTAACACAACGAATCAAACAGTAACCCCGACCTTAAATGACCTTGCTATAGCATTTGAATCCGACTGCGTGCCCAGCGGACAGGCCTTTTTTCCGGGACTATCAACAGGAAATTATCTGCTGACCCTAAACAAATCCGGACACTCAACCGTGATCCTCCCATTTACTATTGTCTCCGGCTGGCAGGAAAAAAAGATAACCTGGTAGCATAATTTTATGAAGTGCTTGTTTAGAAATTCAAAATTAGAAATTAAAAATTCCGCTGCTAATGCAGCGGCCGGGTTTACTCTCATCGAGATAGTTGTCTCGATGGCAATTACCGTCGTGATCGCTATTTTACTGGTGCGCTTGGCTAGAGATACAACGGATTCAACTCTGCGATTTAATAATCAACTGGTAACTCAACAGCAAATTGAACAGACTCTGCAACTTATAGTGCCCGAGATTCGCAGTATCTCGCAGGGGATAGACGGTTCTTATCCAATTGCCGCGGCTGCCAGCAGCAGTTTCCAGTTTTTTAGCGATGTTGACCGAGACGGGAAGTTGGATAAAGTCCGTTATTTTATGAATGGAAATATATTACAAAAGGGCATAATTAAACCGGCGGGTAGCCCGGCCTCGTATCCGACTAGCACAGAGATTATCAGCGATTTGGTCAGCGGTATAGTTTCCGGAACGCAGGTTTTTTCGTATTACGGCAGCGCGGCAACCAGCAGTGGCTCTACACCCTTACCTTCACCGATTAATGTCCTGTCGATTAAAACAGTGAAGGTAACGATTGTCGCAGACCAGGGACTCCCGGGTAAACCGTCGCTTGCGGGCGCAGAGACGAGTGCGAATATTAGGAACCTTAGGTACAAGTGAATATGAGACAATTTTCAATTTTCAATTTTTCCGCCAAAGGCGGATCCGCCTCGGGCGGACAATTTTCAAACAATGACTCAATTCTAAAATTAAGGCATTTAAAATTGTTTAGAAATTGGAAATTAGAAATTAAAAATTCCCGCGCACGCGTTGCGTGCGCGGGACAGCTCTCACTCCAGGTGCTGATTATCGGTTCGATCGCTACGGTGCTCATCGCCGGTTTTACAATGTGGGCGCGGGTTTATGTAACTAATGTGCTGCGTGGTTCTTTGAAAGCGCAGGCCTTTACTATTGCCGAGGCCGGGATCGAGTATTATCGGTGGCACCTGGCTCACGCGCCACAGGATTTTAAAGATGGCAATTCAGTTGCCTCCAGTACTTATGTTCATCCCTACTTTGATAAGAACAATAATCGTCTTGGACAATTTGATCTTACTATCACCGCGCCGGCGAGCGGTACTACGATTATGACTATTCAATCAACCGGCAAAATAGATACGGATCCGACTATTAAAAAGATTATCAAAGTGAAGATGGGGTTGCCGTCTTTTGCCCGTTATTCAGTTGCCAGCAACAGCAATATTCGGTTTGGTAGCGGTACTGATGTGTATGGCGTTTTGCACAGTAATGGCGGAATTCATTTTGATGGCGTCGCCCACAATGTTGTTACTAGCGCGGTCTCAGCATATGACGATCCGGACTATAGCGAGCCAAATGCTTTTGGTGTTTATACGCGGGTTTCGCCACAGGATCCATTTCCGCCGGCGGCTGTTCCGGTGCGCAATGATGTTTTTATGGCCGGTCGGCAATTTCCTGTTCCGGCGGTTGATTTCAACGGTATTACCGCAAATCTTTCCGCATTAAAAACGCTTGCAACTTCAACCAGCGGCTACTACCGAGCCGGCTCTGGCGCAAAGGGCTACGATCTTTTACTTAAGACAAATGACAAATTTGATCTCTATCGTGTAGACAGCGTTACCGGACTCTCCGGAAATTGCTCTAATAACAGCTACCAGGAGTCGGGCTGGGGGAGCTGGTCGATTGCCAGCGAAACGCTTCTGGCTAGTAATGTTAATTTTCCGGCCAACGGGATTATCTTTATCGAAGACGATCTTTGGGTGCGCGGCCAGGTCAATACCGCCCGATTGAATATTGCCGCCGGCCGTTTTCCGGTTAATGCTTCAACTTATGCCAACATTACAACGAATACAAATTTACTGTATACAAACTATGACGGGCAGGATGTCATTGCTCTGACTTCGCAAAACAATCTTAATGTCGGTTTATTCAGTGATGATGTCTTTAAAATTGATGCGGCGCTCGTTGCTCAAAATGGACGCGTCGGCCGATATCATTACGCGCCACAATGCGGATCTACAGCGACTCGCAGCCAGCTGACTTCTTACGGAATGATTGGCAGCAACACCCGTTATGGCTGGGCCTGGACTGATGGCACCGGTTACCAAACTCGTACTATCAATTATGACGGGTACCTGCTTTATGGTCCGCCGCCAAGTTTTCCGACAACTGCGAGTCAGTACGATATCATTAGCTGGGATGAGGTGAAGTGAGTTATGCACAGCCCTGCAAGATTGATCTAATTTCATCTGCTATTATTAAAACAAGTCTGACCTGTTCCTGCAGGGCAGGATGCCTTACTTATACGGGGTAAGGAAAGCGTTTATTACTAACATTAACCGTATCAGTCGAATTAGAATACTTTAATTACAAATTTATTATTATGAAATCCAACAAAGGTTTCACGCTCATCGAGCTCCTCGTCGTTATCGGTATTATTGCAATTTTGGCTTCAGTGGTCATCGTCGCCCTGAACCCGGCCCGGCAGTTTGCCCAGGCCCGCAACACGCAGCGCAGCGCAAATATAAATGCAATTTTGAACGCAATCGGCCAGAACATGGCGGACAATCGTGGCCTCTGGAATTCCACTGGCTGTGGCACCGCACTTCCGGCTTCGATCTCTTACATTGGTTCGGCCAGCACCAGCATCGCGGGCTGCTTAGTTTCCGACTATCTGCCGAGCATGCCTTATGATCCAGATGGCGGTTACTACACAGACGCTACAGATTATGGCGCTTTCTACCGTGTGATGCAGGATGCAGTTACCGGCCGCGTGACGGTTGAGGCTCCAAAGGCAGAACTTGGCGCCGTTCTTTCCGTAACTCGTTAAGCGGTTTGTTTCGTATCGCGTTATTAACACAAAGACCCCTGGCTGGGGTCTTTGTGTTAATGGTATAATTGAATAAAACATTAATTTATTTATGTCGATATCAACTGTAAACTATAAACTACTAAATCGTCGCCGCGGTTTCACCCTCATCGAACTTCTCGTCGTTATCGGTATTATTGCCATCTTGGCTTCAGTGGTCATCGTTGCCTTGAATCCGTCTCGCCAGTTTGCCCAGGCCCGCAACACGCAGCGGCTTTCGAACATTAACGCGATTTTAAATGCGGTTGGACAGAATATGGCAGATAACAGCGGCAAGTGGTCTTGCTCCGCGCCGCTGCCCGGTTCAGAAACTGTTATCGCTTCTGCTGGCGGCGCGGACATAGCTGATTGCCTTATTCCTGATTATCTACCATCTATGCCATATGATCCGCAGAGCGGTACTTGGGCTAGCTCGACAAGTTACAATACCGGTTATAGCATTTTCCAGACCGGCGGGAGTACTGGCCGGGTTACCGTGAAGGCGCAGGGACAGGAGCTTGGCGCTAATTTGATTGTAACACGGTAGCATTTTAACACGCAGCATCCGGCTTACTTTTCACAGCCGGGCTCACCCTACGGGATGGCTATGAAAAGTAAGCCGGATGCTGCGAAGATAGATTAATATGAAAAATCGTAAAGACTACATTGCCGATAAGAATTTATTTGATAAAGACCTCGAGGGTTTGTCTTTGAAGATGTTGGAACAGCATTACAAACTCTACGAGGGCTATGTAAAAAAGAGCAATGAGATTCAGATAAAGGTTGAGTCGGCGGACAAGAGTGAGGCCAACGGCGTGTATAGCTTCATCGGCGAGTTAAAGCGCCAGGAGACTTTTGCGGTCAATGGTATGAAGCTGCACGAGGTGTACTTCGGTCATTTGCAGGGCGATGGCAAACCAGCAGGCGAGCTGCTCGCAATGATTGAAAAAGATTGGGGATCGCTCGACGAGTGGAAAAACGAGATGATCGCGACCGGCATGAGTGCCCGCGGCTGGGCGATTACCGCGTTTGATTACCGCGATAATCGGTTGCATGTTTACGGCTCTGACGGCCACAATGTGGGAGCGGTCTGGGGGGCCGCGCCGGTAATCGTTTTAGATGTCTACGAACACGCTTACTTTATTGATTACGGTATCGGTCGCAAAGCGTACATTGATTCATTCTTTAAAAATTTAGACTGGAACTTTGCCAACAAGATTGCTCTTGAATACGGTTTAGCTGCGCGGTATGGGAAGTTGCATGAGCAGAACGGAGCTTAGACCTTCATCGGTTTTTTGCCGTCTGGCTGAATCTCGGTGATTTTAAGTTCACCATCTTGCATTGTTGCTCCGAGCAATTTGACCCTTTTCCCTTCGCGGCCGGGAAAGTTCATCGTCCAACAGCCCGGTTCGGGATTAAACGCTCTAATTTTATTGTAAATTATTTCCGGTTTATCGTTAATCATATCTACCTGACCGTCTGCGGTCGTGAATTTTCGCGTGAAGGTTGCTTTGGCATGATCCTGCTCCTGCGGTTTAATTTCGCCCTTTAGGAATTTGGGTATCGTTTCAACAAGGAGTTCACCTGCAATTTTTGAAAGTTTGTGGCCCAATGTTTCATTCGTGTCCTCTAAGGCGATTTGCGATTTGCGCTGCGCGAGAATCGGCCCGTTATCCATTTTTGCATCCATCTGATATAAGGTAACGCCAGTTTCAGTTTCGCCGGCCAGGAGCACGGATTGAATCGGGCTGGCGCCGCGGTAGAGCGGGAGGAGCGAGGGGTGCACACCGATTGTGCCCAGCCGGGGGAGATTGATGATGCTGTCCGGGATGATGTGGGGGTAGCCCATGACCACGGCGAGGTCTACCTCGCCAATTTCTAATTTTAAATTTTCAATTTCTAATTTTTCCGGTTGCATAATCTCAATGGGCCAAGCACGCTCCAAAATTAATTTTTTGATAGCCGGGGGAGTAATAATTTTTTTACGGCCCGCCGGGCGGTCTGGGCTGCAAATAACATGAGTCGGCATAAAGCCACCCTGGTCGCCTTTGGCGCCGCCTGAGGCGGGTAAACCGGCAACTAATTGTGCCAAAATTTCTGTCGAGATATGAAAGCTGCCGAAGAATACGAATTTTAGGTTACGAACATACGAATTCATACGAAAATACGAAATTAAGTTACGTTTACTATTCGTTTATATTTTACGCCAGAGTGCGTGAAGCGAGCGAGGATTCCAAGTTTAAGTTTTGTTGCTTGTAAGTAACCATAGACTTGCTTGATATCTTTTGGGTTGAATCGATCGCCCTGTTTCATTTCTACTACAATTTTTTCCTCCACGAGAAAATCAAGGTAGTTAGTTGCAATAAATTTTCCTTTGTAGTTGATTTTGACTGGTAATTCTTTTTTGAATGCCAGCTTAGCATCGGAAAGAGCTATCGAAAGGGCTTTTTGATAGTATTCTTCTCTACGGCCAGGGCCGAAGCTTTCATAAATTTCGAAAAGTAGCCCTACGATTTTGTAGCTTAGCTCCGGATAGAGTAGGTCAGATTTATATGTTTTATTTTTTTTCGTATTTTCGTTCATATTCGTATGTTCGTAAGGCGGCGGATGTTTTGTCTGCATATAAAACACCTTGCAGATGGTCATATTCGTGTTGGAAGATGTGGGCGAGCATTCCCCAGGCTTTAATTTTTATTTTTTTACCGTTTTGGTCCTGGCCCTCGAGCACAAGCTTCTCGTAGCGCGGCACTTCTCCGTACTGGTTAGGGATTGATAAGCAGCCCTCTTCCATCAAAATCAGTTTACCCTCGGTTTTAGTAATTTTTGGATTAAAGACCGCGTAGAATTTTCCTTCTGGCGGGCGGGCCACAAAAAACTGTTCGTTGCGGCCGATTTGCGTTGCGGCCAGGCCGATGCCGTGCCACTCATGCATTTTTTTGCGCATTTCAACTACCATCGCTTTGATTTCTTTCTTCTCGTATTTAGTAAAATCAAAGGCCACGCATTTTTTGTGCAAAATTTTATTTTGATCCGGATTGTGAATGGTGTGCAGCTCCATATTTTTTTACGAATGTACGAATTACTACGAAGATACGAAATAGATGTATTTTTAATTTTCGTATTTTCGTTTATTTTCGTATTTTCGTAATATTAAATTCGTTTGATACAACGGTCATGAAGTATCCGGCTGGGTTTTCAACGCCTCGGCGGCTGGCGATGTCCTTCGCCAAAGCCAGCATTTTGTCGCTACCGTATGCTTTGGCGTATTTTATATAGATAGATTTATGTTCCAGATCATGCAGGACAACGGCTATTTCCAGGCCAATCAGCTGGAATTCCTGGGTAATATTGCGCTTAGCGGCTCGCTCCTGCAATGTTTTTAAATATCCTGATTTGTTGAGACCGTCCATGCAGGTATTCTACTTTAACTGAAGATGCAGGGCAATATGTTATGATTAACTCCATGCCAAAAGCAGGATTCAATCTGAATGAACATATTCCAAAAGTTATTGGAGTATTTGTGCTTGTCGTCGTAATCGCTTTGGGCGGATATTATTTTGGCTACCATAATGCCACTTTTTATTCGCTTCAAAACATCACCAACGATGGCACGCGCGCTGACGCTGATTACAGTGTCTATTGGCAGGCCTGGCAGATGCTCAAACAAAATCATGTTGATAGCGACAAGAAGACAGACACCGATTTACTCTACGGTTCTATCGGCGGGCTGGCACAGTCTTTTGATGATCCGCACACTGTTTTTTTCCCACCTGAAGAAGGTCAAAAGTTTGCAGAAGAGGTGAACGGCAGCTTCGGCGGTATCGGCGCAGAAATTGGCAACAAGGACGGCTTTATCAATGTTGTCGCCCCGCTCAAAGCAAGTCCGGCTGAACGCGCTGGCCTGGAAGCCGGCGATCTTATCTTAAAAATCGGCGCGACCAGCACCGAGGATTTAGATGTGAATCAGGCGATTACTCTGATTCGCGGGCCGATTGGCACTACGGTTGTGTTAAATATTTTTCGGAAAGAAAAATGGGTACAACCGCGCGATATTTTAATTATCCGCGAGCGGATTGAGTTGCCAACACTGGATCTGACTTTCCATGACAGCGGGAAGATCGCGCAGATTCAGCTATATGCATTTAATCAAAACGCCTCTTTTAAATTTTATGAAGCTGCCAGTAAGGCCCTGCTTAAAGGTGCAAAGGGTATTGTGCTAGATCTGCGCAACAACCCGGGCGGTTACCTGGAGGTGGCCACAGAGCTGGCTGGCTGGTTTGTTGACCGCGGGGCGCTCATAGTTTCCGAGCGGTTCAAGACCGGCCCAGACCAGCCATTTTTATCTAGCGGTAACGGCGCATTAAAAAAATTGCCAATCGTAATTCTAATCAACAAGGGTTCGGCCTCTGCTTCAGAAATTTTGGCCGGAGCTTTGCGGGATGTGCGCGGAGCCAAAATTGTCGGCGAAAAAAGTTATGGAAAAGGCACTGTTCAAGAGTTAATGGATCTTAAAGATGGCAGTTCGCTCAAAATAACGATTGCGCATTGGGTAATGCCAAAAGGACAAATTTTAGATCACAACGGGATTGTGCCGGATTTTGAGGTTATTCCGACTGACGAGCAGATTACAGAGAAAAAGGATGTGCAGCTGGATAAGGCGCTCGAGGTAATGCGCGCAGAGTTAAATGGTGTAGCGCTGCCGGCGGTTGCTGTTCAATAACTGCCCGCTGGCTTGCCAAGATCGGCAGGGATACCTTTTACTGCCGCCTATGGCAAGCCAGCGGGCAGTTTGCAGCAACTCCTTATTTGGAGTAATTTGAAGAGACTATGAAAGTTATTTTACTTACTGATGTGCGCGGCGTTGGCCGAAAAAATGAAATCAAAGAAGTTGCCGACGGCTACGCCCGTAATTTTTTGATCGCGCGGAAGCTGGCTTTGGCGGCTGATCAGAAAGGGCTGGAGGTTAAAAAATTTGTTGATCAAAGAGAGCAGGGCGAGGTGGAGAGACTACAGGGGATTGTTAAGAAACTCGCAGGACTTACCTTTGATTTTACGATTAAGACTGGCGAGCAGGGCGCGGTGTTTGGTTCGATTTCCCGGCGCGATCTGGAGCAGGCGCTCAAAGACAAGGGGATTATCGAGGGCAAATTAATACTGGAGCATCCGATTAAGTCAACCGGTACGCATAAGGTTGAGGTTGATTTTGGGAAGGGTGTGAAGGGGATTTTACGGATTTTGGTGAAAGCTGCCTAGCTTGCCGCAAACCATATAGCCATGTTATTTTGTCGTTGAACCGGTCCCAGTCCAAGGAGGATGAATGAACCCGGTCAAAGCGCGTGGGAGCAAGATCGCGACAGAGCCGTGGGTCCATCGGCACACGGCCGTGGAGGAGTTGCGGGCATGCTGCACAATCGAAGGCACCTTCTTCCAGGAGTTGGCGCAGGCGCACAGGTTTGTCGTTCCACTGCCTGGGCTGGTGCCCTGCTCCGGCGTAGACAATCCCTGCGGATGCTGTAAGGCTCCGGAGGTGGGACTCTTCCATGTTTTGCCTGCGGACTAGTGTCGCAGGAGCAATTTTTCCCGGTCCGAGTGCTCGCGCACTCGGACCGGGGGATATCATTCCAGTGTTATTCAAACACAAAATCCGCCAGCTGGCGGATTTTGTGTTTGGAACTTGTTTACTTGTGTCTACTTGCTACTTGGCACTTGGTACCAGGCTCACAATCTTGGCATAACGGCTCCGGCCGTCAAAAGCCATTTTTTTCTTTGCTTTGTACTGAACAGTACCGGTTACCGCAGCGTAGAGCGTGTCATCACCACCTCGGCTGATATTGTTGCCGGTTAAAACTGCATTACCGCGCTGGCGCAAAATAATCTGGCCGGCCTGCGCAATCTGGCCGTGATTGATTTTAATACCCAGTCGTTTGCTTTTCGAATCGCGACCAAGTTTTGTTGAACCTAAGGATTTTGTATGTGCCATAATTGTCTAAAATTTTACTAAATTTTAGGTACAATTATGAGCACCCCGTGAGATGCGCACAGCGCTATCTCTCTGGGGTCGCCAGCGATGTACCCAATTTAAGATTTAGCGATTATACTGTATAATTAGTTTATATGCAAGCTGCTAAATTAATTATTGACATTGAAACCATCGGGCACGATTTTGATTCTTTTGACTCGGCCACGCAGGATAATTTGACCCGCTGGATCAAACAGGAGAGTGAAACTGACGAGGAATACCAGATCGCCCTTCAAAATCTGAAAGACGGACTTGGTTTTTCGCCGCTGACCGGCGAAATAGTTGCGATTGGTGTCTACGATTATCATCAGGAAAAAGGAGTCGTCTATTTTCAGGCGCCGGAGTCATCGCTGACCGAAACGGTCGAGGGAAATTTTACCTACAAACCGATGAGTGAGCCGGCGATGCTGGATGCTTTTTGGAAAGGCGCGCTTAAGTATCAGCATTTTATTACTTTTAACGGCAGACAGTTTGATGCGCCATTTTTATCGCTCCGCAGCGCAGTACACAACATCCGGCCAACTAAAGATTTAAATCGAGCCCGTTATTTGTACCAGATGTCGCCTGACGCTATTCACATTGACCTGCTTGATCAGCTTTCGTTCTATGGGGCGGTGCGTCGCAAAGGGACTCTGCATTTGTACACCCGTGCAATGGGCATTAAGAGTCCGAAGACTGGTGAGCTAGAGGGCGATCAGGTCGGCGAATTTTTCAAGCAGAAGAAATATTTGGAAATTGCAAAGTACAATGCAGGGGATTTAATAGCGACGGCGGAGTTGTATAAACGGTGGGAGAACTTTCTGCGGTTTTGATCCGCGTACATATGTTTCCAAAATTCAAACTTTTCCTCAATGACAAGCGCAAAGAAATCGTAATTTTTATTTTATTTTTCTTGATTAGTACAATCAGTTTCAGTTTAGGTTATCTGTCTGCAGGTCAGAATGTTCGATCTCCGATTATCATTGAAAAGGGCGCAATGAGCGCCCAGTAGATTTTCGATGTTCAAAACGGTTTTAATTGTCGGTGCAGGAATCGGCCTAGTACTAATGGGAGTTTTTATGGGTAAGTTTGAGAATGCTTCGCCCAATCCTGCGCAAACTAGCGGTTTTAGTTTGATCGCTGAAATTCCGCGTGAATCGGCGCGTGAATCTGGTAGCCAGGAAAACGGGCTAGAGGAAAACGCTATCGCTGCGATTACTCCAAATCCTACATCCACTTATTCCAATGTTCTTAAGAACATTGGAATAAGAGAAACGAAAGTGGTAGAGCCGCCGGAGCAGGCAAATGTGCTAAATGTATTTACCAAACCGGTTGTTGCTGGCGGTGTTGAAAAAAGCGTTTTGACGGCGCCCACCTCGGCGTTGGCCGTTGCTTACGCGATATCGGGTAATTCTAATATTCCGGTTGTGCCGGTTGAGGAGTGCCATTATGAAACAAAGTTATTTCCGAATTATGCCAAGTTGCTGATAAATGAGGTCGGCTGGATGGGCACGACAGAGAGTAGCGGTAATGAATGGATTGAGCTTCGTAATATGAGTGATCAACCTCTGGATGTTGATAAGTATTGGCTTATAGATAAACAGGAACAGATAAAAGTGCATTTGCCTAAAAAAATTATACCGGCCGGTAAGTTTTTCATTCTTGAACGCAGCGAAGATGCTCTGCCAGAAATTGACGCAGATGTTGTCTACGCAGGTCAGCTTGCTAATAGCAATGAGGGACTGCGCTTGTTTGACCCTGGCTGTAATTTAGTGGATCAGGTAGTGGCAGAGCCAAAGTGGCCGGCTGGCAGTAGCGAGAGTAAACGCAGTATGCAGCGAGGTTTAGATTGGAATTGGTATACCTTTAGCGGCAGCGCAATTAATGAAGTTTTTGGTACGCCGGGAGCCGTTAATACAGCCGGCATTGCCGGTTTTAGCGGGGCAATTGTTAGCCCCGGAGTTACCGGAGGTGCTAGTAATGTTAAATCTGGTACGACAACTTCAACATCCTCTAGTACCTCCGACACTCCAGATTCATTTTTTAGCCCGCCTAATCCTGTTGAGTCGCATATACTTATTTCTGAAATTTTTGTCGGCAGCGAGCTTAGTGCGGATGATGAATTTATTGAAATTTACAACGCCGGAGCAGAATCAGTTCCGCTGACCGGTTGGTCTTTGAAGAAAAAAAGTTCTACCGGCAGTGAATCTAGTTTGGTTTCTGCTGCCAGATTGGAAGGTAAAAGTATTGAACCCGGTCAATACTTTTTGATTGTACGCGAAGGGAAATATAGAGGAACTGTTGCCGGCGATGCAACCTGGCCGTCCTCGTACAGTTTAGCGTATACCAATAATTCTATTGTTCTTTATGATCCGAGTGGTGCTAAAAAAGATGAGGCGAGTTGGGTCGAGATCGAAAAGGGCAGCAGCTACGCCAGGCAGCCAATTGATGGAGGAACCTTTGTTCAGGGAGCGCCAACTCCGAAGCAATAAACCCTTGTTTTTAGTCCGATTTTTTGATATACTTTAATCAATTCCAGTAAGGAGTTTTATTTATTTTCGACTAAATATGGCAGATAAGAAAGAAGAAAAGAAGGCAAGCTACAGCGCCAAAGATATCATGGTGCTCGAGGGGTTGGAGCCGGTGCGCAAGCGCCCGGGCATGTATATTGGTTCGACTGATCCGACTGGTTTGCACCATCTGGTCTGGGAGGTTGTTGATAACTCAATTGATGAGGCGATGGCTGGCTATGCGAAAAATATAGTCGTGGAGATTTTAGCTGATGATAAAATAGCGGTTACTGATGACGGTCGTGGTATTCCGGTTGAGATTCACAAGCAGACAAAAAAGAGTACGCTCGAAACCGTCTTAACCGTTCTCCACGCTGGCGGAAAGTTTGGCGGAGAGGGATACAAAGTTTCCGGTGGCTTGCATGGTGTCGGTGTTTCGGTTGTGAACGCTCTTTCAGTAGAGATGATTGCCGAGGTTCAGCGCGACGGCGGTATTTTTACGCAGACCTTTGAGCGGGGCAAGCCAAAGGGGAAAGTTAAGCAGATCGGTAAAAGTAAGAAGACTGGCACAAAAATTACTTTTACTGCTGATCCGCAAATTTTTCCGGTGATTAAATTTGAGCGCAAACAAATCCTGGAGCGTTTACGGCGGCAGGCATTTTTGACTAAAGGGATTCGTATCGAGCTGGTCGATTATCGCGAGCAACCGGCGATTTATCACGGTTTTTATTTTGAGGGCGGCGTGCTTTCCTACATTAAGTATTTGAATGATACAGATCAGTTGCTGCAAGAGGAGCCGTTTTATGTTGAAAAACAGCACGAAAATGTTCTTGTTGAGACGGCCTTTATTTACAACAACGAAATTGAGACTCAGGAGCTTTCGTTTGCGAATAATATTTATACTCCGGACGGCGGCATGCACCTGACTGGTTTTCGCACGGCACTTACCCGCGTGCTTAATGATTGGGCGCGTACGAACAATTATGTTAAAGAAAAGGATGAAAATTTGACCGGTGATGATGTACGCGAGGGGCTCGTGGCGGTCGTCTCGGTCAAGTTGCGCGAGCCGCAATTTGAAGGTCAAACTAAGGCACGGCTCGGTTCGACCGAGGCCAGGACGGCTGTGGAGGCGGTTGTGGCTGAAGCGCTGAAGAATTTCATGGAGCGCAACAGCCGCGACGGCGGGAAAATTGTGGAGAAATGTCTGCTCGCGGCCAAGGCCCGCAAAGCGGCCAAAGCGGCGCGTGAAACCGTGATGCGCAAAGGTGTATTAGACGGATTGACCCTGCCGGGTAAGCTGGCGGATTGCAGCAGCCGGGATCCAATTGAGTGCGAATTATTTATTGTCGAGGGGGATTCCGCAGGCGGAAGTTCGAAGCAGGGGCGCGATCGGCGGACACAGGCGATTTTACCTTTGCGCGGGAAGATTTTGAATGTTGAAAAATCGCGCATCGATAAAATGCTGATTAACAAAGAGATTAAATCTCTGGTCATTGCGCTTGGAACTGCGATTGCAGAATCTTTTGATATAACTAAATTGCGTTACCATAAAATTATCATGATGGCCGACGCTGATGTGGATGGCAGTCATATCCGCACCCTACTAATGACTTTGTTCTACCGATATTTCCCGGAACTGGTTTCTGCCGGACATATTTATGCCGCCGTGCCGCCACTCTACATGATCAGCAAAGGCAAAGAGGTTCGTTATGTTTACAGAGAGCAGGAAAAAGAAAAGGTGATTAAAGAATTGCTCGCGCTCAAAGCTGCGGCAAAAGCTGAAAAGACAAAAGGTAAGAAAGGAGAGGTTGGTGAAGAAGGTCAGGAAATTGAAGCGGGTTTGCCCGCAGAGGCCGCCTCGGCTAAAGAGGGCGAGGGCGAGATGAAGGGTATCAAAATTCAGCGCTTTAAGGGTCTTGGAGAGATGAACGCTGATCAGCTTGGCGACACGACTATGAATCCGATTAACCGCCGATTGAAAAAAATCACTGTTGCCGATACAAAAGAGGCAGATCATTTGTTTGATGTGCTGATGGGCGCCGATGTCCCGCCGCGTGCGAAATTTATTCAGTCTCACGCCCAGTATGTGAAGAATTTGGATATTTAGAAATGGTGAGAGGGCGGCGCGACGCGTGTCACGCTGCCCTCTCTTGCGCTGCGGCCTCTGCTTCGGCCCGTTCGTCTTCGCGCTCGTCGAACTCCTCGTCGTCATCTTCCCAGTGAGGGTGGTCACATTCGATGTGTTGTTTCCAAACCTGCAGTCTACGACCGTAGATCCAGACCTCCGCCTTGTATTCCTCACCTGGGCTGATTCCGTACGGACAGTTGCAACAGTGGTGTTCTTCCTGCGCGATCCTGCAATAGGATCTAAGCAGGCGCTGTCGTGGCCTGCTGCGTTTGAGCTTGAGAAGCTTAGGCATACGCCTCCTTTCGGGGTCATGGTACTAGTTTTCAGGACTTTTGACAATTCTGAATAGCTCATATATAATGCTTGTAATGAGCTGCGGACGGGAACCCGCAGTTTTTTAGAACCTTTTTGATTCATTCGTATATTACATCTCTAATTCGTTCCGCCAGCTGGCGGATTCGGGAATACTCTATGAATAAAATCGCAGCATATTTTGCCGGTGCGCAGCAGGAATTTAAACTGATTAAGTGGCCGACATTTGCCGAAACCAGAAAGTTGACTATCGTGGTTATTGCGCTTTCTGTTCTTTTGGCCGTGTTTCTGGGCATCTTTGATTATTTGTTTACTTGGGGTCTTACAAGATTGATTTAGAATCATATGGTTGCGGCAAACGACGAAAAACAAAAAATAAAAGCAGCTCCGCGGCACTGGTATGCGGTGCACACTTACTCTGGCTACGAAGACGCTGTGGCGCGTTATTTAAAGCAGCGCGTTGATTCGCTGGAAATGAGCGACAAGATTTTTAACATTACAGTGCCGCGCGAGAAAAAGATCAAGATAACTAATGGCCGGCGTAAAGAAATCGAAGAGAAAATTTATCCGGGATATGTACTGGTGGACATGATTCTGACCGATGATTCCTGGTATGTTGTCCGTAACACGCCGCGCGTGACCGGTTTCGTCGGAAGCGACAGCACGACGCCTACGCCGCTTAGTCAGCCAGAGGTAGATGCGCTAACCGCAAAGATGAGCGGTGGCCAGAAAAAGTTCACTGTTGACCTTAAGATCGGTGACATGGTCAAGATTACCGACGGTCCATTTAAGGACTATGACGGCAAGGTCAGCCAGGTGGATGAAAAGAGCGGCATGATCAAGGTGATTATCGCCATCTTCGGCCGCGATACGGTCATGGAGTTAGATTCGCTACAAGTGCAGAAGATGTAGCGAGTCAGTTATCAAGTTGTAAAGTTCATCAAGTTTATCAAGTCAATGCCAGCGATTGTTCGATTTGAAGATATTATTGCTTGGCAACGGGCCCAAGAATTTGCAGTTGTTGTTTACGATTTATTTAGAGCTAATAAGGATTATAGTTTTAAAGATCAGATTGATCGGGCAGTGATCAGTATCTCAAATAATATTGCCGAAGGATATGAGCGTAGAAGTAATAATGAATTTAGGCAATTTCTGTATATTGCGAAGGGTTCTTGCGGCGAGGCGCGTTCAATGCTTTATATTGCAAAACGATTAGGGTATGCGAGTCAAAGTCAATTTGATAAACTGCAAGATGAGGGTATGCAAATTTCAAAAATGCTCTCGGGCTTGATTAAAACACTGTAATTCTGTATGCTTGATAAACTTTAGAACTTGATAAACTTGATGAACTAAATCCATGGCATCCAAACCCGTAAAAGCCGTTGTAAAATTGCAAATCGAGGCCGGTAAGGCCAACCCGGCGCCGCCAATTGGTACTGCGCTCGGCCCGCAGGGTATTAATATCATGAATTTTTGCAAGGAGTTTAACGCCGCCACGGCCAAGATGGCTGGCGATGTTATCCCGGCCGTGATCACTATTTACGAGGATCGCAGTTTTAGCTTTATCATGAAGACCCCGCCGGCTTCTTCGCTTTTAAAAAAGGCCGCAGGAATTGAGAAGGGGGCTGGTAACCCATTATTGAATAAAGTTGGCAAGGTAACGAAAGCCGATGTGCGTAAGATTGCCGAGCAGAAGTTGGCAGATTTGAATACGACTGACATTGAAAAGGCCATGAAGACGGTTATGGGTACGGCGCGCAACATGGGGATTGAAATTGAGGGATAAGATTTCCGCGCCCTGCTTATTTCGCGAGAACTGGACTCACATTCTCGCGATAACAAGCAGGGCGCGAAAGCACAGCAAGTTATATGAAGATAATGATTTCAAAAATAATGGCGATGCGTATGCAAAACTCAAGATTGCTTGAGGGCATTTGTCATTGCTTGTTTCAGTAAACTTTTTACGAAATGAACACTGTCAAACGACCTCAAGCGAGGTCGTTTTGATTTTATTTGGCTAACTGAACTAAAAAATTATGAAAATAAAAAATGTACACATCTCGATAGTTACTGATTGCGGCCGGTCTGATGCTTTGCGCTATGAAATAGGCGCGGCAGCATGTTTTGCTGATGCGCGGTTTAGCATGGGATTCTTTGAAACCGAGAGCTTTAATACTCTACATGCCGGGTTTGTCGCCGGATCGCATGCTTACGCACCGATTGAGTATTTTTCAGATATTGCGCCACGGATGCAGTTTGGCATTTTGGTTAATGCGGCTCCAGGCGCAGCGGAGGGGCAGAAGCTGCGCGGTTTAGATAATAAAAGCGATGGTGGGCAAATCTATGCACTGGAACTTAAAAATGGTGTCTGTGTTGTTGGACCCAATGTTGGCTATAATTTATATTTTTTTCGCGATTTGATCGCGCGCTCTTTCCTTGTAACCGTGTCAAAGAATTCAGACACGCCGTATCGTTCTCTAGAAATCATGTTGCCGGCGCTTGCGCAGGTTATGGGTGTCAGGAATTTCCCTGGTTTTACGCTCACGCCTAAGAAACTTGATTTGCCCGAGGTGCAAAATGGGATATATGTTGGCGATAGCGATAGCCACGGCAATATCTATCTGGCTTCGATTGGTCAGGAGCAGGGATTTGTGCCGCGTGTTGGCGAGGTATTTACAGTGCAAATTGGCGATAAAAGTATCAAGGCGCGGTACACTGATCAATTTTTCGCTGCTCGCGCTGGCGAGTTTACGCTGACAACTGGCAGTCTTACGCTGGCCGGTAATCCGGTATATTATCTAATACAAATGGGCGGCAGCGCTTCGAATTTTTTCGGCAATCCTGCCGTTGGAACAAAGATTTTAGTTCAAAAATAATATGAAAAATTTATCATTTAGCGTTACTAAGGAGGTGCTTGATTTGGGCGTAAAAATTATTACCGCGCGGATTACAGGAGTTAAAAATATTGAATCAGATGCTGCTTTTGATTTATACAAAAATGCAGAGTTAGAAAAAGTAAAACAGGAGTGGGCCGGCAAAACATACAAAGATGATCCGGTGCTTGGTGGTTTTCGGGATCTGCATACTAAGGTTGGCAGGAGTAATCGTGAGTATGTTGCCTCGCCGGAAGCACTGCGGCGTTCGTTCTTAGAGCGCGACCGATTTCCGCACATCAACACCGTCGTAGATATATACAATTTAGTTTCGCTAAAGACAGGGTTGGCTTTGGGCGCACACGACATTGATAAGGTACAGGGAAATATCACGCTCCGGCTTACAAAAGGTGATGAAAAGTTTATGCCGCTTGGCAAGAGTGAGCCGGTTGCAGTTTTTCCTGGAGAGTATGGATATGTTGACGACGGCAATAGTGTCATCTGTCGCCTGGAGGTTTTACAAGTCGAGCCGACAAAAATTACTCCTGCTACAAATGATATTTTTCTGATCATTGAAGGCAACGCAAATACTGCAGCAGAATATGTAAAGCAAGTTGCGGATGAAGTTTGTGAATTAATAGTAAAATTTTGCGGCGGGAAGGTATTATTCCTTATTTGATTCAGGATGAAGTTCTTTTATTTTACATCAATCTTCCTTCAGTGCTTATTCGCACGAATAAGCACTGAAGGGCAGAGATTATTTTGAATTTGGGGAATTTCATGGACATTGGTAGAATAAGAGGCATGGCAAAAGGTAAATTTATTGTAATTGAGGGTACGGACGGGAGCGGCAAGGCCACACAGACGAAGATGCTTGCTGACCGACTTACTGCCGAGGGATACCCGGTTGAGATGTTTGATTTTCCGCAGTATTTCAAGAGTTCGTCGGATTTTGTAAAAGCGTATCTGCAAGGCAGGTATGGCAGTATTAAAGAGGTCAGCGCGCAGAAGGCTTCGCTGCTGTACGCGCTCGACCGCTTCGAGGCGGCGCCAGATATTCGCGCCGCTCTTAATGCGGGCAAAATTGTTTTGGCAAATCGGTATGTGGCCAGTAATATGGGGCATCAAGGCGCAAAAATTAAACTTGCTGATGACAGGATGCGTTTCTTTTTATGGGTGCAGGATCTTGAGTTTAAAATTTTAGAGATTCCAAAGCCGGATTTAAATATTGTGCTGCATGTGCCGGCAAAGATTGCGCAGCAGCTCGTTGATCAAAAGACAGGCGCCGAGCGGGTCTATACGAAAGGGAAGTCGCGGGATTTGCACGAGGATAATTTGCAGCATTTAAAACGCGCTGAGCAGGTGTATCTGGAGCTGGCACGGCTTTTCCCCCGACAGTTTACGCTTTTAGAGTGTTCTGACGGCAAACGGCTCAAGCCAATAGATCAGGTGGCCGAGCAGATTTGGACGCTCGTCAAAAAGAAAGTAGGATTAAAGTGAGCTACGAATAACGAATCAATCCGCCGGCTGGCGGAACGAAAGTACGAATAAGATGAAAACCTACATTCCAGTCATCGGATTAGAAATACATGCGGAACTGAAGACGAAGACGAAGATGTTCTGCGGGTGTCTTAATGATCCGAATGAAACTAGGCCAAATATAAATATTTGCCCGGTCTGCATGGGCCATCCGGGTACACTGCCCGTTGCCAACAAGGCGGCGATTGAGCAGATGATTAAAATCGGCATGGCGGTTGGTGGCGAGATCCCGGCGACCTCCAAGTTTGATCGCAAGAATTATTTTTATCCGGATATTCCTAAAGGGTATCAAATTACGCAGTACGATGTGCCGTTTGTGTTCGGTGGTAATTTGAAGGGGGTGCAACTAACGCGAGTGCATTTGGAAGAGGATACCGCAAGTTCAATCCATCAGAAGGATGCGACCGGTAATGAGGTCTCGCTTATTGACTTCAACCGTGCCGGCGTGCCGCTCATGGAGCTTGTTACCGAACCCTGTATTCGTGAAGTAAAGCAGATTGGGGAGTTTGGCCGCGAGCTACAACTGCTGCTGCGCTATCTTGGTGTCTCTGACGCGGATATGGAAAAAGGCCAGATGCGCGTGGAAGTAAATTTGTCGCTTGGCACTATAGTAGACGGCGAATTAAAGTTTGGTACAAAGGTGGAGGTAAAAAATATTGGCTCGTTTAACATGGCGGAGCGCGCGGCGGAGTATGAGATTAAACGACAGCGGGAGATTTTAGAAAAAGGCGGGGTGATTGACCAGGAGACGCGCGGGTGGAATGACCCCGGCCAAAAAACCGTGAGCCAGCGTAAAAAAGAATCCTCACACGATTATCGATATTTTCCGGAGCCGGACATCCCGCCGATTGATCTGGCGAAATTCGATTTGCGTAAGCTCAAGGCGGAACTGCCAGAATTGCCGGCACAAAAAAGGGTGCGGTTTGCGGATGAATACGGCTTAACGGCCGGCCAGGTTGAGGTGCTTGTGTTTGACCGCCCCTTGGCAGGATATTTTGAAGAAGTGGTTTCTGAACTGAAGACAGAAGTAGACGAGTCGCGAGTGGCGAGTCGCGAGTGGAAGAAGATGGTCCAACTAGCGGTGAACTATCTGACCAGTGATTTGAAAGGACTAATGATTTCGGCTGGCATTGATGATCCGGCGAAAACTAAAGTAACCGCAGAGAACTTAGCGGATTTAATTATTCTAGCGGCGGACGATAAGATCGGTAGCCGAGTGGCCAAGGATGTGCTCAAAAAAATGTTTGAAAGCGGCGGAGATCCGAATGTGATTATTAAAGAGCAGGGGCTGGAGCAGGTTTCCGATGAGGCCTTGCTCATCCCGGTTTGCCAGCAGCTGATTGATGCTAATCCCGGTCCGGCGGCTGACTTCAAAGAGGGCAAAGAGGCGGCACTTCAATTTTTCATCGGACGGGCCATGGGTGCACTAAAAGGAAAAGGGAATCCGGCTGTTTTACAGAAACTATTTAGAGAATTATTGACTAAATGATATGAAAAAAGGAATTGTGCTTATCTCCAGTCTTGGCGTTATCATCATCGCGCTCCTCTGCGTCCTTTTGTTTGTCCCAGCAAAGAATGCTGGCGCTCCCGCCCCTGTAATCGGTGAAACCTATCTTAATAACGCATTTGATTTTTCATTGGTGTATCCGAAGGAGGCAACTGTGTATGAGGGGGATCCTCATGGGTTATATCTTGAGCCGGAAACCAGTAACGCCACAACGGCGGTTGCGATCGTTTTCCCTCGCGTTGACACATTTTCAGAGAATGGGAGCCATGGATATTATGAATTTCGTGTTCATGTAGCTATTGCACCGATGAATACCTGCGAAACAAAAGATTCCGCCAATACCGGTGAACACTTTGTTCAATTCGAGAATCTTAATGGGATAACATTCGCTGTTTTCGCAGGCGGCGGCGCTGCTGCCGGCAACCGGGTTTTATATACTCGCTATGGAATATGTCGAGGGCCTATTCTTTTTTCAGTCTACGACATCTTAGCATCAGGCAGCGACGGCACACCGCTGACACCAAAGTTGGAGGCCGATATTGCAGCAGGAAAGATCCGCAATGAGCAGATCGTTAGAAGTTTTCAGTTCTAGAAGGTTTGTGCGGTCGTGTTCTCTTGCATGATTGATTGAAAATGCGCTACGCTCCTTGTATGTCTGCAAGAAATACTGTCCTGGCGTATGGTATCAGCACCGCTAATTTAGGCCGTTTTTTGGTCTATCGCCGACTGTGGCTTTTAATGCCGCTTATCGCTCTTTTACTGGTATTTTTTGTCATCATTATTCTGGGTAGCACGACGCCGCTTGGGCCATTTATTTACACTATTTTTTAGTTTGTTATGTGGGCTAAGATTTCAGCGGCATTCAAAAAATTTGGGTTAGTTGTCGGCTCTATAATTTCGACTGTTTTTTTGATCGTTTTTTACTACACTATTTTTGGGATTTACGCGATTTTGGTGGGCGGGATCCGTTCTTTTGAGAAACCGGTGCGCGGCACTATTTGGCATTCAGCCGAGGTTGCTAAATATTCATTAAAAGATTTTGTCCGCGAATTTTAGTATGAATTCTTCTCGCTCGATAATTCTTGGTCTTTCATTCTTTTATCATGACGCAGCGGCTGCGTTACTTATAGATGGAGTGCCGGTGGCCATGGCGGAAGAAGAGCGTTTTAGCCGCAAAAAGCATGATTCGGGTTTTCCGGTTCAGGCGATTGAGTTTGTTTTGCGTACCGGTGGCGTTTCGGTAGGCGATCTGACTGCCGTAGTATTTTATGAAAAGCCCCTGCTCAAGTTTGAGCGTATTTTAAAAAATGCTGTTTCTAATTTTCCCTTCGCGCCCTTTCTATTTGCAAGAAGTTTAAAAAGTCTCCTGGAGGATAAGATTTGGATCAGACCGCTGATTAGCCGCAAGCTAAATATCAGTCCGCGCAAAATTTATTTTTCTAATCACCATCTTTCTCATGCCGCATCGTCTTTTTATCCTTCGCCTTATAAAAAGGCCGCGGTATTAACTCTTGATGGTGTCGGCGAATGGGCAACCTGCTCGCTCGGTCTGGGCGAGGGCACTCATCTCACAATGTTTAAAGAATTACATTTTCCAAATTCGCTTGGACTTTTATATTCGGCTTTTACTGCCTTTCTTGGTTTTGAGGTTAATGAGGGGGAATATAAGGTAATGGGTATGGCTCCCTACGGTAAGCCGCAGTATAAAAAATTAGTTGAGAAATTATTGATTACACACGGAGATGGATCATGCGGGCTTAATCTAGAGTATTTCAGCTTTCATCGTTCCGGGCGGCGAACTTTTTCCCATAAATTCGTTCAGCTTTTCGGCAAGCCCCGCGAAACGGAATCTCATTTTTGTACTCGTCAGACCGGTTGGCCATCTTACTTCGGTAAAAAGCCGGAAGGTGCGGAATACGAGAAGCTCGTTAATGAGCAGGAATATTATGCAGATTTGGCGGCTTCAGTGCAGGCCGTACTCGAAGATTGTGTTGTTGCGATGGCTAACCATCTTCACTCGATTACTGGCGGAGACACTCTTTGTTTGGCGGGTGGAGTGGCCCTGAACTCGGTTATGAATTGGCGGCTTGCGGAACGGACGCCATTTAAACGGATTTTTGTGCAGCCGGCGGCGGGTGACGGAGGAGGTGCGCTTGGCGCAGCACTTGCCCTGCATCATTTGGCGCTTGGAGGAGCGCGGACTGCGCCGATGCGGCACGCATTTTATGGAGAAAATTACAGTGGCAAAGAAATTGAGTCGGCGCTTGATGAGCTTAGCGTTAGTTTTGTTAAAATGTCTTCAGAAGAAATTCTTGTTGAAAAAGTCGCTGAATTTTTGAAAAATGGTTCAGTGATTGGTTGGTATCAGGGCGCATTTGAGTGGGGGCCGCGTGCGCTCGGCAATCGTTCTATAATTGCCGACCCGCGCCGAAATGAGATGAAAGAGATCGTAAATACTAAAATTAAGTTTCGAGAGCCATACCGTCCGTTTGCTCCATCAGTACTTGCAGAGTATGCCGATGCTTATTTTAATTTTGGCGATATATCCGAGAGAGAGCCGGCACGGTTTATGCTTTATGTTGTGCCGGTTAAATCTGACAAGCAGAAAGAGGTTCCGGCGATAACTCATGTTGATGGCTCGGCTCGGCCGCAGTTGGTCTTTGCGCAGGACTGCCCGCGCTACCATAAACTAATCAGTGCGTTTTATAAAAAAACCGCCGTGCCGATGCTACTGAACACATCTTTTAATTTGCGCGGTGAGCCGATTGTAACAACTCCCCAGAATGCGCTAGCTACATTTGCCAAAAGCGGTATGGATTATCTTATTATGGATACTTATATTATTAGCCGAAAAGACCTTGCTAATTCAAAACTTTTCGCATGATCATGTACTGGTTTAAAAAAATTGCTACCGTGCTCTTGTCCGTAATCATTGTCTTTGTGGCATTTGAGATATTGCTGCATATAGAGCAGCAGTTGAGTAATGCGCATCCGATTAACCAAAATTCGCCTTGGTATGAGAAACTTAATTTGTCGGTCGAGCCCTGGATGCCGGAGTTGTATAAAGAAGCCAGCGCTGAAGTTCCTGGCAAGAGTGGACAGTTGTTTACACCTTATCTAATGTGGCGTTTTGCCACAACCACAACGGCTAAATATTTCAATATTGTTGCTCCGGGTGAGCGCAAGACTTGGAATCCGGAAAAATTCAGCGAACCACCCACAAAAATATTTATGATGGGCGCTTCTAGCTTAATGGCTTCCAGCGCGCGCGATAACGACACCATCCCGTCTTTTATTTCACAGGAGCTTAATTCAACCGTGCCGCGTTACGAAGTCCGTAATTTTGGAGAGCCCGGTTATGTTTTTGAACAAGAAGTTTTGAAGCTCACAGCATTACTGCGTGCCGGGGAGCGGCCGGATATTGTTCTATTTTATGATGGCCATAACGATGTTGAAAATGCATATGATTTTGGATACCCCGGCAATCTTGGCTATCCGGAGTATTTAATGCGCGAGAAACTTGAGGGTGGTTTGGCGCAGGTCATTTTGCGCAAATCTCGAGATTTTATTCGGGATAATTGCATAACCTGTCGTTTAGTGTACGCCGCAATTCAGAAAATCAATCCGCAACTTTTTTATGGATATGATCTACAGGGCTATTCGCTGCCAGATGAAGTACGCGAAAATTTGGCGCAGGCAACCGCAGACGATTATGCGCAAACATATAGTTTGCTGGAAAAGTTGGCCGGGGCATACCATTTTCGATTCATGGTTTTTTTGCAGCCATCACTGATGACCGAGACGAAATTGGTTGGCACCGAAGAGCAGATTGCAGAGTGGAACTGGCGTGTGCGGGATGAGCGGCAGAAGGCGTTTCATCTCCGTGTACGCGAGCTCTTAGCGCAAAAAAAGATTCCATATCTGGCCGATCTTGCGAACATTTTTGCCGATCGAACCACGGCGTATTATCATGACCATGTTCATGTTTGGTATAAGCCGAACAAGATTGCTGCCGAGCAGATCACAAAAAATTTACTCACTAAGTTCGGACTTTAGAGTAATGCAAACAAAAAAGTCGTACTAAGATGAGCACAGAAGACTTGATGCTCCCTATGGTGCCGGCTTTTTGCCTGAAACAGATGCGGGGCAAGCAATGATTTTTATAGACCCAGATTGCCAATATTCTGATACTGGCTTAGTGTGCCCAGGAATTGCGGGATAACAAAGACGAGTCCGATCATCGGTAGAACGATTACGGCGACGCTGACAATCAGCGTCCACTTAAAATACTTTCTAGTTTTTTCAGCCGACTTGTAAGTCGCGTCAATTTTTTGTTCTAGCGTCGCGAGTCGTTTTTCTAAATCTTGATCCATAGGTAAGAAGGTTATAGGTGATAGGTTATGGTGGGAGATCGGGGGATCAAAGAACTATCGTTTCTGATTTTCCTTTGCGAATTTTACCTGGCATTCTTTGGCGAGTGTAATGCATTCCTCGGGGTCGTAGCCAAGCTCGTCGCAGTGCCTGATAGTTGAGAAGATGAGGTTGCCAAGTTCTTTTTTCAGCTCTGCGTCGGTATGAGTTTTGACATCTTTAGTGGCATTTCGCTCGTAGCGGCAGATGTCGCCGAAAACTTTACCAATGCGAACAATGATTTGCGCGAGGGGCAGCTTCTTATCGCCCCAGATTGCGCGTGATTCTTTAAGCAATCCCTTTATTTCCATAAGTTTAAGTATATCAGAATCCTGAAAGTTATTCACTGGGTCAGTTTGACATATACCCCCTAGGGGGTATATACATAGTGTATATGAAATACAGCATCAATAAAAAAGAGCCGCGGCTTATTCAACGATTAAAAATTATTGAAGGGCAGATTCGCGGATTGCAGCGAATGGTTGAGGAGGGGAAATACTGCATTGATGTCATTGCCCAGACCTCGGCCGTGAAACAGGGGCTCTCCAATGTTGAAGATTTGCTTATGGAGGGGCATTTGAGCGGGTGCGTTGTCCACCAGATTCAGTCCGGTCAGATAGATAAGGCGAAGCGCGAAATTTTGAAAGTGTATAGGTTGAAGCGTAAATAAAAATATGGCCGTACAAACATTCAAAATCAAAAGAATGCACCCCGGTACTAGAACCTGCTGGTTCAGTACGGGGCAGGCTGTGCTTAACTTTCCATAAAATATGGTCACTCAAATTTATAAAATTCGCGGTATGCATTGTGCATCGTGCTCGGTGATTATTGAAAAGACTTTGAAAAAGTTGGATGGAGTTAGTTCGGCGCAGGCAAATTACGGCACTGAATCCGTTAAAGTTAATTTTGACGAGGCGAAAATAAAACCCGAGGCGTTGTCAAAAAGTATTGAACCGCTCGGTTATTCGCTTGTTATGCCAGAGCCAGCACCCATGAATCATGGCAACATGACCTCTGCAGAAATGGGAATGTCTGAAAATGAGCACGCAGAACATCTAGGCATCAATCAATCAAAAAAAGAGAAGTTAGCTGAGCTAGCGGCTTTACGAACGAAAGTCATTTCTGTGATTCCTCTGGCAGTCATCAGTATTTTTATTATGGCTTGGGACGCGCTCGCGCAGTTCAATATTATTTCTAGCATGACGCCGGTGTGGGAGGAATTTTTCCATCACCTTCTGCCGATCATGGCTACCTATACTCTTTTTGTCGTGGGTACGCCGTACCTGTTTGGCGTCTACCGATTTTTGCGTTATCGCAAAGCTAATATGGATACGCTTATCGGTATCGGCACGCTGGCCGCGTTTATTTACAGCTTTGTGCTAACGGCATTTGAGGAGGCGCTCGCGCCGTTTTTGAATGTTAATCAGACTTATTATGATGTGACGATTGTGGTTGTCGCGTTTATTACCTTTGGTAAATATTTGGAGATGAAGTCGAAGATTAAAACCGGCGACGCGATTGAGAAGCTACTGAATCTACAAGCTAAAACAGCATTGGTGATCCGTAACGGCAAGGACCTGCCTGCCGGCAGGCAGGAGATAGAAATTCCGATTAACGAGGTGGTGAAAGGGGATATTCTGATTGTGAAATCCGGCACTAAAATTCCGGTTGATGGCGTGATTACCGATGGATCTTCATATGTTGATGAGTCCATGATGACGGGCGAACCGATTCCGGTGGAGAAGAAAGTGGGCGACCCGGTTGTCGCTGGTACCATGAACACGACCGGCAGTTTTTCGTTTCGCGCCACTAAAGTCGGCTCGGAGACATTACTTGCGCACATTATTAAAATGGTGGAGGAGGCGCAGGGGAGTAAGGCGCCGATTCAGGCGCTGGCGGATAAAATTTCCGGTGTGTTTGTGCCGATCGTTCTTGGTATCGCGGCCCTGACACTGGCCACCTGGTTACTATTTGGATACGGTTCAATGGGGCTGACTTCTTTTGTCGCAATCCTGGTTATCGCCTGTCCGTGCGCGTTAGGGCTGGCAACGCCGACGGCGATTATTGTCGGCGTCGGTAAGGGCGCGCGCGAAGGGATTTTAGTTAAAGACGCGGCGACACTCGAAAAATTGCACAAAGTGAAAGTACTCGTTGTTGATAAGACCGGCACTATAACCAAAGGCAAGCCCGAGGTTACAAGTATCAAAAATTATTCCAAGTTAACCGATGGGAAAATTATTGCAGTCATGGCTTCACTGGAAAGTAGGTCAGAGCATCCGATCGCGCACGCAATAATTACATACGCTAAACAAAATTCAATCCAAATTCCGACCGTTTCAAATTTTGAAATGCTAAAGGGCAGGGGAGTAAGTGGAACTGTTGATGGTATTGAATATTTTCTCGGGGGTGTGCCGATAATTCTTGCGGCAAAGAACGGTGAACCGATTGCGACGGTAACAGTCGCCGATGCCATCAAGCCGGAGGCAATTCAGGCGGTCAAAGATCTGCACACGCTCAATATTAGAGTGGTGATGCTTACCGGTGACGGCAAAGACGCGGCGCAGGCGATTGCAAAAGAGGCAGGCATTGATGATTTTGTCGCGCAGGTTTTGCCGCAGGATAAACTTATAAAAATTAAAGAATTGCAATCGCAGGGGTTGTTCGTTGCCATGGCTGGTGATGGCGTTAACGACGCACCCGCGCTCGCGCAGGCCGATGTGGGTATCGCGATGGCCACCGGTACGGATGTGGCGATTGAGTCGGCCGGCATCACGCTGCTGCACGGTGATATCTCAAAGCTGGTCAAAGCGATCCGGCTGTCAAAGCTGACCATGCGCGGCATCAAGCAGAATTTGTTCTGGGCGTTTGTCTATAATATTGTTGGCATTCCGCTGGCCGCCGGCGTTTTTTATCCGATTTTTGGCTGGCTGCTTTCGCCGGTTTTTGCCGGTGCGGCGATGGCGCTTTCTAGCGTATCAGTTGTGGGCAACTCCCTCCGATTGAAAACTAAGAAACTATAATTTTTGTATATGACTGGGAAAACCGAACATCTGTTTCATATCACCGGCATGCACTGTGCCTCCTGCGTGGTTTTGATTGAGGAGCAAGTGAAGAATCATCCCGGTGTTGCGCAGGTCAAAGTAAGTTTGGCAGAGCGTACCGCAACTATAAGCGGCGAGTTCCCACATGACCGTGAAAAACTTGCAGGATTTTTTACCGAGCTAGTGAAGGAGCATGGGTACTCATTCTCACTTTCGCAGCAGAAGCCGCCGGTTAAGTGGGGTGAGTTTATATATGCACTGCCCATTGCGGTTGTGCTCATTGCTGGCTTTATCTTGCTGCAGCGGTTTGGCCTTGTAGATCTGATTGGCGGTGATGGAGTTACTTATGGTACCGCGTTTGTTGTGGGACTTATCGCCTCGGTTTCAACCTGCCTGGCGGTTGTTGGAGGACTCTTGCTCTCGCTTTCTGCGAGTTATGCAAAGAGTGGTCGTAAATGGCGTCCGCAGATTTTTTTTCATGTTGGTCGGCTTGTCGGATTCTTTCTGCTCGGTGGAGCAATCGGCGCGCTTGGCACATCATTCACGCTCGGCAGTACCGGCAGTTTGATTCTCGGTATTATCGTGATGCTCGTCATGATTATTCTCGGCATCAACCTGCTTGATGTATTTCACTTCACTAAACGATTGCAGCTGCGGATGCCCGGCGGTATTTCACGAATCCTTATGCGGCGAGAGGCGACGAATATGTTTGCACCTTTGCTGATTGGTGCTGCAACATTCTTCCTGCCCTGCGGATTTACCCAGTCAATGCAGGTGTACGCACTTTCCGCGGGCGGATTTATTGCCGGCGGACTGACGATGCTGATATTTGCACTAGGGACCTTGCCGGTGCTTGCGCTTATCTCGTCGGGTGCGGCACGGATTGCACAGCTGTCGTGGAAGGGGATATTTTTTAAAACCGCAGGACTTGTAGTGATTGCACTTGCCGTGTTTAATGGTCTGGGAACATTAGCCGCGCTTGGCATTATTGATCCGATATTTAATTTCTAACTATGAATAGCAGCAGTAAACACATAGCGGTCTCAATCGTCATCAGTGTTCTGATTATTGCCGGGGCGATGGTGTATGTTGGGGCCGGTCGGGACGAAGGGGGAGAGCCGGCTGCAACCAATGTTGTTTCGGTTGTTGATGGAAGGCAGATCATTGATATTGCCGCCCGCGGCGGATATTCGCCGCGCAAAATTGCCGCAAAAGCGGGCATACCAACCGTCCTGCGCGTCACGACCAAAAATACCTACGACTGCTCTGTGGCGCTGACTATTCCGAAATTGGACTATAAAAAATTCCTGGGTAGCACGGCGGTTACCGACATCCCAGTCTCCGCCGAGCAGGCAACTGGTACACTCCGCGGCCTGTGCAGTATGGGCATGTATAGTTTTAGCGTGGATTTCCAGTAGTTTTCTTATTCTCATGTTCTTAAGAACATGAGAATAAGAATTTTTTGATTGGGCGGGCGTTACCAAGCTTCCTATTGAAAAAAGACCTTCATAGTAGTAGTATTTACCAACAACTTAATAACATTCCGGAGTAGTTCCCGCCCCAGAAGGGGCGAGGCTCGCTCAACAGTAGTTGAGCGGCAGTGGTTCTTACCGGAAGCATTAGTTGCGTGTTAGTTGTCAGTAAAACTTAATATAATTCCGGAGTAGTTCAGTGGTAGAACGCCTCGCTGTAAACAGGACCTACTGTCGAATATGCTTTTGAGGGATTTGGACCCAGATTGCGTGGCGGGTCGAAGTTACAAAAATTCAGTAATACCCAAGGGGTCTAGTGAATTTTCGTGACAAGACACCGACCGCAATACGGGACAAAGCACCAAAATCATATTCGACAGTAGGTCCAATAATTGCAGCTTTCAACCGAAAGGTTGATTGAAAAATCTTGGGATAACGGTGAAACCCCCTTGGGGCAACACCGTGGGAACTCTGACATTAAGTCGGAGGACGCCGTAGAGACTAGATACCAAGAGACCTAAAGTGAAAACTATGGTCGTGATATAGTCCACCCCTTTCAGTAATGAGAGGACACGTGTAACGAGGATGTCGTAGGTCCGATCCCTACCTCCGGAGCCAAGTGGGATTTGCGAAGCCAAAAGCTTCGCTTTTCCTTTTCATTGCAGGGTTTGTAGAGGTTCGAGCGGAATCAGCTACTACTCCAACATAGTCATTGTTCTTGAATATGCTTTGGAACGCGGGACGCAGCTCTATCCTCAATTTGCCTCTTTCAAGGAGGAGGTTCGAGCCAAGACAGCCCAGAATAGCTCTTCGGGTATCTGAATCACCATTCAGAAACCAGAGGCGCGCATAGCGTGCGAAATTAAACGTTTTCTCGGTTAGCTCAATCCATTGCTCTAGTTGTTTTCCCTGGCCTTGTAAGTCATTCTCGAGCGATTGCTTACGTTTTAGCAGCGTGCTCTTGAGTGCCTGGTACTCACCGTCAGAGATAAGCTGGCCATTTGTATTACTGCTTGATGTGTACTTTAGTAGTAATGATGCTAATTGCTCGGTTGCACCCTCCAGCTCCCTCTGCTTATTCTGAAAGGCGACTTGCTGTGTGATTGCTTCTCCCTGCCTAATCTCGTGCAAGTGTTTGATTGCCCAGGTTTTGAATCCTTCGGAAATAGTAACTCCTTGAAGCACAGAATCTATTTGACTATGCAACTTTTTAACCTCAATAGATTTTTCTGTACAATCAGGGTTCTTTTTCTTTGTGCAATGATAGTAAATGTAATAGTGCACATTGCCATTTTTTTGATGTTTTATTTTTTCTTCTGCTGTAATGCTAGAGCCGCAGCTCGCACAGCGCATTAAACCTGTGAAGGCAAATAGATGGCGTTTCGGGGCGGGCTTTCCTCGTTTCCCTAAGATTACTTGAACGTGTTGATATTCTTCTTCGGTAATCATTGGTTTGTGTTTCCCCTTAACCCAATTGCCGCTTCCGACAGGAAACTCAAAATATCCATAGTAGAAAGGATTGTTGAGAATCTTATAGATGGCACTGCGCGACATTGGGCTGCCGCCCAGTCGTTTACGTTGCACGGTTCGATAGCCCCATTCCTTGGTTGCAATTTTATGAATCCGTAATGGCGTATAGTTACCTGTAAGCATTAAGTCCCACATTCTGCGCACCAAATGAAACCTCTCTGGGTCTTCAACAAGTATTTTGTATCCTTTTTCCCTGTCTGGCGTATTTAAGTAGCCAGCAGGGGCAACGCCAGGTAGCCATCCGTCATTAACTTTCTTTCGTAAGCCTCTTTTTACATTGACGGATAGGTCTCGAACAAATTGATTTGCCTGGCCGAACTCAACACCAATCAGAATACTGTTGTCTCCAGGGGTGTATTCCTTGCCATACGTTTGAATGCTTTGCAGTACGCTCCTTTGAAGCATCCAGCTAATTTGCCCACCATCTACGGGATTGCGCGCCAATCGGTCAAGCTTCCAGCACAATATGCCATTCGCTTCACCTTTATGGATACGTTGTAACATTTCAAGAAAGATTGGTCGGCCAGGCTCCTTAGCTGATTGAGATTCCGTAAATGTGCCGACAACATCCAATTTTGATTCGCTTGCAATCTTTTTGAGCTCATCAATCTGCGCATCAATTGATGCAACCTGCCTATCTTCCGTTTCACTCGACTTGCGAGCATAGATGAAGTACTTCATATTCAACTTTTATGAAGACGAATGACAATGCCTAAGCTGACTACGCATAGGGCAGCTGCATAAAAAAATCGAAGCCAATCATGAGAGCTGAATGCGTTGATTCCTAGAATGATAGAAATAAGCGTAGCTCCTCCCAAAATGTGATTTAAATAACGTTCTTGTCTTTTGCTTCTTGACTGCGCTTTGACAAAAGATTTTGCTACTTCAAATAAAACTTCCTCCTGCGAATAGTTAGGGTTATATTCTTTAACTAGCTCAACCTCATGCCGAGCATCAAAGTCGAGGCTAACCTTATCTACAAAGGCTTTACCTTGCTCTCGGACACTTTTCGCTTCTAGATTTTGATTGTGGGTAGTCATAGTAGTAATTATTTATTAACTACAACTTTCCCAGAAATACAAAAAGGGACAGCCGTAGCCTGCGTCCCACAAGATTGAATGCACGAAGGCACCCAATTGCGGAGGTCGGCTGCCCCTTTCAGCCCGCAATTGGAGCCAAAAAAAGCAGAAACCCCCGTGCTTATATTCAATCTTGTAGGACGCAAATAAAGCATAGCACTACTGATTTGCTTTTTGAAGCAGGGTCTTAATAATCCCTTGCAGATAGGCGGGCTTATTATCAATTGTTTTACGGCCTTGTACGTCTTCACGGTAAATGCCCCAAGCGCGTTCGATAATACTAATTCCTTGAGTTCGTAGTACGGACAGAAGAGGATTCATAAATTGCTCTCCGACTTCTTGCGCTATTTGATAACACCTCGCTTCTTCCGTAGTCCGTGGTTCGTATTCCCTCACTAACGTTCCCTTAAAGGCCTCTTTGCCTAACGTAGATTTATTATCCTTGTGGGTATCCGTATCGTTATAGTGACTTCTGAATGACGGCGGAGCTGGATTGCCAGAAAATCCTTTAATCACCTGAAGTTTTTTCTCCTGCAACTTCTGAATAGCACCCTCTGACTTCTGAGTAACCTCTGTTTCGGTAACTGTCTTGCTACGGCCTGGGGTAATCGCAGAATCGTTGGTGAAGTAAGCGTCAAGATGCTTAATTTGCCCATTAGGAAGCAACCAGTCGTCGAAGTGAACATCGAAGGAGCCTCTGCGTCCCTGGCGAGATAGGTAGTGTACGTAGCGCTTCTTTTTCAGTGAGAGGAGCAAGTAATTTATGTGATTAGCCTCTACGTTTTCGTAAATGTCATCTCGAATTGCGATTAATGACGTTGTTACTTTTCCATAGGGGTCTGCGTTATCTCGCAACCACTGATAAACTCTCCACTCACTACTCGTCATTTTTCCGCTACGAACATCGGAAGTGATGTAGCGCGGCGTAGTGGTATACGGCTTCGGCTTTTCTTTCATAACTTTGGAATATCATTAGTTGGTTCGTCGAGCCACGCTTTTTTAAGTGGGCGATAAATTACATCGAGCGACGTAAGCAGGCTTACTGCCTGCTCCATAGCAAACTCATCGGAGATTATCTCTCCGCGTTCTTCTTCCCATATTCGTTTGAACTCACGTAACGCTTTTTCGCTCAACATAAAAGCCTGCTTGTGGCTTGGCGGGTTTCCGTTGGCGCGGCGACCCGCAAAGCCATAAACAGGCTATGCGTAATTTTTGCCAACGAAATTATCGCCGAGAATTGTAATTCTCATAGTTGAGTACGCAGTAATACAAAAGGCTACCACCGCATCACACACAACTGTGAGATGAAATGGTAGCCTCTCAATGATTCCTACCCAGCGGGCTCCCAAACCCGATACGCGCGCTCCCTCTTGCGAGAGCGTAGGCTCGAAGATGTTTTACGTGCCATCGACGAGCGGGGATTTATTAAGTTTTACTAACAAGATAACTGTAGCGCATCGAAAAGACCACGGCAATGCAAAGGCAGTTAGCATCTGTTATCTATAGTTATTAAATGTATACTATTGCTAGAGCTACTTATCCACAGTTTCAACGAATATGCACGGATTACATCAGGGATACTCATATCAAGACCTTCTTGCGGCTTTTCTTATCTCAGAAAATTTACATCGAAAGGATTTTAAAATTGCCGTTGAGCTTAAAGAGTGCGCAGGAGATGTATTTGATGACATAGTTTTCATCGCAGATAGTAGAAAAACTAAAGTTCAAGTTAAGCACTCTGCTTCAAATACAGCATTAAATAAAAATAGTTTTCAAAACACTTCTAGCGACTTGAATCTTGATGGACTAGCTAAGCCTTTCAAGGCAAAAATTGAAGCTGATTATATTATTGCAACCAATCGTAAGGTAACCCCAGACCCTTTTTTTAAGGAAATAAAAGCCCCCAAAGTCTTTCGATTAAAGTATAAATCTTTTTTAATTACTAACTCAGCTCAGAATAAGAAGTTCTTGGAAAAACTTGTTGTTGAATCGTCTTTACCCGACGCCTCATTTGATTTAAATAAGCCAGGAAATTTAGAAAAGGAATTGCTAGGTTCTCTGCGCTCGCATGTAGGTATTGGATATTATCCCAACAATCAAGTGTCCGAACGCGATGTGGCTGGTCGCCTTATTCTACTAGCTTCCCAACTAAGGGGTGCTAAGGAGCATAATTTTGTAACTAGAGAAGAAATTTTTAAACATATAAATTTAAATGTTGAGTTCGGTCATATCGCCCAAGATTTTCCATTTATATCAACGGAGTATCGCCTCTATAGAAGTGAGATTACAGAAAAGCTCAGGAGACTGCTCTTAAAAGATACTTATGTTGTTCTTGAAGGGCCTCCAGGTAGTGGCAAGTCTCATATATTTGACGACCTACATTCGAAAATTTTTTCAGAGAAGATTATCGCCGTACGACATTTTTGCTATTTGGAACCGACAGACAAGTTTGCCCAAGAACGGATAGTAGCAGAAACTTTGTATGGAAATTTTCTCCATCAGCTTGAACGTGCTGAGCCAAAGATTTCTGAAGAACTTCGGCCATATTTTGCTGCTACAAAAGTAAATCTTGAGAAATTCCTTGAAAAATTATGTGCTTCAGGAAAACGATTAGTGCTAATGGTAGACGGCCTAGACCATCTCAACCGAGTAGTTGCCCAGAATAAGTTGCCGCCAAGCCTGGTCCACGATTTCGTCGCCGAATTACTTGATTTGAAATTGCCGAAAGGATGTTCTCTTTTTATTGCCTCACAACCTGGAAACGAAATAAAAGAGATTATTGAAGAAAAAGGTGTAAAAGTTGTAGAACTGCCACCTTGGAATGAGAAGATGGTTGCTGAGTTTATAAAAAAACATAATGAACGCTCGGCTGGAACAAGACAAATTCCGATGAGTGATGAGATTATAGATACTTTTACTCAGAAAACTGAAGGAAACCCGCTATATCTTACATACGTGTTGAAAGAGATACTGGGGTCTGGAAACGAAAATGATATTATTGCTTTCCTCAAGACACTACCTCAACTTAGTAGCGACTTAAATAATTATTATAAATATCTTACGCACGACAGTGATATAAACGATTTTGCAGTGATTCAGACATTTGCTCTACTTGATTTCAGCGTCTCTGCTGATGAGCTGAAGGAAATGTTTCCACCTATTCAAAAACGAGCTTTACAGCAAACAATTGCGAAGATACAGCCAATTCTAAAACCAGGACTTGTTCAGGGTGGTTTGCGTATTTATCACGAAAGTTTTAGAAGATTTATTATCGAGCAGAGCCATAAAAATAAACAGAAAGACAGTGAGCTCTATAGACACATCACGCAGTGGTTAAGCAGGAATGGATTTTATGCGTCTCAGAGAGCATATAGATATTTGATTCCGTACCTTATTCGTTCTGATGAATACCAACAAGCATATGAACTGCTAGCAGCAAATTTTGTTGCCCAAAGTCTATATTTTTTCCATTCTCCAGAAAGTATTAAAAATAATTTAAACAGAATTGCTGAATTATCTGCCAGAGGTGGGCGTTGGGATATCTACTGTAAGTGCGTAGAGCTCCATCGCGCACTCCATACATACACCTGGGAACGTCAAGAATCAATTGACGATATATACCACCAAGCAGTCTTGGATGTTCTTGGTACAGAAATCTTTTGCGAAAGAATGGTATTCGACGGCAAGGCAGTTTTTTCGAAGACTAATGGCATCCTGCTGTGCCAAATGGCGCAGCATAAGGGGGGAAATCCGCCCTGGGACCACTACAGTGTCGCTGGCGTTTCAATGAACGTTAGAGATGACTCACAAATTCGTTATTTTCAAGAGGTTGAAAGTGCGCATTATTTGAATCTTTGCCGCAATTCATCTCTGAAGGGCGCGCTAAATACTTTGCAGATGATGATAATTAGAAACAAATATAAAGGTACAGAAATGCGCCAGATAAGGCTGCTTCTGCGCGAATTTGATTACCTATTCGGTGTTGCGAAACGTAGTAAAGAATTGACAGCTTTTTCCGTGGCAATGGTTAAGAAAGTGCCTTTGTATATTGTAGTTGCGGAGTATTTGTACAAAGAAGGAATGAAAAAAGAAGCCGCAATGTTAGCCACCTTTGCTGGTCAACAAACCAAGAATAAAAGTTATATTACTCAGGCATTGCTTTGCGGCGGGAAGCCCGCAAGTTCAACTCGCTTGCCAGATTTTAAAAAATTAACGAAACAAGTTTTTGAATTTGAGAACCTTTATGATAAAGAGCGTCCCATATTTAGTGAATGGTACAAAACCCTTCTAATACAAGCCCGTATCAATCCTGGGGTAGTACAGGATGCAAAAAAGCTAGTTGTAAGAATTGATGGTTGGTATAGAGCTTGGATAAAGTTCTTGTTTGAATTGTCTCTGCTGGAAGCTTCAGATATAAAAAATTCTGGTAAAGCAAAATGGTTGCAAGACGCCTTGTCTGACTTGAATAAATATACACATCCATTCAAAGGTAAGCCACGAGCAATGGACTTATACGGGATTCGAGAAGATAGTACCGATTCTTTCCGAAGAACTCTTAATCTTGCAGCCAAATTAAACAATTACCAATCAGTAATATCACTATTGGGTGAGATTAGTCGTCGCACAACTTCATATCTGCAGGGCTCAAGCTCTGGCCCATTGGAGGGGGAAACATTAAATTCTTTACTAAAAGATACTTATTCGGATTTGAACATTACGAACCGAAAAGTGGTTTTAAAGTTGCTTAGACAGAACGTGTTAGAACGCGCAGGTACATCACAATACTATGACTCATCTGCTTTTGAGTATTTAAAGTTAGGAAGTGTTCTCGCTCTGGCGGGAAATAATACTGAAGCAAAAAAGCGTTTTTTCGAGGGTTGTGTACACGTTGCAGCGTATGGTCATCGTAAGGACGTTACAATTTACGAGATTATTGACCCCGTTCCTTTTATCGCCGAGAAGGACATTCCTTTTGCGCAACAAGCATTAAAGAAACTTTATCCATTAGTAGAGACAGTATGGAGATACACCGACGGTAAATCAACTCAATACAGTCTTACTTACTGGCTTGAAGCGCTTGTTGACTCCGACTCTGTGGTTGCAGCTCAAGCAATTACTGAACTTGTTACGAAAGACCCCAAACGAGATTGGAGAGTAGAAAGAGGAACAAATTATTTCTGTGATAAATTACTCGGAACAAGCCTTCCAAGAGAGCTGATTGCAGAATTATACGAAACAATCAACCAGATGAGGGATGTAGATTATGATGTTACTGTAGGACTGAAGATAGTAGAGTCCCTTCTTGCAGATGGGAAAAAGGAATATGCTGAAAAGCTGTTTGGTAGTATGAGTCATAATCTATACTACGCTTTAATTTTTGATGGCTATTTTAGGGAGCGTGATAACTTTCCCAAGATGATTGCCTTTGCTAAGAAGTTCAATCTGATTATTCCAGAAGATGAACGAATGCGATTCGAGGCTGAGATAGAAAAGAAACCTATGGAGTTGCCTGGCGGTGTTCCTACCGAAAGTAAACCAATACCCAAATTCAAACTTAAAGGTATATCTCTAGAGAAACTACGTAGGTTGATGGACGAAAATCCTTCAAGTTACTTCTTTGAAACTACCAACAGGAAAGAGTTTGCTGAAGCGTTATTTAATCTTGATAAACAACATCCAGGGAAAGTACAGGAATTAATTCTTTCAGCATTTCGAAATGGATATTTCAGAGATGCAGACATCGAGAATCTAATTAAATTGCAAGAATTTTTTATTAAGAAAAAGAAACCTGAAATTGTCGCCTTCATAGGAGTGCTTTGTTTTGTGTATGCGCGCGGTGGAAATGGCTGGCACTCTCTCGCTGATAGTAAATACAACCACTTGCTCAAAGATGCATTTAGGCTTTCTAGGGCTACTGCGGAGGATGTTCTAGCGGTTGAGATGTCATATGTGTTCACAAAGCAAGGATACTATACTGGCCCAACGCGACATTTTATTGAGTTCTTTGCATTGAATTCTGGCGTAAAAATGGCTGAGCTAATATGGAGAGAAGCATTTGATGTAATCAAGTTTCGGTTGCCCACGCCCAAAGAGCTTGATGAAATCTTAAACGCAGAAACTCCGACTTTTAACTACAATTCATCGAAATCTCTTAATGCCTCGCTCAAAAAATTGATTATTGCTCGTAAGGCAATAACGGGTTAGTTTTTCGTAAAAATATCTCAACTTGAAGAGCCTGTCCCCGCCAAAAGCGCCAAGTTAAAAAGGGAAACTACCACCACCCGAAAATCGGAAAAAGGACAGACTATAGCTTTCTATTGATAACTAGGGATAACTACTGCTAACATCGGATAGCTCTGGTTATGAATTGTTAGCTCATCAGTACGGGCCTGAAGAGATATGTATAGTCAGCACCTGTACGGATACGATTATATCTATATCAGTACTAATTGATTACAGCTACGTCTACTGATAGTCTTGGTATGAAGAAGTATTCGGGGTTGTTCTGGTAATAGGTTCTAACCTCGTCTACGACTCGGAGCCATGGATGTACATTTTGATATTCACAAAATTTTTGATGTAATACTAAAAATAGGTTCAGTCGCAGGTTTACTATCTTTGGTATTTAGCCTTAGAGATCAAATTAAAAAGCGTTCAAAATTTAAGTTTGATTTTCGTGGTTCTAGCGGGAAAATAGATACCAGGGACAATTTGGATTTTTACGATATCGCATTTGATGGCTATGTAAAAAATCAAAGTAACGAGCAAAATTCAATAACTGAGATTTATTATCAGATTTGGGGTAATAAAGGCAGGACAAAAACCTTAGCTAGCGGGATGGGCGCAGAAATTTTTGACGCTAGCGATAAGTCTAAAAAGATTTCCTTACCAATCCTTTTTGAAGCAAAAGAAGGAAAACATTTAATTATTCGATTTAGCGTTTGCCTTACCGGTACACATGTCAATGAATTAGTCCGGGCGCTCAAGCCAGTGCAGACCGGTTCTCCATTTATGCTTCCCAAGCATGAATTCTCTTTGTCATTCAAGGACGTGGATGAGGTTTTGTTCGATGATAAAGGTAAAATTAGAAGTCAAAGATTAATAGATCTTTGGTGGACACTGCCAAACACTTTCAGCGCTTTAAAGGTTGGTAATCCATTGCCATATCTCTGGCATATGTTTAAAATATTTTTTGTATACTTTTTTTATAAGATATTTTCAGTCATTCAACGAATTGGATTTTAAATAAGGGAGTACCAATTTTAGCTAGCATTAACCCGGGTTAATTTTGTACCTGCGGTGGGGGTGGAATTTTGCTATACTTGCGGTATGAAAAAAGCAGTTCTCTTATACGGCAGATTTTCAGAAAAAATTGCCACCCTTCCTGAATGCAACCCCAACGATGAGCGTAATTGGATGGGTTGGACCAAAAAGCAGCTTATTGAGCGTGGCTATCAAGTGGTCTGTCCGACTATCCCAAAGGTTTGGGAAGCTCCTTACGGAGAATGGAAGAAAGCCCTTGGCGACGCTGCGATTGATGCAGATACAGTTTTGGTTGGACTGAGTGCTGGCGGTGCGGCTTGTGTACGGTATCTTGCCGAAGAGAAGAGGGCTATCAATAAGCTCATCCTTGTCGCACCAGCACGATACGCTGAGGGAGAAGAACCTCTTTCCGCTGCTGCCGACTTCTACAATTTTCAGCTTAGCGATAGCGTTAAGCAGCAAATCAAGAATGGGACAACGATTTTCGTTTCCAATGATGAACCGCTAGCTGGCATTCAAGGGTCAGTAAAAATATACGAGAAAGAGCTCGGTGCGAAAGTAATTCGTTTTGAAGATAGAGGTCATTTTTCGTTTTTGATTAAAACCTTCCCAGAATTGGTTGAGGAAGTAGCTACCTAACACTTGCCGTTTGCCGTAGCTTCAAAATACCGCTAAACTCTAGTTCTTCACGAATATGCTTCCAATCAAGGGTTCTAAACTTGTTCAATAGAGGGAGTCAAAGTTCTAATCAGTTTCATTACGGGGTATACTTTCGATATGCTGCTTTTTCTCAATTCCAATAGCTATCTCGGCCTCTCTCTTGCTCATTGGCTCGTAGTTGTATCCGCAGTTTTAAGTCTTAGCGGAGCCTTCGCTTATATTCGCGACATGCTCCGTGGGAAATCAACGCCCAATCTCGTAACATGGGGATTATGGGCATTCGCTCCCTTAGTCGCAACAGGTGCGGCGCTCTCCGCGTATGCTGATGGATGGTCCACTGTACGTATTTTCATGACTGGTTTTGGGCCACTTCTTATAACGATCACCGCACTCTTCGTTTCCAAGCGTTATTGGAAGTTGTCATTTTTTGATTACGCCTGTGGCGCGCTTTCTATAATTGCCCTTGGCGTATGGCTTATAGCTGGTTCACCGGTGTTAGCGATACTGCTGGCAGCAACAGCGGATTTGTTTGCCACGCTTCCAACTATCATTAAGGCATGGAAATATCCAGAAACAGAGACCCTCTATACCTACTTCGTGGGGCTATTTACTGCCAGCATTATTATTCCCGCGATACCTGTTTGGAATATAGAGAACTCCGCTTTCCAAATATATGTCCTAATAGCTAATGCAGCCCTTTTCATCGCTGTATTTCGCAAACGTGTAAAGTGGTTCTAATCTTCTGCACCAGCCGGAGCTTTCAAAAACAGAAAATGCGCTATAATGCGTAGTATATGCGTATTTCCAGAACAAAATTCGTTATCATCTTCATCGTTTCTGGGTTTGTTTTTCTTTTTATCACCACTTCACTCTTGGGGTCAACGGGGCCGCGGGGCTTTCCTAAGCCGCCAGACTCTTTGTTGCTCATAGACTCACCGGTGGTCTGGAAGAGCACCGTATCCGCAATCATATCGCCCATCAAAATTGTTTTGATAGGACCCTTACTGCTGCCTAGTATTAATTTTTTGAAAGACGATCCACCGCCGCCATTTGTTGGCATCTACTTCATTTTCTACTGGAGTATTCTCGCTTCAATTATTCATTACCTTCTCGGTAAATTAAAACGCTAATCGGGCCAATGCATACAATACCAGTGGATTTACGAGAAGTCCTTGCTTCTTCGCCCAAGGCTCTTGCAGTATGGGAGGATATTACGCCGCTCGCGCGCAATGAGTGGATCTGCTGGGTTACATCCGGAAAAAAAGCGGAAACGAGGAGTATTCGCATACAGAAGGCACTCTCTAAACTTAGCGGTGGCATGCGCCGGCCGTGCTGCTGGGCGGGTTGCACTCATCGTTAAGTAAAAGTCGCAGAAATAATCGGGGCCGTTTGGTATACTGTGCTATATGAGAATAGCCGTACCATTTTATAGCCAGCATTGGGATTTGGATGCGTGGCAGGCGATGGGGTACAAAAATAGAGAAGAGGCGCAGTATTGGGAGCGTTCCTGCTGCGGTATTTTATGCATCAAAATGGTGATGGATGCTTTTTTGCGGCAACATGATAAGCCGCTGACGCCGACCATCAAAGAGATTATTGATATAGGCGTTAATCAGGGTGCATATGAAGATATATCTGGTTGGAGTCATCACGGTTTAGCCGCTCTGGTTAAGAGTTTTGGATTTCGTGGAGAGGCGATACCCATGACCACGCAGGATTTGAAAAATTATTTGAACAATAACAGCTTGGCTATTGTATCAATAAAGTGGGGTTTTGATACGGCTAATAAAAGTCTCAAAGAAATGATTCTTTTTTGGAAAAAATACGGTGGTCATTTAGCTGTAGTGACCGGCTTTGAAGAGGAGAACGGGGGCATCACAGGTTTTTATGTCCATCACACCTCAAAAATAAAAGAGCAAAATTGGCAGGATAGATTTATAGAGATAGAAAAGTTCAAGAAGGGGTATACGGGTAGAGGTATTCTTATACAGCCATACAGATCCACGACAAGGATCTAACCATTACCGGTTTATATTCTAGATTCTTGTTTTTCCTTAAACGATTGGCAGTATTTGTCGTTTCCGAAGAGGGCGATAGCGAGCGTAGCAAAACTCAAGCCGAAATCGCGCACACCTATAGCACTTAAGCCAAGATGCGAGGTGATGACAAAAAGGTGCAGGGCCAGGATTGCCGCGACATAGCGGACGAAAAATCCCGTACCAAGCAGCAGTGCGCCGACAATTTCTAGAATACCGTTAATGTGTACGATATTGACGGCGCTTAGCCCGAAGATGCCGGTTGCCCAGACGGGAACTAATCCGACCCATGCGCCGGTATTAACAATTTGCGAGACTCCGAACCATGTGAAGACAGCGGTCAGTCCTAGTCGCAGCACTATTGGTGCATAGTTTGGCCAATTTTGTGTATTGATCATTTGATTATTATTGCATTACTGCGACTGCGCCGATTTTAAATCCGGCTAATTCATCTGCCGGCCGGCGCTGATTGGCGTGCTGGTCATTAAATGCAGATGATCCGTCTTTACCGCAAATGCTCAAGATAGCTTGCTCGCCGCCAGGATGCTGTGCAATCCAGCCGGTAACATCATAGACATTACCGTTAACCGCCGTCCAGCAGCTGTTCAGATCAGAATGCATGGCGACCTGGGCAAGAGTGTATCCATCTGCTGTAGGGGTTGGCGTTACCGGTGGAACATCATTTTTTCCGCGCGGTTGATTTAATGCAACTATGCCAGCGATCAGAACGACTGCAAGTCCGAGAGTGATAGAGATAATTTTATTTTTTTGCATAGCTGATTTTTATGTAATACTACTACAATTCGTAAGAAATTGCATTTCAGAGCGTCCTCATGTATATGAGAGCTCTAACTTACAAACAATTTCAAAAAATAGCGCTTGGCTTCGCTAGTTTTGTGCTTATTGTTGGCGGAGCGATTATACTCTGGCCAGATCACACAGGGGCAACCGCTAACTCCTGCGAGATAGGTCATTGCCCCAAAGAGATCAGGATGATTGATAACGGAGGTATTTTTTCGTACAAGTTGGGCAGTCGCTTTAATATAGTTTTAGATAAACAAAAGTATCCCGCCAAGCAGGTAGGGTGTATTGGCGGCGAGGGATTGCTCGAAGAGAAATTAGTTTTAGCCGATCTTTTTACCCGAATTATGCAAAAAGGTTTGAGGCAAAGAATGCTGGGCGGTGCGTAGTTCAGCATGGGGATTTTGCAGTAACCGTAGTGGTATACTAGATATATAATTAAGATAAATTAAAAATTATGAATAGAGTTGTTCATTTTGAGATTCAGGCCGATAAGCCAGAGCGAGCTATGCAATTTTACAAAGCTGTATTTGGTTGGAGTTTCACGCAGTGGGGCGAGAAAGAATATTGGATGCTGATGACGGCGGAGAAGGAAAGTAAAGAGCCGGGGATTAACGGCGGTCTGTTGCCGCGTCCGTGTCCTGCGCCGGCGATTGGGCAGGGAACAAATGCTTTTGTCTGCACGGTACAGGTTGATAATTTCGATGAGACGGCGGTAAAGATAACGGCTGCAGGAGGAATTGTGGCGATGCCAAAGTTCGCTTTGCCGGGCATGGCCTGGCAGGGATACTTTCTTGACACTGAAGGAAATACTTTTGGCGTGCACCAGACAGACCCGAATGCAAAGTGAGTCGGATAATTTATGCAGAATTCGCGGCAGGGTAGAGCTAGTATTAGCTTAGTCATCGGTTGGGTGATTGTGCTTGGCGGCTTCGGCTATTATTTTCGTGCGCCGCTATCTGATATCTGGCAACGGATTCAGAGCGGGGTACTGCCATGCGTGCAGCCGATTACATATTCGATTGGTACATTTGATCCGAAGTTTAACATTAGTAAATCTGATTTTATTGCTTCGATTAAACAGTCCGAGCAGATTTGGGAGAGCCAAGTAGATAAACAACTTTTTGAATATCAAGAAAACGGCGGTAGTTTAACAGTCAATCTGATTTATGATGAGCGTCAGGCGGCCACGCAAAAGTTGCAGAAGATTGGCGTCGTGATTAACGATAATCAAAGCACATATAATTCTCTGAAAGCGAAGTACGATTCGCTGAAAAGTCAGTATGCGCAGCAACGGGTAAAGTATGAAGCGCTTGAGAATTCATATCAGAGCGCAAAAGTGCAATACGAAAGTCAGGTTGACTATTGGCAAGCTCGCGGCGGCGCACCACGGGCCGAGTATAATAAATTAGAGCAGCAACGGGAGAGTTTAAATTCTCAAGTTTCCATTCTTAACTCTGAACAACAGAAAATAAATGAGATGGTGGAAACTATTAATGCGCTCGCGACTAGTCTGAATCAACTGGCGGCGGAATTAAATTTGACAGTCGAAAAATACAATACAGTCGGTTCACAAAACGGCGGTGAGTTTCAGGAGGGCGAGTATCGCGCGGACATCCAAGGCAGGGAGATTACGGTTTATCAGTTTGATGACCGCGCAAAGTTGGTGCGCGTACTAGCGCATGAATTTGGCCATGCGCTTGGGCTAGAGCATGTTGAAGATCCAAAGGCGATTATGTATCGTTTAAATCAGGCGAGCAATGACCGGTTGAGCGCTGTAGATCTGGTTGCGCTTAAAAAGCGATGCAATATTTTGGAATAAAATATATCTGGCTTTGAGCGTATTGCGCTGACTTTTTGAACTGGCGGGGCGATTTTTTGACAAACATAATATGTGTGTGTTTACATATGTGAGTGGATTTCTGTTCGGACAAGGTTGATGCCCTAGGGCATCTCGGAGGTGCAAGATGCTGCTCGTGATTGGAAGTATTCTGATACTGGCCAGTCTGGTAATCGCCCAGGTGGCCGCAGTGGCGCTCAAAGACCAGAAGAAGACCGGTGAGAAGGTTGCTGCCAATGTCATCGTTCTCTTGATGGGGTTTCTCGGGGCGCTGTTCTTCTACGGGAGCGGGTATGAAAGTGGCATTGGTGTGTGCGACACGGCGCCACTCGTGGGCACCGTGTACCAGGTGCGAGGTCTCGTTGCCAACCCCGCAGTCAAGGATAGGGCGGCGCTCCTCGTTCTGACGCCTGCAGAGGAGGAGGTCCGGGCCATCTCGGTTCAACTCCGGGCCGGACTCACTCCGGAATCCGCTGTTCCACAGTGGATTCGGGTTGGCCATGACGACGCAGGTTACTTCGCTGTTCCTCTGGACAGCAAGGAGGCGAAGCCAGAAAAGTAGTTGCGGTACGCGCGAGGCGGTAGACAGAAGCGGTGAGCTCTGTCGCCGCCTCTGTCTATTTTTACGGATGATAAAATATATCTCTTTGGGCTTGTACCGAGCGGATTTGACTATTTTTCTCAAATAGTGTATTTTTAGATAATGACTTCACAACCCAGCCAGCCAATCCAGCCGGTGCAGCCCGCCACAAAAAGTTTTTATGGACTTGGGATCGCACCGAAACTTTTAGAAATTTTGACGAGCAAAAAATTTACAATTCCAACGCCGATTCAGGAGCGGTGTATTCCGTCGGCTCTCGAAGGAAAGGATTTAGTCGGTATTGCACAGACGGGAACCGGCAAAACTTTAGCTTTTTCTATCCCGCTTGTTCAGCGGCTGGCCTCAACTCCAAATGCCCGCGGACTGATTTTGGTGCCAACGCGTGAATTAGCTCTCCAAGCTGATGAGACGCTCAAAACTATCGGCGGCCCGCTGGGAATGAAGACCGCTGTAGTTATCGGAGGGGCCTCAATGTACGCACAAGTCCAGCAGCTTCGCCGCAACCCGCATGTGATTATCGCCACCCCAGGGCGACTGAATGATCACTTGGCGTCTAAATCGGTGAATTTGGCAGGTGTAAAAATTTTAGTTCTGGACGAGGCGGATCGTATGCTGGACATGGGCTTTGAGCCGCAGATTAGTAAAATTTTAGCGTTGATTCCAAAAGAACGCCAGACACTTTTGTTCTCGGCGACGATGCCGGATCAGATTGTGAAAATTGCCAACAAATATATGCAACTGCCGCTACGCGTTGAGGTGGCGCGGGCCGGAACTGCCGCTGAAAAAGTTGTGCAGGAATTATTTTTTGTGGCCAAACCGGCCAAGACGCAACTGCTGGCCTCGCTGCTTGCGCAATACCGCGGCACGGTATTAGTTTTCGTGCGCACAAAACATGGCGCGCACCGTCTCTCGCGGGATTTGAAAGCTTTAAATTGTAGTGCGGCTGAAATTCACGGCGATCGCTCTTTGAGCCAGCGTAAGGAGGCGCTGGAGGGTTTTAAAACCGGCCGGTATCGCGTGCTCGTTGCAACCGATATCGCCGCCCGTGGTATTGATGTTACTGGTATCGAGCTAGTGCTGAATTTTGACCTGCCGATGAACCCAGAGGATTATGTGCACCGCATCGGCCGCACTGGCCGTGCCGGAATGGCCGGTCGGGCGATTTCATTTGCAACTCCGGATCAACGCAATGATGTGCGCGATATTGAACGACTAGTGCGTTATGCTTTGCCAATTTCTCGTCTGCCGATGAATATGCCGGTTTTGCCAGAACTTCCTAAACATACCTATATTGAGCCGACTCCGCGGCAATTCCACCGTCGTCCGTCGTCCGGCGCACAGAGTTCCGGAGGGTTTGGCAGCCAGCGTCGTTTTGGCAGCAATCGTGGCCAGAGTCGCGGCGGATTTAGCGGCCGGCGTTAATCTTTTTTATCTTTTTTTGAAATCAGCCAGCAGTTTTTTCTGTTCCTTTGCGCTAAATAAATATTCAGTCGGATTTTTTGTGCTGCGCTGCGGGCTTGCCCGCCTCTGGCGGGCAATTTCATACAAAAAAAGTGCGGCGCTGACCGAGACATTGAAACTTTCCACAAAGCCGGCCATAGGCAGGTAAAGGAGTCGGTCAGCAAGTTTGGCCACTTCCGGAGATATACCGCGGTGTTCGTTGCCAACAACAAGCGCAATTTTTTTGGCAGTTAAATCTGCTCGCGATGCGTCCTCGGCGTCTTTATTTAAAATTGTCGCGCAGATCTGATATTTTTGTTTTTTGAGTTCCGTAAAGCATTCTTTAGTTGAACTGAAAATATGAAATGTTAGCCACTTATTAGCTGATGATGAGGTAACTTTGCCGACGCGCCGCGGGTTGTAGCGTTTCTCCTGCGCGAAAATAAAATATATTTCCTGAATGCCCAGACCCTCGCAGGTACGCAATATCGCTGCCGCGTTGTGTGGGTCGTGGATGTCTTCAAGCACCAGGGCAAGCCCGGCCTGCCGGTTTTCTGCAACATTTTTGAATCTAGCGAGGCGTTTGGTACTTATCATGTGGGGGGATTGTAGCATATTTTCTAGCATAGAGAATAGACCATTTTTTACGATGTTATAGTAATTCTACGGTCGTAGAATTACTATAACATCGTGTTTTGCTGGCATTTATTCGCTTTTTGATGATATGCTTACTGTAATGAAATTCTCTGGACCATTTTTGATTTTTATTGCCGCTATTCTCTGGGGTATTGACGGCATTCTGCGCCGCTCGCTGTATAGTCTGCCGCCGATTACGATTGTATTTCTTGAACACCTGATTGGCGCAATTATTCTGTTGCCGTTTTTCCTACGAATTTTTCGCAAAGAGCACCTGACAAAAAAGGAGTGGTGGGCGCTCGCCGTTATTGCGCTGTTTAGTGGCGTGCTTGGTACTTTGTTTTTTACGACCGCACTCGCGAAAATTCATTTTATTTCCTTCTCCGTTGTTTTTCTTTTGCAAAAGCTGCAGCCGATTTTTACGGTTGCCACGGCGGCGGTCGTGCTTAAAGAACGGCCGGCAAAGCAATATTGGATTTGGGCCGGGGTTGCCGTTGTTGCGGCATATTTTGTAACTTTCCCGAGCGGAGTCGTTAACCTTGCGACTGGCTCGGGGACTATTATTGCCGCCCTATTTGCCGTTGCTGCTGCGCTGTGTTGGGGATCAACCACGGCGTTTTCGCGGTACACGCTGCTCAACCACTCCAACACATTTATCGTGGGGATGCGGTTTTTGCTCACGACCCTCATCGCAATTCCATTTCTCTTTGCACTTGGCGGGGGAGAGTCAGCGCTAACGATTGGCACTGGGCAGATCTGGAAGCTGGTTGCAATAGCACTGACGAGCGGGATGGTGGCGCTGTGGATTTATTACCGCGGGCTAAAATCAACACCGGCTAGTGTTTCAACCATTGTTGAGCTTGCTTTTCCGCTGACCGCCGTGATTATTGATTATTTTTTGTACGACACCGCGCTCGCTGCGAGTCAGTACGCCGCCGCAGTTGTCTTGTTGTTTGCCGTGTATAAAGTTTCGCGGCTAAGTAGAAAGATAATAAACTAGAAACAATAAGCAAGGAGATGGCAGAGAGCGGATTTTGCGGGTTTTGGCGAGTACGCCAAAACCCGCAAATGATTCTAAAGATTTTTAATATTTCTAATTTTTCTTTCGGTCATTTTCACCATGTTGCAGCGTACTAGTACACTGTAACGATAGTCAGAATGATATTTTTTTAGTACGAGCGAGGGCTTTGCCGCATCCCGAGCGAGCGCTTGCATTCTCTCTCTCTTTGTTGCAGGGTAAAGAAGAATGTGTCCTGGTAGGGCATGTTGAGCCGGCGGTACGGGTTCCGCTGGTTTTGTGTAAATTCAACCCGAGGGAAGAGGAGTATCTTGGCATGCGCGTCGTAGACATGAGCCCCGCAGAACGACTCACGGTGGCGGCTGACTTCAAGCCCGCTGACTGGGGCGGGCGCAGGGGGGTCAGAGACAAGGTGGTAAGTCTGGCGCAATCGTTGCGAGGAACCGGCGTGACATTCAAGGTCAACACGATCCTGCGCGCGATCGGCTACGGCCTGCTCGAGGAGATCTCCGAGCAGGGGCTGGTGCCGTGGGCGGATCTCAAACTCTCCGACACCAAGGACACCGACCAGAGCGACATCGATTTCCTGGCGGAGGTCCAGGTGCCGAAGCTGCTGGTCACGGTCAAGTGTGACAGCGGAGCAGGCACGCTCAGACACCTGGTGGCGAAGCTTCCGAGGCACATCGAACTCATCGGCATCACCGTCCTCTCGGACATGACGGAGGACGACTGCCAAGTCGTGTTCGGGCGGGAGATCCACATCGCCATCGACAACTTCTTCGCCATGGCCGGCGAGTGTGGCCTGGGCGGGATCGTCTGCTCGGGCAAGGACGCAGCCAAGGTCAACGCTGGCAGGACCAGGGTCTCGGACAAGTTCACGATCAACACCCCGAACATCCGGCCCGCCTGGGCCGAGGTCAAGGGCGACGGCCAGAACGTGAAGCGAGCAGCGACCATCGCGGAGGCACTCGCATACGCCGACCGGGTCGTCATCGGCCGGCCGATCACACAGCAGGAAGACGTGCTCGGCGCGACAAGAAGATGTCTGGAAGAAGTCTACACCTGTTGCGGCGGCCTCCCGGACTAGGCAACAGAACAAGGAAGGAGAAGGGCAACATGGACATGCGCAAGAGTATCGCCGATCTTCACAGTCTCGGCGATCTGCTCCGGATTCCGCCGGAGCGTTGCTACGACATCGCGTACGACAGCATGGGACTCACATCTGAAGAGTTCCGGCACCTCCTCGAGCTGTGCGGGGAATTCTGGCAGCACGACGGCTACATGAACCGGCCGCATGCGAAGCTCACGAGTGGCAAGCACAGCGACGGATTCGTGAATGTGCTGGGAGGCCTCCGCTTCCCGGTGTTCGCGCAGCTTGTCGCCTGCCATCTGTCGGCCGTGATCGCAAGGTCGTGGAAGCCACGGCAGGAGGGCCTTGTGGTCATCGGTTCGAGTTACGCGGCGCTTTGTCTGGCTCACGATGTGGGCCGGCTGCTGCGCGCGGAGTCGACCGGCTTCACGGAGAAGGGGCCGGAAGTCGAGGAGGGCGGCAAGAAGCGCAAGACCCAGGTGTGGGATCGCTTCGCGATCCGGCCCGGCAAGGTCGTGCTCAATGTGGAAGACCTCGTGACGACTTCCAGCACCTGTGTGGAGGTGCGGCGGGGGATTCGCGAGGGCAACGCGAACAAGTTCGGGGTGGCCGAGCCCGTGCAGTTCGCACCTCTCTTGGCGACGGTGGTGAATCGCTCGCCGGACGAGAAGTTCGAGGGCGCGCCGATCTTCTGCGTGGCGCGTTACAACATGGGCCAGTGGACGCCCGACGAGTGTCCGCTCTGTCAGCAGGGTTCGCCGCTCATCGAGCGGCCCAAGAAGCAGTGGAAGGAGCTCACCGGCAGAGACCTTCCGATTCTCTAGCCCGCGCCGCCTGACTAGCGACGCGGGTATCAGCAAATCAGGGGTGGTGCGCATGAACCTCGAGTTCAAAAGCACCGCCCCTGACGCATTTTTATTTTTGAGCTTGATACTGCTCGTACTGCTGCTCAATCAAGGTTCTTTTTTTGATCCAAAAATGATAGCCACTCCAGCCGAGTCCAAGAATGATTAAAAATCCAATTAGAACTTTTAAAAAATGCGGATGTTCAATACTTTTTCTAAATCCATCGCCGATATGAGACATTTCTCTAGTATACTCTAATCTTCCCACAAGCAAAAATTTGTCGGTTTAATCCTCTCAAGGTTTATTCGTCTTTACTAATACAAGGTCGAATACTTGTAATAACGACATATATACATTACTGCTATGCCAATTATCTTAATTGTTGCAGTTCTGCTTACCGGTGGTGTGACGGTCGCTGCAGAAAATTCAGTGCCGGGTAATCTGCTGTATCCGGTGAAGATTGAGGTGAACGAATCAGTGCGCGGTGCGCTCACTCTGACCGCGCAGGGTAAGGCGCAGTGGGAGGCGGATCAGGCGATTCGTCGTCTAGAAGAGGCGGCGGAATTAAGTGCCGAGCAGAAATTAGACGCACAGGCAAAAGTTGATTTAGAGAATGCATTTGTGGTGCATGAAAAGGCGGCCGAGGATAGAATTGTTGCATTATCAGAAGATGGCGATAATGAAGCAGCGGCGGAGGTGAGTGCGGATTTTGAGGCGCGGCTTAAGGCAAATGCCGATATCTTGAATCGGCTTGCTCAAAAAAGCCAGCCAGATGCAGCGGGTAATGTTATTCTTCGTGTTAATGCGGCTATCGGTGCGCTAGGCCAGTTGCGGCTGGCTAGTGAAGCTGCTGTTGGCGCGCAGCCGGATGTTGATGTTGCGGCGCAGGGTGCTGCAAAGGCGGCGCGCAATAAGCTAGATGAGGCCAAATGGTTTATTGATCGGCGATCTGCACAGGTTAGCGCCGAGGTTAAGACGAAGGCGTATGCAAAGCTAGATGCGGCCGAGCATGCTTATGTCGCAGCACAGGCGAAGTTTGATGCTAAGGCGTATGCTGATGCGTTTATCGAGTTTCGTTCAGCAAGCCGGCTGGCGCAGGAGGCCCAGGAATTTATTTCTGGCGAGCAGGAGCTTGAGGTCAAGCTGGATTTTGACGCCCGCAGCGATTTTCAGTCAGATGTTCAGGAAGACAATGCTAACGACGACGATCGCGATGACGCCCGGGTTGATCTTTCTGCTGGTGCTGATGCGAAAGCAGATGATAATGCGTTAAATGGCAGGGCTGATGGTCAGATGAAGATTGATCTCGGGTACTAAGTTGTATTTGACTGGTCAACGAGCCCGCATGGTGCGGGCTCGTTGAGTTTTCTGGTCGCTTTATGTTATTCTGCAGCTACAAAATCAAATATGAAGAGTGTTCAAATCAAGAATTCAATTAATAAAAGAGTCGGTGTTTCGAGCGATCCTGTTCCCACTTGGCTTGCCTGTACCTGGCTGCGAACCCCCTGCGGTAAGAAGAGTTGTGCCGTCTGCGGTGTTTTAGCAGACGAGCGGGTGCGGCTTATGACCCAGGGCATGCACGAGGAGGAAATGCTTGATATTTTAGACGATCTGCGCGAGAGCGTGGCCGATGCTTTTTTGCTGCTGGCTGACAAGATTGATTTGAAAAGGAGCAGTAATCGAATTTATTCTACCCGCAGTCCGCACCGTTTTTCAATTTTCCGTTTGCTGGACAGCTGGCACGAGCTTCTGCACGATATTTTTGATGAGGCGGAGATTAATGCCAGTTGGTGGCTAGAGAGCAGCGACGCTGCAGATGCGGATTGGTATACGCATGTGTTACTAGAATATTTGTATCGCTTGCTTTCATATCGTTGCAGTAGCAAGTTTTCAGTCAGAAGCAAGCCGACATTCGGAAATATATATGCGCAGTCAGTTGTCATTACTGCGTCAGAAATTGTTGCGAAGTGTTTGCATTCACTGGCCCTGCTCGATTCGTCAGAAAAAGGATCGCTGCTGCGAATGAGCGGACGGTTCGATGAGTTGCACTCTAAACTTTTACTTTTATGACCGCAGCGACTGTTCAGCGCAAGTTGCGCGAATTTGCTAGCCCGCGGCGAGCTAATATGGCCCGGCGGTATTTCAAGCCCGGTCTCGGAGGATATGGCGAGGGAGATAAATTTATTGGTGTATCTCTGCCGAACTTGCGTCGAGTTGCCCATGATTACCTACTGCTTTCCCGAACAGAGCTTCGAGAATTGCTACATTCTAGAATTCACGATGAACGGTGTCTGGCGCTGATTATTTTAACCGAGCAGTTTGCCCGCGCCGGTGAGCATGACCGAGAGGCGATTTACAATTTATATCTACTGAATACGAAATATATTAATAATTGGGATTTGGTGGATATTTCGGCGACTAAGATTGTCGGCGAGTACCACTATGCCCTTATTCGAACGAATAAGGGCATAGTTTCGGATGTGTTTTTGCGTTTGGCCAGGTCAAAAAATATTTGGGAACGGCGCATTGCTATGCTCGCAACATTTGCCTTCATAAAGCGCAAAGAGGCAACTCAAGCCCTGGCCATTGCCGATATTCTGCGCCACGACACGCACCATCTTATCCACAAAGCAGTTGGTTGGATGCTACGCGAGGTCGGCAAGAACTGTTCTATGGCAACCCTTGAGCGCTACCTCAAGCCCCGTTACAAGCGCATGCCCCGTACCATGCTCCGCTACGCCATCGAGCGCTTGCCATCTCGCCGCCGTGCGCAGTATTTGGAAGGTAAAGTATAAATATCAGGATTAATATCCGACTTGCCATCGGTTCAGTCGTGGCGCTACAATCAATTTATGGATAATCCGCAGCAAGAAATTATAGTTGAGCCGTCGCAGCCGCGCCGAGCATCATTTTTGGTGAAAACAGTTCTTGGTATCGTTATTTTTATCGGTTTGGCCTGGGGCTTGAGCGCTCTGCGCGAGAAGCCGCCGCAGCAATTCGTAGAAAATGAATTAAGTGAAACGGCTATTTCTTCGGCGAATAGCTATAGCTTATTCCAGCCAATAGCTGCCGGCGGAGAAAAATATACACTCGAGGGCGTTGACTGGAGTTTTGAAGATCAGGGCGCTACAGAACAAGGATTACCGATTACAAAGGTGCGGTTGCAGCTGATTGGTTTGAAACGCGGTTCAGTTGCGATTGATGTTGCTAAGTACCGCCTCGGCACATATCGAGGCAGCTGTGCCTCTGTAGATCCTGTTGTTTATTCTTCGTCGACTGCTGATCGCGGCGCGTTAGCATTCGCAGAGTGCCGGTTTGGAGGAGTCGGCAGACAACTCGGTGTTTTTCAGGGCGGGAATTTTTTGTTAGTCAAAGCCCGGGCTGATGAAAAAGAGGGCGGAATGAATGATCAGATGACAACGATTTTGACTATAGATGTGCCGAATATTGTTGAGCGCTAGCGATTATTTTATGGTATCATTCGCATTATTAGCTATATTTGCATTTATTTTATGAAAAGATACGCACTACCAATCAGCATTCTAGTTGTGATTATCATTTTGATTGGGCTCACTTTTTTGGGCGGTTCAAGCGCACCAGATTACACAAGCGGCATCGCTACAGAGCCGGAGTTATCGCAGGAGTGGGTGCGTGGCAATCCCAATGCAGCCGTGAAATTAATCGAATATAGTGATTTTCAGTGTCCGGCCTGCCGTAGTTATTACGGACTCGTGAAACAACTCGAGACAGAATATGGAGATAGAGTCGCTTTCGTCTACCGCCATTATCCTTTATATCAGATTCATGCTAACGCCGATTATGCCGCCAGAGTTTCCGAGGCCGCCGGAGTGCAGGGCAAGTTTTGGGAAATGCACGATCAGCTTTTTGAATCCCAGGGGGATTGGGACAAGCTGCTTGATCCAGGCAAGACATTTGCCAAGTATGCGACCGAGCTCGGTTTAGACGCGGATAAGCTGATGAGCGATAGTGAAAGCACCGAGGTTCGCCAAGAGGTTGCAAATGATTATCAACGCGGGCAGCGAATCGGTGTTGCAGGTACGCCCACCTTTATTGTCGGCGGTGCGAAGATTTCGAATCCCGGCTCGCTCGAGGAATTTCAAGCTGTCTTGAATTTGGTTTTAGGAACCAAATAATCATTCTTATATTGCAATGCAATTTAAACGACCAGAGCCAGGGCAGAGGCGTCCGGCGGATGCGGAGCGCGTTTTTAAGGGCATTATTTTTGATGTGTATCAGTGGCGGCAGAAGATGTTTGACGGTTCGCTGGCAACTTTTGAACAATTGAGCAGGCCAGATACAACCGAGGTCATCTCTGTACTGCCAAACGGAAAAATCTTAGTAATTGAAGAGGAGCAGCCGGGCAAGCCGCCATTTTTATCGTTGCCTGGCGGTCGGCTTGAACTGGGCGAGGATCCAGCTGCTGCCGCGCTCCGCGAGCTTCACGAAGAAACCGGATATACGGCCAAGGAGATCGCGCTTTGGACCGCAGTGCAGCCAGTCGGTAAAATTGACTGGGCAATTTTTACTTTTATTGCGCGAGGAGTTGCTAAGGAGGGCCTGCCACATCTTGATGTGGGCGAAAAGATAACCGTGCACGAAATGAGTTTTGACGAGTTTTTGGAGGCGGCGCGTCAGGGCCGACTGTGGGATCACCTTGCTCTGCATGCGTATCGTGCCGCCGACGACCCCGCCTACTACACCGAGCTAAAAAAGCTATTTGGAGTATAATATAGATACGCTTACGAGTAGCGCACGCGAATCTTATATGAGTTGGAAACTTGGCGTTCAGAAAAATCCGAAAATTATAGTTTTAGTAATTATTTTCGTTGCCTTGGGATTTGTGGCAACATTGCTGGCCAGCCAGTGTTCTTTTTTTGAGAAATGTATTGCGCCGAACTACGATCCAGCGCTTGTTTTGAATCAGCAGTGGCCCGCTTCTTTTTAATTACACCGGCTCGTGTTAGGGTAATTAAAGTTTTATGTATTCGCATAAAAAATTTGAACTTGTATCAGATTATGTTCCATCGGGTGACCAGCCCGGGGCTATTCAGCAATTAGTAAGCGGTTTAGAAAAAGGCAAGCGTTATCAAACGCTTCTTGGGGTAACCGGCTCGGGCAAGACCTTTACCATGGCGAATGTCATTGAAAAGATTCAGAAGCCGACGCTCGTTATCGCGCCGAACAAAACTTTAGCAGCGCAGCTGTATCAGGAGTATCAGGCATTTTTTCCGCACAACAAAGTTTGCTATTTTGTGAGCTACTACGATTACTACCAGCCAGAGGCGTATTTGCCGGTTACTGACACCTACATTGAAAAAGAGGCGATGATCAACGAGGAGATTGACCGCTTCCGCCATGTTGCGACCTCTTCGCTTTTAACGCGCAGCGATGTCATCGTTGTTGCCTCGGTCTCCTGTATCTATAACCTCGGCGTGCCGGAAAACTATTTTGATTCCATTATTGGGCTTGAGGTTGGGCGCGCAATCACGAGGGGAGACTTAATGAAATGGTTAATTAAAATCGGATTTACGCGCAACAACATTGGTGCCAAGCGCGGCACATTTCGTATCCGCGGGGATGTGTTTGAGGTCTATCCGGCAGCCGAAGCAGTGACTTATAAAATTACGCTTTCGCCGGAACAAGCCGTGACCGAACTCGCCGTCGTGGATACGCTCACGCGTAAAGTCAAAGAACAATTAAAAGATTTAATCATCTTCCCGCCAAAACATTTTGTTACAACGATGCCAGAGCGGGAGCGTGCCATAAAAGATATTAAGGCCGAGTTGAAAGAACGGCTGAAATATTTAGAAAAAAATAAGTTGCTGCTGGAAGCGGAGCGGCTACAGCGGCGCACAAAATATGATGTTGAGATGATCGGAACACTTGGCTTTTGCCACGGTATTGAAAATTATTCACGGCACTTGTCTGGCAAGCCGCCTGGATCGCCGCCCGATTCTTTGATGTCGTACTTTCCGAAAGATAAGAACGGCAAGCCGGATTTTTTGACTATTATTGATGAAAGTCATATCGCCGTGCCGCAGATTGCAGGCATGTACGCCGGCGACCAGGCGCGTAAAAAAACGCTGGTTGAATTTGGCTGGCGTCTGCCATCCGCCATGGATAACCGCCCGCTTTCATTTAAGGAAATTTTTGGGCAGGAGTTTTCCGCCGGAGGCGGATCCGCCTCCGGCGGAGAGGAGCGCATCGGCCAGACGATTTTTACTTCCGCCACGCCGGCGCAGTATGAAAAAGAGCATGCATCACAAGTCGTTGAGCAGATCGTCCGCCCGACTGGGCTTGTTGATCCGCCGATTGAGGTGCGCCCGGTTTATTCTCCCTTTCCTAAAGGGAGTACCGCACAAGCGGGGAGGGATTTAAATCCTCCGTCCGGAGTACCGGCCACCTCCTTTAAGAAAGGAGGAATAAAACAGTGGACCCAGATCGACGATGTCATCGCTGAAACCACCGCGAATATTAAAAAAGGCGAGAAGACCTTAATTATCACGCTGACCAAAAAACAGTCCGAGGAGCTAGCGCAGTTTTTAACTGACAAAGGATTCCGTGCCAAATTTATGCATTCAGATACGCTTACTATGGAACGCACCGAAATTTTGAAAGGCCTACGCAGCAACGAGTTTGATGTATTGATCGGCGTGAACTTATTGCGTGAAGGGTTAGACTTGCCCGAAGTTTCGCTCGTGGCAATTTTAGACGCCGACCGCGAAGGATTTTTGCGCTCCGAAGTCTCGCTCATCCAAACCATGGGCCGTGCTGCGCGTAACCTTGGTGGCCGCGTTATTTTGTATGCTGATACCATGACCGGCTCCATGAAACGGGCGATGGACGAGTGCACCCGCCGCCGAGCAATCCAGCTGGAATACAACCGCAAACATAAGATAACACCTAAGTCTATTAAAAAAGAAATAAGAGAGTTTGGTCAGTAGCATAAAACCTGCCCCGTAATGAATCAGCAGATTCTACTACCGGGGTTACCCCGCGTGGTATCACAAAGGGGATTCGGGAGTTTGGGGCGTAATTTGTTTGACAAGTTTTAACGAGGGTGTATTATATTCTCTACATGTTTAGATCAATAATCACTACTAAGTGTACGACTACCAAGACTCTCTCCTGCGAGTGGGTGGTTATTTCTATGGTTTAACATTTTTAGAACCAACGAAATTTTTTAAAACCGCTCTATCGCCGAGAGCGGTTTTTGTTTGCGTGCTGGATTCTGTCTCTCGCTGGAGCGAGAGACAAGGCGGGAGACAGAATCAGTTCGTGAAATAGGAGGTTCAGCATGTCTGGTGAACGGTTTTATGTCGATCAAGATGCCGCAGCAGAGATGCTGCGCACCCGCACCCCACTCCGGGATCGGGTGGAGTGCTGGTGGGCACAGCAGGGGTTCGCCTTCCCCGATGTCTTCGCTCGTCATCATCAGATCGGCTTCGTTTCGCGACACCTGGCCACGGCGCGGTTTGAGGACGCGGCCTTCGTCGTGATGGCGGAGCTGATGGGGCTGCGGCCCGTCTGGTCCACCTACATCGGTGATGAGTTCGTCACCTTCTCGCCGGTCAAGTGCTCGTATGTGCAGCCCCTCGTGTTCGATCGGTTCGCCGGCAAGCCCGATAAGCCAGAACCGGTTCTTCGCAAGGTTCGTCTTGCGAATCCAGAGTGCTGTCAGGGCGAGCGACTCAACAGGATCATGGTGCAGGGCGGCAGTTCGCTCGTCGCGTGGCACCAGAACCGGCTTCTCACGATGTACCCAGGTGCGCTCGTCACGGATCCGACCGAGATCTATCGGCGTCTCGGTGGTGCGCGCAACTACTATGTCTTCCTCCTGTCGCTCGCGGCGGCGCATGGCGTCCTCTTCGAGGATTTCCATGGAGGCGAGACGGGGGAGCCACTGATGAAGTTCACGCGGGAGATCTTTGAACCCGCGTTCGACAAGGTCGCCGAGCTGTTTGGCGCACCACCGGTGGTGGTCCGGCTCCCGTGGTGGCGCGAACTCGGTTACTATGTGTCTGAAGCAGATCTCGTGAACGGATGGAGAGACAGCCCGGCGCTCAAGCATCTCGCCAGGGCGCACAGCCCTTGCGCTCGGATGTAGCGGACTCGCACGAGGGGCGGTTACGGCCGCCCCTCAAAAAATAATTCATATTATGCGGTATTATACATCTATGGCTTACACCATGATTGAATTCATAAAAAAGTTGTATGCGCTTGGGGAGCGGCAGTTTGAGAAAGAGCAACAGGCAGCTGTTTTAATTCGAAAAGAGCTTGAGGCGTATCATGTACCATATCGGACTGAACATTTTACGATGAATCTGCCCCGTTTCAAGAAGGCAGAGTTGTCTGTTGATGGACATACTATTCCGTGTGTAGCCACCTCACTCGTATCTGGCAAGATCACATCGCCTAATCCGTTGATTAGTTCGCTCACCAGTTCTCAGAATTTTCTACATAACTCAAATATTAATTTTAATCAGCTTTGCAGGTCTATATCGCGCAGCAATCATTATTTTGCGCCTTCAGTGGCCGTACATGCGCATGATGTAAAACATTTTTTGGGAGCAGAGTCTGTTCAGGGAACAGTTATAGTTCATAAAGTCAGACATACGGCTACCAACATACTGGTGGGTAATAGTAAAAATCCTCGCTATGTTGTTTTTTCGCATTTTGACTCTCTGTATGGGGGTGCGGTTGATAATGCGAGCGGTACAGCGCTGTCTTTGTATCTTGCTACGCAGCACAAAGAGCTTTTGGCGCATACACTTTTTGTTTTCAGCGGTAACGAAGAACTTTCATATGACGAACCCATTTACTGGGGGCATGGCTATCGGGTTTTTGAAGCTAAACACGGGAGCGCTCTCAAGCGGGCAAAACATATATTTGTTATCGATTGCATTGGCTTTTCCAAAACAAATTTTGTTAGAGATCAGAAGGTCGTTATATTGGGTTTCCCGGTCAAATCACTTAGCACTATTATCAATAAAACTACATTAGTGATAGGTGATTACCAAAAGATGATGACTTTTTATCACAGCGATTTAGATACGCCCGAACTGATTACGGAAGCAGAGATGCGGCGAGCGGCGCAGGCAATGATTAAAAAATTATCATAATATATGGCACAAGATTTTTCACGGCGGTTGGCGATCGTAGTCCGCAGGGATATTGAGAGCTGGCAGACGACTAATACCATCGCGCACATTGCGGGGCGGCTAGGGCATGACATTAAAGAGTATTTGACCGGCAAAATCTTTACCACAAAGGACGGCATGAGTGTGCCGCGCAATTCGCAGTATCCGATTATTGTGTTCCAGACAGAGGGGATTGAGAAATTACGAGTTTTCCTCGGCGAAGTGCGGGTCGCTCAACTGCCGCATCTTGCGTATATTCGAGAGATGATTGATTTTGAAGACGATGACCAGCTCCAGGCCGCGCTCGGACAAAAGAATGACGCAGAGGTTGAGTATCTTGGCGTTGGCGTATTTGGCGACAACGACACTCTCAAAAAGCTGACCAAGAAGTTTAGTTTGTGGAAATAAACTTTTTGTAGTAAAGTCCTATTTGTATCGTATACCCCCTTATATTCAAAAAGGCGGGCGTTCTGCATTATGAACTCTTTGTCATTCTGACGTACGCGGAAGAATCTCGCCGAAAGACGGGTCGAGATCCCTCGGCTTCGGGATGACAACTAGATATGAAAAAACCAAACGAATTCATTAACAAAATTGTTATCAAGGGCGCGCGGGTTCACAACTTGAAGGATGTGAATTTGGAGTTGCCCAAAAATGAGCTGATTGTTTTTTCGGGGTTGTCGGGGAGTGGAAAAAGTTCGCTTGCATTTGATACGATTTTTGCGGAGGGGCAGCGCCGGTATGTTGAGTCTCTTTCGCCATATGCGCGGCAATTTTTGGGCCAGATGGAGAAGCCGGATGTGGACGAGATTACCGGGCTCTCACCGGCCATTGCCATTGATCAAAAGGCGCACTCGCATAATCCGCGCTCAACCGTGGCAACGCTTACCGAAATTTATGATTACATGCGCGTATTGTTTGCCCGTGCTGGCGTGGCGTACTGCCCAACCTGTGGTCGCGCTATTCGTAAAATGGCGCCAGAAGAAATTGTAGACACTATTCGCGACGAGGCGGCGAAGCGTAAGGTGCAGCATGTCACGATCATGGCCTCAATGGTGCGTGGACGAAAAGGCGAGTACTTTCAACTGCTTCAGGATTTGTTTCGCGATGGATTTAACGAGGCGCGGATTGATGGCAAGACGGTTTCGCTGCACGAAAAAGTTGAGCTGAAGCGATATGGTGCGCACACGATTGATCTGGTTGTAGACAAGGTCATGCCCTCGGACAAGTCTCGATTATTTGAGGCGGTGGAGACGGCGCTGACCAAAGGCAAGGGGTTAATTTCAGTTGCGTTTGGGGATCCGGCAACCGTTCGTCATTCTGAGCGCAGCGAAGAATCTCGCCGGAAAAAGGGGCGAGATCCTTCGGGCATACCTCAGGATGACAAAGGGGAGGATGTGCCGCAGTGGGAGCATGACCTTGAGGCGTCAAAAAAATTAGACAGCGAGATCCTTCGGCTTCAGGATGACAAGCAGGGAAACGAACAAATGTTTTCGGCGCACTGGAGCTGCCCGCACGACGGATTTTCGTTTCCGGAGATTGAGCCGCGCCTGTTTTCATTCAACAGTCCATTTGGCGCGTGTGAGGAGTGCCATGGCATTGGGCATGATTTTTTTGACTCGGCAAAGGTCTGTGCAAGGTGTAATGGCGCGCGGCTGCGCCCCGAGGTACTATGCATCCGGCTCGGCGGTAAAAATATTGACGAGATTGTGTCGCTGACAATTGACGAGGCCTATGAATTTTTTGCGGACATTGAGCAACACTTGTCTACGAGCCAAAAAGTAATTGCCAAAAATGCTCTGAAAGAGATTACTGACCGTTTGGAATTTTTGCTGGAGGTTGGGCTGGATTATATAACGCTCAAGCGCGAGAGCGGCACCCTCTCTGGCGGCGAGGCGCAGCGTATTCGGCTGGCATCGCAGATCGGCAGCAAACTTTCCGGCACGCTGTATGTTCTGGACGAACCAACGATTGGTTTGCACGAGCGCGACAATGAGCGGCTCATTAAGATTATGAAGGAGCTGCGCGACCTGGGCAATACGCTGATTGTGGTTGAGCATGACGAGCGAGTCATTCGCGAAAGCGATTATTTTGTGGATATTGGCCCGGGGCCGGGAGTGCACGGCGGGCAGATTGTGGCGGCCGGAGAGATGCCAGGAATTTTAAAAACTGCAGGCAAGGAATCTTTGACAGCGCGGTATTTGAGAGGTGAGGAGGAGATTGTAATTCCAAAAACACGGCGCGAGAAAGATAAGGGCTGGCTCAAGATTATTGGCGCAACTGCCAACAATATTCAAAATTTAAATGTAGAAATTCCGCTGGGACGGCTGGTCTGCGTGACGGGTGTATCAGGTAGTGGGAAATCAACGCTGCTAGAGGAAGTTTTGTATCGCAACACGCAGAAGATGCTTGGCGGGTTTCAAAATCTTGTAGGAGTGTCAAAAATACTCGGCGTTGAGTTTATCCGCCACATTATTGAGATTGACCAGTCGCCGATTGGCAAGACGCCGCGGAGCAACCCGGCAACTTACACCGGCGTGTTTGGCCCGATTCGTGATTTGTTTTCAATGCTTCCTGAAGCCCAGGAGCGGGCCTACGGCGCCGGCCGGTTTAGTTTTAATGTGCCTTCGGCGCGTGGCGGTGGGCGGTGTGAGGCCTGTGAAGGTGCTGGAGCCAAGATTATTGAGATGCACTTTTTGCCGGATGTTTTAGTAACCTGCGATGTCTGCCGCGGTAAGCGGTTTAATGCCGAGACACTGGAGGTGAAATATAAAAATAAAAGCATTTCACAGGTTTTAGACATGACGGTTGAGGAGGCGCTTACGCACTTTGACGGCGTGTACCGCATTACCGATCACTTGCGGGTCATGAACGAAGTGGGACTTGGGTACATTAAGCTCGGCCAATCAGCGACAACGCTCTCGGGCGGTGAGGCCCAGCGCATTAAGCTGGCAAAAGAGCTCGCTCGGCCCATGGCACGCCATGATTTGTTTATTTTAGACGAGCCGACGACCGGACTGCATTTTGAAGATGTTAAGATGCTGCTGGAAGTTTTACAAAAGTTAGTTGAAAAGGGGAACACCGTGATTTTAATTGAGCACAATATGCATGTGATTAAAGTGGCGGATTATTTGATTGACATGGGGCCGGAGGCGGGCGTGCGTGGCGGCAAGGTGATTGCGGAGGGGACGCCGGAAGAAGTGGCGAGAAGTGCAAAATCAATCACGGGGAAATATTTGAAAGAGTATTTGAGGTAGCGGCGGTATCGGTTCCTGGTTTTTGGTTTGCCCCAGACCGGCCCCGTCTATCTGCGCGCGGCTCGCGCAGCGACTCCTCTCGGCCTCCTCGGCCTGCGAGAGGGCCGCCTTGCGTCAAACCAAAAACCAGGAACCTCAATATTTAGTTTGATAATTTTATATAGGTGGAGTAGGGTAGAAAAATGACTGTGTGCAGAGTCCCTGCGCAGGTCAAGCCGGCTACGAGCTGGCGGAAGGAGAGAGGAAATCATGGCGAGGACATTGTCTCGGTCGCACCTATCGCGATCGTCGCTCGGATCAAGGTGTTTCGGCGGGGGCGTCAGCATGCGTTTCTGCTGTACATCGGGTCGGCCCGGAGTGGTCAAGAAGGCGAAGCCGCCTGTGGAGGCCGCCCCTCCGAAGCCCACAATGACTTTCAGCCCGGAGCCTTCTGGCATTCTGTGCGGTGAGTGCGGCAAGCTGAAGGCGACTCGCCGAGTGGCGTGGGACGGCAAGTTCGTGGGTCGTATCTGCGAGCAGGTCGCCTGCGAATGGAAGGCCATCGAGGACGGCAGTTCCTGGAGGCCGCGGGTTCCGGCCCCGGCCAGGAAGCCGCAGCCGGCGGTATCCGCCCCGACGGCCAGCCGTGAAGACACGGAGCGGGCCGCTGCTGGGAGGTTCGTTCGTGAGGGCAGGAGACCCATGCGGCCGGGCAGCGTCGTTCAGCCGAGTTCCCGGGCGACGACGCCCGCACCAGCGGCTGGCATCGATTCCAGTCGGATCAAGGCGGGTGTGAGGGGATACATGGATGCGTCCAAGAGATGCGTCTGCGGAGGGCATGCGTTCTACGACATCTCTCTCGACGGCGTCCTCATCGGGCAGGCGTGCTGGGATTCCGCATGCCACAGGAAGTTGGCCACGCAGCATGAGGCAGGGAGCAGCGTGCCGACCGCTGCTGCGACGCCTGCTGTCGCTGACCGGTGGTTCACGAAGCCGTTGTCGGCCCGCTCGAGTGGTCTCAAGTGTGCAGTCTGCGGAGCACTCGCGCACTACGAGCTTCTACGCAATGATCGGCCAGTCGGTCTTCTGTGCTGGCTGGACATCTGCGAGACGACGCTCAAGGAGAGCATCGCCTCCAACAAGCCGCAGGCGGTATCCACCGCGAGCGTCCAGCCCGCGCCCGTGGACATGCGGCATTCGGTGGGGACAGCCGGTTTGTGCAACTTCTGTGGCCGTAGGCACTGGCTGGATATGTCGTTCTACGCGCCTAACGGCGAACTGCTCGGTACTAGCTGCATCGAACCTGCCTGCGTCGCCAATGCGAAGGCGAGGGCCCGTCTGGGCGAGAGCTGGACCCAGAAGCAGCCGGCGGCTTCTGGAGGAGGCGGGCCCCACTAGGGGCTCACACTCGCTGGAGTTCCGTGGGATTCCAGCTACAACTACGGGGCGCGCTCGGACACCATGCCGAGCGCGCCCGCAATTTTTTTGGATTTTTTACATATTATCTATAACTGTACTAGTCGCTTATTCGCGCGAATTAGAGACTAGTTGTTTTTGGGTCGGAGTATCAGCTATACTAACCGCTCACGGGTTCTTCTGCTTTTGAAAAATTAAAGTTGTTCGGGTATGGTATAAGCGGCTCCGCAGTGCTTTGAGGGAGCACCGAAGTACAAAGATGCCAGGGTGTTGTTGATAGGATTCTGAGCCAGCGAACTCGCCGTTTTTATCTTTTCCGGCGACGGAGGCGAAAGAATTATTCAATGACCAGTTCCCTCGTTGCAGTCGTGTCCGGGCGCGGCGCACTCGTCGCGCCCGGAATATACTTGTATGAACTTGGCGATTTATGAAAAATTAAAGAAAATTAGTAAAAAATTTCCGAACAAGCCAGGGGTTTATTTCTGGCGAAATAAAAAAGGTGCGCCGCTGTACATTGGCCGGGCGGGGAGTTTAAAAAAGCGGATTGCGAATTACTTCGTCACGCCGAAGCTCGGCGAAGGCGGATCTAGATTAGACCCGCGGATTCGCGAGATGACGCAGGTGGCGCATTCGCTGGATTTTGAAGAGACGGATTCTTTGCTTGAGGCGATTGTGCTTGAAGCGAATTTAATCAAGCAATACTGGCCCAAATACAATATCTTGGAAAAGGACGGCAAGTCGTTCATTTATCTAGTTATCACCGACGAAGAATTTCCAAGACTGCTTCTTGTCCGCGGCCGTGAGTTGGATAAATATTCCGTTAGCTTACGTCATTCTGAGCGCAGCGAAGAATCTCGCCTCAAAACGGAGCGAGATCCTTCGGGCGTACCTCAGGATGACAAACAAAAAAAGAAAAGGAAGCAGTACGGTACTTTGGGCGTATTTGGACCGTACCAAAGTTATTATCTATTGCGCAAAGCTTTAGAGATTGTCCGCAAAATTTTCCCGTATTCAAATTGTCGTCCCCCTGACTATTCTCTAATTCGCGCGAATAAGCGAATAGTCAGTAAGCCCTGCTTTCACTATCAGATCGGCTTATGCCCGGGCGTGTGCGTTGGCGCGATTGATGCAAAGACATACCGTAATAATATCCGTAATTTAATATTGTTTTTCCGCGGTGAGAAAAAGCAACTGCTCAAAAAATTGCAGAAAGAAGAAGCTTTACCCTCCAAAACTTTTGGGAAAAGTTTGGGAGGGCGAGACGCTATCTTGGCGCTTAAGCAGGTTCGGGACACGGCGCTTTTGGCTGATTCTGATGTTTTGCTGCGTGGTAATCAGCTCACTGACCGACGGATTGAGGGGTATGACATCAGCCACTCCGGTGGCAAACAGCCGGTGGGGGCAATGGTGGTGTTTGAGAATGGCGAGCCGGCGCGCGATCAGTATAGGTTGTTTAATATCCGTGGCCCTGCATCCTCTTCCGCTATCAACTATAAACTATCAACTATAAACTCCTCCGATGATTTGGCCATGTTGCAGGAAGTTTTGGGGCGGCGGCTCAAACATTCCGAGTGGCCGTTGCCGCAGATTGTGTTTGTTGACGGTGGCGTAAATCAGGTACGGCGGGTGAATGCCGTGCTTAAGCGGCATAATTTGACATTGCCGGTCGTTGGATTAGGAAAAGCTGGCCAGCATGCCGCATCGTCGGCCGGGCAGGACAAGTTGGTCGTAGCAAATGCAAAAAAAACCGGTAAAGAATTAATAATTGCGTCACGGAATCTATTTCAGCAAGTGCGTAACGAAGCGCACCGGTTTGCAATCAGTGCGCAGCGCCGGCGCGGCAAAAATACTTTCTTGCCGCGCCGACTGCCACCTATCTATCCGTCTTAAAGTTCAGAATACTGCCGCGCGCCTCGCCCAATTGGTTACTGGCAACAATGCGGTAGTAATACCGAGTATTTCTACTTAGGCCTGTGGCTTGTAAATTCACATCCAGATTATCGTAGCCATTACCGGCGGAGCCAAGCGGCGAGGTTGAGCCGATTATGGTCCCAAGTAGTGAGTCGGTGCCATACTCAAACCGATAGGTTGTATTAGCTCCATTCGGATTAACTGTTCCGTTAAAGGTAACGGTGGAGGTGGCAATCGCCGTTGCTGGCTTTGTTTGTGCGGTTGGCTTTGCTGGTGCCGGCGGGCCATTGGTCGTGAAGTTCATGATTGCGCCATTAATCGTGCCGTACTGGTTTTGCCCATTAAGACGGAAGTAGTATTTTGTACTTGGCGCAAGATTTGAGATTGAGATTGCGACATCCTGCATGCCACTACTATTACCCGCAGACTGCACGGCGGTGATTGTGCCGAGCGATTGGCTGTCGCCATATTCAAACCAATACGAAGTTTGCACTCCGTTTGGGTTAATCTGTCCGCGCAAGTTGGCGGTGGTGCGGGAGACATCTACCGCCGTTAGAGTTTTCGTGGTCGGCGCATTGCCTTGTGGTGGCTGGCCGGTTGGCGTGGTCATAAAGCTATATGTATTGCCGTAAGTCGTGCCAAAGCCGTTCTGTGCTGCTACACGGAAAAAGTAGCTAGTGCTTGGCGCGAGCCCAGTGATGTATCCTGGTGCTGAAATATTGCCGAACCCTGAACCAATTGCTGCGCCGGGAGTTCGTGCGCCGAAAGATGTGTTCTGGCCATACTCATACCAATAAGTTGTCTGTGCGCCATTTGCGCTGACGATGCCCGTTACAATCGCGGTTGTATTTGTAACATGCGTTTCTGCGTCTGAAGCAGCAACCGGCAAACCGGCTTTTCGCACCGGCGGATTTTGTGTAACCGGTTTGGTTTGCGCAGTCGGCGAGGTGCTCGTTGCCGACGGCGTAGTTGTATTTGTGCTGACGGCGCTCATGAGCGCTATAATGCCAGCGAGTACAGCTATTGCCACAAGTCCGGCGGTAATCGCGCTTGTATTTTTTGTCATAATGTTAATGTATTAATTAATAATGCGTATACAAATATAGACGGTCTGCAAGACAGAATATTTCAAAGTTTGCTTGTAGGCGCTGGCTCGGGTAGTATGTGGCTATGGAAATAAATCCGAAAAGTAAACAGGGAGTTGCGCCAAAGAAGCTATCTCACAAGGGCCGGGCCGGGTTTTTACTGCGTAAAAAATGGTCGGAGGAGGCGGGGAGGCAAAGCGCAAAGCGAACGATGCCAAATCCGACTGTAGGCAAAGAACTACCTTCAAGGCGCGAGACAGGTTGGGGCGGTGTTGCGCAGTGGTATCACGAGACCGTAGAGGATAGCGCCAGCTATCAGTCAAGTTTAATTTTGCCGAACATCATTCGTTTGCTAGATATTAAAAAAGGCGAGATGATTTTGGATTTGGCCTGCGGCGAGGGATTTTTTGCGCGACGGTTTGCCAAAAATGGCGCCAAAGTTATCGGCGTAGATATAGCGAAGGAGCTAATTGAAATCGCCCAGAAGCAGTCGCCAGAGATTAAATATCATGCTGCGGCTGCAGATAAAATTCCTTTTATTGCCAGTCAGAGCATTGATAAGCTGACAATTATTTTAGCATTACAGAATATTGAAAATGTCGCTGGAGTTTTTCAGGAATGCGCTCGCGTATTAAAGCCGGCAGGGAAGATGTTGATTGTTTTAAATCATCCGGCTTTTCGGATTCCGAAAGTCAGCAGTTGGGGTTGGGAGACGAGTACGAGTAACGAGTCACGAGTAGCGAATGGGGAGCCAGTACAATACCGACGGATTGATAAATATATGTCGGAGTTGCGGGAGAAGATTGATATGGCTCCCGGGAGTAAGATGAGCGAACATACAATTTCCTTCCACCGGCCGCTGCAATATTTTATTAAAGCGATCGGTAAGCAAGGATTAGTAGTTGCGAATATGGAGGAATGGGTGAGTAACAAAAAAAGCCAGCCTGGGCCGCGGGCTTTGGCTGAAGATGTTGCCCGCGGAGAGATTCCGCTTTTTATGATGTTAGAGTGCCGTAGATCTGAAGCTAAGCTCTAATTGATGAGCGGTCTACCCTTTTTTTTCCCCGCCTTCAGAAACAAGGTTGACTTTGAACATCTGCGATACAACATTGCCGCTATTGTCTAACAAAGCTGGGTCTTGCTGTGGGTTGGTAAAAATTCCGTTACCGTCATCGCCGTGGAGCATGGCGTGATAGCTAGCTCCGGGAGTCAGCGTCATGATTAGCGAGGTGTTTGCGTACTCGCCTGGTTGATACAATTTGCTGGTGGCTACAATTGGCCCCAGCTGCCCGCTATTATCTGCGTGGATTTCTACAAAACAGGAGACACGACAGGAAAATTTTTTGATGAGCACTGCGACACTATCCGGGTCCTGATTATCGAGTGCTATGCTGTTGTCGATATTAGTGAGCGCGGTTGCTGGTGTCGGCGGTGTGCTTGCCGGCCAGAAGATGACTGCACCGAGAATCAGCAAAATGATTGCTATGGCAATGCCGATAGCTATAGCTTTTTTGCTTTTGGCAGGTTCGACTTGGCTCGGCGAGACAGGCATACCGGAGTTTCCGGGAGTCCACGGGCTATTTTTTGTTTCGTCCATATTTTTGTTTTAATTTTTTTTAGGAGAGCGCTTTTTTTGCTGCTCTGGTTTTCTTACGATTTTTTTCCTGTCCCGCCAGAAGATTTGCTATTTTTTGATCCAGCAGGTCGTATGCCGCCTGCCTTATTGTATCGCGTGGAACATTTGCGAACTTTGAATCCGGCTGGCGGTCAACAGTTCTATCGATGGCGCTTTTGGCATTTTCTGTCCGTTCGTGGACCGTTCCTATGCCGTATGTTTCTGTAAATACAGTGAAACAGGTTTCTGCTATGTCGCCAGCCAGCCGCCTTAATTCGGCACTTTCATCACGGGCGCTCACTTCTTGTTTTGCAGGGTCAATTCCTTCGGATGTCATGCTGCTATTATGACAGCAGTAGTAATCTCAAAGCAAGCCCGCTATTATATACAGACGATATGGCTAAGTCCTTATTACATAGGCCGCTGCTTGGTGCCCATGTGTCTGCCGCGGGCGGACTGTGGAATGCAATTGATAACGGCGAGAAGCTTGGCGCGGAGTGCATTCAAATTTTTGGCGCCAGTCCGCGGAGTTATACAGCTAAACTCCCGACAGCTGAAACAATCGTGCGTTTTCAGCAGCGGCTCAAAGAGAGTCCAATCAAAAAAGTGTATCAGCACGGGGCGTATCTGGTGAATCTTGGGAGCGCTGATACGGCGACCCTGAAGCGGTCAATTGGAAATCTAGCAGCACATCTAGAAATCGCAAACTTGATTGGTTCTGAAGGAGTTATTTTTCATGTGGGTTCGCCTAACGGCGGTGATCGTCCGGCGGCGCTTGCAAGCGCCGCCGGAGCAATGAAAGAAATTTTGGGAAAAATAAAAGGCCCGGCGCAGCTCATTATGGAAAATTCCGGCAGCGTGAAAAAGATCGGCGGGAGTATCGCAGATCTAGAATGGATTTTCAAAAAAGTAAATGATCCGCGGCTCAAAATTTGCATTGATACCGCGCACGCGTTTGAAGCGGGCTTAATCGAGGCATACACACCGGCGAATATAAAAAAGTTTTTTGGCGCATGGGATGAAGCGGTCGGGTTAGAGAATGTAGTTGCGCTGCATGCGAATGATTCAAAGACGCTCTATAATTCGCAAAACGATAAGCATGAGAATATCGGGCAGGGGTATATTGGTATTGCCGGGTTTCGGGCTTTGGCCGGTTTTGCGGCGAAGCCGCAAAACCGGCTGACCCACACCAGCTGGTTTTTAGAAGTTCCCGGGTTTCCCGCCGGAGGCGGGTCCGCCTCCGGCGGAGACGGGAAACAAAACGGTCCGGATAAGCAGAATATGGATTTGCTGAAGAGCTGTTTTGGCTGATAAACTAACGGTGTATGAAAAAATATTTTTATTTTATCGGAATAGCCGTAATTTTATTTTTTGCTGCACTTCTAATCTCGCGGCAGCCGAGTCGAGGGCTGATTGTAGATGAAATTAATAATATCCGCATTTATGAACCGCAGCCGGGTGACACAGTCGGCCAGCCGCTTATTATTGTTGGTAAGGTGCGCGAGCCGGAAAATAATTTTAACTATCGTTTGTTGGATTCCGAAGGGCATCAGCTGGCTGGTAGTTTTGCTACCGCGGTCGCTATTGATGTCGGGAAATTTGGAGCATTCAGCGTAGTTTTAAATTACGGCGAGCCAGCCGGTAGCTCCGGTACTGTAGAAGTTTTTTCTCATTCTGCAAAAGATGGTGCCGTGATTGATCTGGTCCGGATACCGGTGAAATTAAAAAAAGAAGCGCGAACAGTCATCAAAGCATATTTTGATTTACCGGCGACAAAAATTTCCAGCAATCCAAGTTTAATTATCGAGCAATGCGAGGGCGTCTATCCGGTGATGCGAGTTGTGCCAAAAACAACTGCAGTGGCCAGGGCCGCCCTGGAAGAGCTTTTCCAGGGTCCAAATTTGGCGGAACAGCGAGCCGGTTATACGACTCTGATTAATAAGGGGGTAAAGGTGAAAAGTTTAAATATTGAGAGTGGACTAGCAACAGTTGATTTGAGTAGCGATCTAATGTATCAAGTTGGTGGATCCTGCCGGGTCGGCATGATGATAGACCAAATCGAGTCAACGCTTCGGCAGTTCTCGAGTGTGCAGTCAGTTAAGATTTTAGTTGATGGGAATGCCGATGCCTTGCAGCCCTAATTTGCAATTGTCAGTTTTGACATGGCGGATTGAGATGTTATGCTGAATAGAACATTATTCAATATAAGTTTATAGTTTTTATGTTTAAAAAAATATTGTTGGCGGTCGGGATACTGGCCGTAGCGTTTCCGGTCGCTGTTTTTGCGCAGGAAGTCGAAACACCAAAAGCGCAACTGCAACTGCAGATGGAAAATCTTAAGGCGCAGGTTGAAGCGATGAATAAAGCAAAACTGGAGAAACAGGTAGAAGAGTTAAATGCTCGATTGAAGGCGACTCCTCCTACGGCTAGGCCAGATACGAATAAAGTACCACCACCTCCGAACATTGGTGTAAATGCAACTGTCGGTGTTGGCGCGGACGCTGTTTTACAGAACGGAACTGTTTCGAAGCCCCCGGCTATTCGTGGCGAAGTTCGTAAGGAGGTTCAGCAAGAGCGTCAAGAAATTAAAGATGTTCGTCAGGACGCGCGTCAGGAGATTAAAGAAATTCGAACTGAAAATCGCGGCGAAATAAAGGAACTTCGGCAGGGCGTAATGCAGGAGGTGAAAGAAAATCGCCAGGAGTTTCGTGAAGAGCAAAAAAATAATAAGCAGGAGTTACAACAGGATCGCAAAGATGGTCGCGTTGAGGTTCAGGTAGAGGTTCAGAAAATTCGCGCTGACGCATCTTTGACCGCAGAGCAGAAAGAAGAAAAATTACAGGAATTGCGGCGGCAGTTTGATGAGCAGCGAAAGGCGGAAATGGAAAAGTTTCAAGAGGAGCGCAAGCAAGAGATGGATAAATTTCAAGCTGCGCAAAAGATAGCGCGGCAGCAGTTTGAAGTTAAGCGGGTGGCTGCACAGCAGGAATTTCAGGCCAGCTTGAAGGTGGTCAAAGATGAGCGGAAGAAAGAAGTTGCCGGTCGGGTTGTCGAAAACTTTAATGCAATTAATGCGAAGTTGACCGGGCAGATGGCTGAAACTGTTGGGAAGATTGATGCCGTTCTTGCCAAAATTGTTGCCCGCGCTGATGAGTTGGGCGGAGCGGGGAGAGATGTAGCCGCGGCCCGTACTGCAATCGAAAATGCCCAGTTAGCGATCAGTGCGGCGCGTACCGCAATTACTACGCAGACTGCCCGTTCATATACGGTTGAGGTTACAACTGAAGCGAATCTAAAAACTGATTTTGGCGCAGTTCGAGTTCGACTGGAAGCCGACTTGAAGATTGTTCGCGTGGCTGTTGACGCCGCCCGCGATGCGGTCAAACTTGCCGGGGCGGCATTGCCCGGCGTAACCATAACTGCAACGACGAACGCGGTAGTTCAGTAATAATATATAAAATATTTTATGGATAAAAAAATACCGACTTGGATTTTAGTAGTCGTTCTCGTTGTGGCCGCGGCCCTGCTTGTCTGGTGGATTTTGATGCAAAAACAGGAAGCTGCTTCGATTGCGAATCGCAGTTCTGAAAATGTTTCCAGTAATGTTCCTCAAAATGAATACGCGCAGGAACTTGATGGGCTGAATGAAGCCGAAGTTAGCGCCGAGTTTCAGCAAGTAGACGCTGATCTGCAGACCCTATAACGGATATTTTTCTGGGCCACTGTAATTTTGTGGTACAGTAAATTATATGTCTGTAAAAATGTCGATCGCTGTTCTTGCAGTATTTGTTGTTCTTTCAGCAAACAATTTATACGCCAAGGAGACTGCTTCAATTTCTGATTCCGCACCGGTGCGGCTGGCGACGGCCGTGCTTACCGCCATCAACTCTTTTGCTAAAGGACAGGCGGAAAATTTGTCAAAAATCAAACAGAAAGTTGATGCAGAGGTAGCAGTCTTAATCGCGCAAGAAAACGCCAGCACGACCAAGCCATTTGCTGCGGGTCAGCACATTGATAACCTCAATGATGCCGGCGGTGGTAGTATTGCAACCTCATCACCTACCGCCGCACCCTCTTTAGAGCGATTGTCCAAACAGGCCTATTCTTGGCTTTTGTATGCGCTTATTTATATTTTGAGTACACCATGGCTGCTCTATAGTGTACTAGTAATTATTCTGTATTGGATTTATCGTTTCCACAGGCGGCGGCGGTTTGAGCGCGCTGGTTAAATCTAACTTATGCAGCAAGGATTTTGGGCAAAGTTACAAAAGCCAATTTTTGCGCTTGCGCCGATGGCCAATGTTACGGACGCGGCTTTTCGGCGCATCATCGCGAAGTACAGCCGGCCGGCTGGGCCAGCGGTTTTTTGGACAGAGTTTGTCTCGGTAGAAGGATTATTATCACGCGGGCGCGAAAAGTTGCTGCCGGATTTTTGGTTCACGGAAGCCGAAAGGCCAATCGTGGCGCAGATTTTTGGCGGTAAGCCGGAGCAATTTTATGAAGTTGCCAAACTGATTGTTTCTCTTGGCTTTGATGGGATTGATATTAATATGGGTTGTCCAGACAAAGGCGTAGAAAAATCCGGCGGCGGAGCGGCATTAATAAAAAATCCGAAGCTCGCGCAAAAAGTTATTTTAGAAACTAAGCGGGGAATAGCTGATGCGTCCGCCAGTGGACGGAGTTCAATTCCGGTTTCAGTAAAAACGCGTCTCGGATATAATAAAGATGAAATAGAAACCTGGTTGCCAGCGCTGTTTGAAACTGGTTTGGCGGCGCTCACAATTCACCTGCGCACGCGCAAGGAGATGAGTTTGGTGCCCGCGCACTGGGAATGGGCGAGCCGGGCCGTCGCACTACGCGATAAATATGGTCCGGAAACTTTGCTACTCGGAAACGGCGATATTCCGAATCTTACTGTCGGCCGTCAACTGTCCGCTGACCACGGACTTGATGGCGTCATGCTCGGCCGCGCTATTTTTGGCAATCCGTGGTTGTTTGCCGAAAAAATTCCAACCACCGAAGAAAAATTGAGCGTCTGCGTAGAGCATACAAAATTATTTGAGGAATTGTATGGTGCAGGCACCGTCCAGTCCGTCATCCCGAAGCCGAGGGATCTCACCCCTCGCATCAAGCCCTTTGACTTGATGAAAAAGCATTTTAAGGCCTATGTCAGCGGTTTTTCCGCCGGAGGCGGATCCGCCTCCGGCGGAGATGGTGGAGCATTAAAGGTACTGCGCATGAAAATGATGGAAGCGGAGACCGCGCAAGAGATTGAAAAGATTGTTGCGAATTTTTTTAAAAAATGAGCCCACGCGCCGCCACAGGGGCTAGCAGATGGGCTCAACGATTTCGTAGATCGCCCAGACGATCCAGAAAATGATTCCGAACAAGACGACCGCAGACCAGAACAGCGTGTAGCCGTTCAGATGATCGGACCAGGTCACCTTTTCGGGAGACTGCGCGTCCTCGTCCCCAGGGTCTTCCTCCTCTGATTCGTCGGGATCAGAGGCGAAGTCGTCCTCGCCATCGTCCTCGCAGTCCTGCGGATCACAGAACGATGCGTGCCTCATGTGCTCTATGAAGAGGTCTAGTTGGCTGGACGAGAGGGGAAGGTTCTCGCCAGGTTTTAGTCTCGCGGCATGCATCCAGAGGAATTCTATCCTCAGCTCGGCGGTACTTCTTGAGTCTCCGTTGCTCGTGAAGTAGCCGAGGACCAGATTGTAAGTCTCCTCGGCAGCGTCTCTGCCAAGGCCGCAATCCGGACACGCGTCCGGATCATCGTCCACATCATGCGACATGGGATTCTCCTTCTGCGTGAGGGGTTTAGGGTCAATAAGACAATATCAAAATTGCATTTTCCCGTCCGTTCGTCAAATGTGACTCGGGCCGCCGACAGGGTGTGTCGGCGGCCCGAAGCGGGTGCGCGATGGCTTCATCGCGCGTCCGAATCATCTTCCACTCGTTGCGGAAATTGATCCGGTTGATCGCTGTCGCGTCCGTAGGAACGCGTTGGCGGTGGATATTGCGGTTCCCGGTCTTCGTCGCGCCAGACCGGCAGCTCGAACGGTTCGGCCATCTCACCCTCCGTTCATGTGGACGCCTTCGCATCCGGTGAAGCATGCGACGATGATCAGGGCGATGGTCCAGATGATCGCGAAAATGTCTCGTTTGCTCATTCTGAAACTCCTACCTGGTCTGACTTCCGATTCGTTGCGCCCGCAGCTCCATGCGGATTGCGTAGACCCGTTCGAGCAGAGCGAGGCGTGAGAGGGGGCGACCCTTCTCGTCGCAGAGAAGCAGGCGTCGCGCCGACATCTCTTGCTGATAGAAGCGCTTGAATGAACTATTCCGGGCTTGGTGTTGCAGCATCTCCTTGATGCCGATCCACGCCCAGAATGCATTCAGGCCGACGAATACCCATGTTCTGCTAAGCGTAGCGCTGATGGATAGGAGGAGTGCCCCCATTCCGTTCATGCTCGCGAGCAGGAGTTGTCGCTTGTCGCCCCGACTTGCCAGCCAGTAGGCGACCAAGAGCATGGTTGCGCCGCAAATGCCGGCAAGATCTCCTATCCCCATGTGTGCCGCCTCCTTGTTGCGGTACTTTCTTTATATTCTCTTGTTATGATTTGGTCAAATGTCTTAGCTTGGTCTATTCTGTAAGCATGAACCGGGCAGTGAAAATGCGAGTAGTGCCCGGAAATATTAACACTCGCATTTCTACTGCCCGGTGAACTTTGCCCAAGAACTAAAAAAATTAAACCCCAAGCAGCGGCAGGCCGTTCTAGCCATTGAGGGGCCGGTGATGGTTGTGGCGGGACCGGGCACGGGCAAGACGCAGATTTTGACGCTGCGGATTGCTAACATTTTAAAGACGGCTCAAGTCGAGCCGGAGAATATTCTGGCGATCACTTTCACCGAGTCGGGCGTTGCAGCGATGCGCAAGCGGCTGGCCGAGCTCATTGGCAGCGAGGCGTATGGTGTAACGATCACAACCTTTCACGCATTCTGCAATAACATCATCCGTGAGCACCCCGAGAGCTTTCCGCGGATTATCGGCTCTACGCCGATGACGGAGGTGGATCAAATGAAGGTGTTAGAAGCGCAAATCGCAAAGCGCAAAGCGCCAATTTTGAAACCGTTTGGTGAGCCATTGTTCTACGTAAAGGACATTGCTAAGGCGATTGACGAGTTAAAGCGCGAAAATATTTCGCCGGAGCAGTTTGCAAAAATTGCTAAGCAGGAACTAAAAGATGCCGAGAATGATCCCGAGGCGTATCACGCAAAAGGCAAATTTAAGGGGCGGCTCAAGGGCGAGTACGCGCGAGCAATAAAGCACGCGCAGAAGAATATTGAACTTGCGCAGATTTACGAGGCATATCAGCAGGCGCTTACTAAACAGAAACGGTATGACTACACTGACATGATCATGGAGGCGGTTAAGGTTCTGGGAAGTAAGGAGGGGGTGCGTTTTGGCTTATTATTTGAGTTGCAGGAAAAGTATCAATATGTGCTAGTTGACGAGCATCAGGACACCAACAACGCGCAGAATAAGTTGCTGGAGCTCATCATGAGTTTTCACAAAGACCCGAATTTGTTTGTGGTCGGTGATGCCAAGCAGGCGATTTACCGTTTCCAGGGTGCCTCACTGGAAAACTTTTTGTACTTTAAGAAATTGTATCCGCGCGCGAAGTTGATTGAGCTAACCGACAACTATCGCAGCACACAACATATCCTGGACGCCGCACATTCCATTACGAGAGTGGACGAAATCAAGCTGATCGCCCGCGCAGACCATCCGAAGCGAGAGATTTTGACCGCTGCGCTTTCCAGTGATGTCGCCGAACAATATTTCGTCGCTAAACATGTTAGCGAGAGGTTGGCCTCTGGCGTGAGCCCGCACGAGATTGCAGTGCTGTATCGCAATAACAAAGATGTGCTGCCTATCGCCATGATGCTGGAGCGGTTGAATATTCCGTTTACCATTGAATCTGCGCAAAACATTTTTGATGATCCGGAGATAAAAAAATTGCGCACACTTTTGACTGCAATCGCCAAGTTTGGCAATCACGAGTTTTTGGCCGTCTTACTCTATGCTGATTTTCTGGGAATTGATGCTCTCGACGCCCACCGAGTGATTGCGTATGCGCGCCGCCCTCGGCCCCAGTCTGTCATTGCGAGTACTCGAAGCAATCCATCTCCGCATCCCACCCGCCCACTTTCCATTTATGATGTCCTAAAATCCCCGCAACTCCTGAAAGCAGCCGGAGTAGAAAATCCGCAGCCATTCCTAAAACTCTACGAAAATCTTTCCCGCTGGCGAAGTGCGGCGCAGTATCACGGCGCTGGCGAGGTCTTTGAGATTGCGGTGCAAGAGAGCGGTTTTTTGGCGCATATTCTTTCAAAACAAAACGGCGTAGATATTTTGCATAAATTAAATGTATTTTTTGACGAGCTTAAGGATTTAACCGAACAAAGAGGATCGCTTGTGCTCCAGGAATTTGTTGAGTACTTAGATATGCTGGATGAGCACGAGTTACTAATTAAACGAGTACCCGCCGCCCATCGCCAGATTGGCCGCGTTCGGCTCATGACCGCGCACGCCAGCAAAGGGCAGGAGTTTGATTATGTCTATATTATCGGGGCGGTAGATGGCCATTGGGGGAATAAGCGGAAAGTGGAGATGCTCAAGCTGCCTCGTAGTATCTACTCTCCCTCCGTCATCCCGAAGCCGAGGGATCTCGCCCCATCCGACTCCGACGACGATCGCAACCTTTTCTATGTTGCTTTGACCCGTGCCCGCAAAGAGGTAGTGATTAGTTATGCCGAGGCAGCAGCAAGTGGTAAGGAGCAGCTGCCAAGCGAGTTTGTGGCTGACATTAAATCAGAACTTATTGAACAGGTGAGCGTTGAGTCGTATGAGGGAGATTTAGTAACTATGCCGCAGCTTATTTACCAAAAGCCAACTGCCGGGCAGCATAGGATCAAAGAAAAAGAGTTTGTCAGTGAGCTATTCCTGGAGCGCGGTCTTTCGGTTACGCATCTTAACAATTATTTAGACTGCCCGTGGAAATATTTCTTTGTTAATTTATTGCGTATTCCGGAGCATAAGAATAAGCACATGATGTATGGAAGCGCCGTGCACGAGGCGCTTGAAGTGTTTTTCAATTCGTCAAAACGAACCAAGAAAGCGTTACTGGATGCATTTAAGGACGCGCTCAAAAAGCAACCGTTTGCAAAAGGTGAGTACGACGAATCACTAGCAAAGGGAGAGAAGGCACTCTCGGGATATTTCAACCAGTACTATAAAACATGGGGTAAAAAAGTTTTGCCGGAGTTTAATATCCCTGGCGTGCAGCTGACGAAGAATGTCGTTCTCAACGGTAAAATAGATCGTATTGATCTTCTACCAACTACTCACTACCAACTGCACACTCTCCCCGTGAATGTCGTTGACTATAAAACCGGCAAACCGAAAAGCCGCGCCGAGCTGGAGGGTAAAACAAAAGATGCGAACGGGAACTATCGCCGCCAACTTGTATTCTATTCATTGCTACTTTCTTTATATAAGAATGGTAAGTACAAGATGAAAACCGGCGAGATTGATTTTGTGGAGCCCGACGAAAAAGGCCGGTATCACAAAGAGCAGTTTGTGATTGATGCCAAAGAGGTATCGCAGCTCCGCAAAGATATTGGAAGCGTTGCTGACGAGATTCTCAATTTGAAATTTTGGGAGAAAAAATGTGATGATAAAAATTGCCGCTATTGCGAGCTGCGGTCATTCATAGCTTAATGAATTCATAGTTGCTATGATCAAAGATCAAAAATACGCCGCGTTGGTTGTAGAGGCGCAGCAGGATCCAAATATTCTGGGACTTATTCTTGCTGGCGGCCGGGGCAAGGGGCAGTTTACGGAGCAGTCAGATTATGATGTTGAGCTCATCGCCACTGATACGGCTGCGGCAAAGGGAAAGTATAAAAAGTACGAGGAAAAAGACATTATTGATTCTATTAATCCAATGACCCTAGATGAGTTTCGCGCGCACGCAGCGTGGGGAGGCCCGGAGCAATGGAATCGTTATACATTTGCTCATAACAAAGCAGTTTTTGATAAGGCGGGGGAGCTACAGAAGATTATTGATGAAAAAGGAGTCATCCCGCCGGGGAAAGAGCGGGAGCTTGTTGAGAATAATATCGGCGGATATATGAATTTGGTTTATCGCGCAATCAAAAATTTTCGCGATGGTAATGCGTTATCTGCGCGCCTTGATGGCTGTGAGTCGCTGCCATGGCTCCTGACCGCGCTTTTTGGTTCAGAAAATCGTATTCGTCCGTACAATAAATTTTTGCGCTGGGAGTTAGAAAAGTATCCGATTGCTGATTTGCCGTTTACGACCGATGAGTTTTTGAAAAAGATTGAGTTGATTATCGCGACCGGCAATATTGCAGTTCAAAAGGAGGTATTTAAAAAATGTATTCAATTTTTCTGCAATAAAGGATTTGTAAAAACAGTAAATTCGTGGGAGGGGTATAAGTTTGAATAGTGCAAAGTTTTTCGGCCGGTGCTATCATCGAGAAATGACAGAAAAGCAGACTATTTGGATGGGAATCGGCATATTTGAACGATTATATTCCGAAAAGAAAATTCAGGCATATTTTGCGCATCTAGATAAACTGCCTAATAAAAAGGTTTTTATTTTGGCGGATGAAATTACCGGAACGAATAATTTTGTGTTGTCTGGTAAGAAATTTGATCGAATTAAAGATGCCGCGCTTTTAGAAAAGCAGCAGGTTCGGGCGCGGGAGAAGTTTGCGCCGAAGCATGCGTTTATTCAGTCGCTCATCAAGCAATCAAAAAATCCGGCAAAGTGGGATGTGCAGTATTGGGAGTTTTTGAGTAAATCCCCCGAGTATCGGGTCTTGCTTGATAACTTGCGCGATAGCATTGAGCGATTTGAGAATCATTTTCTTAAGAAAGAGGTTCTGAAAGTGACTATTTTCGGATTCGGCGAGCGATTACGGAAGAATTTTACCGCGAGCTTCGTTGACTTTGTGTTTGATAAGAATTTTTACCGGTATTTAGAAACATTGTCTGAATACACACTAGAAGAAGTCGCGGCTATTTTCTATTTGGCTAAGAAGGATTGGATTAAGGCCGGCCATGAAGAAGAAAAACCATTTGATGAGCTGTCAGAGATATTTTATCATCGGTTTAATGCTGATTTTTTGAAGCTGAATAAAAAGCCGGAATTTTATTATTTAGATAATTAATTATATGAATTTGGTAATCATTTTTGGCCCGCCGGCTGTTGGCAAAATGACCGTTGCGCAGGAGCTGGCGAAAATCACCGACATCAAGGTGTTTCATAACCACATGACGATTGACCTCCTGACCAAATTTTTTGAATTTGGCAGCGAGCCGTTTGCGCGGCTCACGAAGCAGTTTCGCCACAGCATGATTGAAGAGGCGGCGAAAAATAAAGTGAATCTAGCTTTTTCGGTTGCGTGGGATTTTAGTGTGCCAGGCGATACTGATGAGATGCGGCAGATTAAGACGAAGGTTGAAGGGCACGGCGGCACCGTGTATTTTGTTGAACTTGAGGCGCCGCTTGAGGTGCGGCTTGTGCGCAATAAAAGTGAGAATCGCTTGAAGCATAAAGATCCGCACAATGTGCAGGCGATTGAGAAAAATATTGTAGAGTGGGAGACAAAATACCAGCTAAATAGCACGCTCGGACAGTTTCCATTTCCGGAGCGGTATCTGCGCATAAATATTGAGCATTTATCCGCAGCCGACGCTGCTCATCAAATTAAATCCATTTTCTCTCTATGACCTTACTTTACAATTTAACCGAATTGTAAAGTGCTGCGGGAGGGGGGCATGGTATACTAGTTCAATAATTTCATGAAGCGATGGACTCAAATTTTTAAAGCACTCGCGAATATAAACCGACTGGCTATTCTGAAATTGCTTTCTGATAATACGGAGCGGCATGTTACTACCATTGCGTCGCATATTCATGTGACACTTGCCGGTACTTCCCGCCACCTGCGGATTTTGAGTAATTTATATATTCTTAATGAAATTGGTAAGGATGGCCATGTTTTTTATTCGTTGAATCCAAAAATGCCAGTTGATATTCGAAAGGTCGTTGATTTTTTTCTCAAATAATCTTACTTTACAATTTAACCGAATTGTAAAGTAAGATTATTGGCACCATGGATAAGAGAAAGGTATTTCTTTGGTCGTTGTACGATTTTGCGAATTCTATTCCGAATGTTGTGTTCTTTTTGTATTTTTCGCAGTGGTTAGTCATTGAGCACGGGGTCAGCGACTTTTGGTACAACATGATCTTCTTCGGCTCCTCGGTTTTACTTTTGTTCAGTACCCCGATTGCCGGTATCCTTGCCGACCATATTAATGTGCGGAAGCCGTTTATTTTCTGGTCTAGTATTGTACAGATTTTTGCGCTTGGCATCGCCGCCGTTATCGCGATGTTTGCGGAGTCTTCAAGTGCCGTGCTTTATTCCGCCATTGCGTATCTCATCGGTATTTATGCGTATCAATTTTCGCTCGTGTTTTATGACGCACTCCTACCTGATATCGCGCCGCCCGAGAAACAGGGGTTTGCCTCGGGCATTGGCCAGTTCGCGAATTGGTTTGGCCAGGTCATTGGTATTTTTGCCGTTGTCGCCTTTGCCTCCGGCGCCTGGGTTCTTTTTGGAACCCCGGGGCGGACGCAGACGCTCTTGCCATCAGTTATTTTGATGCTTATTTTCGCATTGCCGCTCATGCTCTGGTATCGCGAGAAAACTGTGCGCCGACCCAAAACCATCAAGCTTACGCGGGAGTACCGCGGTATTATCGCCCGCTTTAAAGAGCTGATTAAAATTCCTGGAGTGGGGAGATACCTACTTGCTTTTTTCTTATTTAACGATGCACTTTTGACCTCTGCTAATAATTTTCCAATTTATCTTGAGCAGGTATTCCATGTGAGCGATTTATTTAAGTCATTGCTTCTTGTGGGAATTTTACTTACCTCGGCGCTGGGCGGTGGACTTGGCGGATGGATCGCCGACAAGGTTGGGCTTAAAAAAACATTACTTTTTATCCTTGGCTGCTGGATCTCCATTTTTCCGATTCTTGCTGCAACAACGAATATTATTTGGTTTTCAGTATTTGTGATTATTATGGGATTTTTGTATGGTGCGACCTGGGCAGTCTGCCGTGCCGTCATGGCGGCGCTTGTGCCAAATGAGCAACTTAATCATGCCTTTAGTTATTATGCGCTTGCCGAACGCTTCTCAACATTTATGAGTCCGCTGAGTTGGGGAATTATTGTCACCGTCTTTGCCTATGCCGGCGCCGTACGATATCAACTCGCGATGCTCGTGCTGACAATTTTCATCGTTGTTGGGTATTTGATTGTCAGAAAGATTCCAATCGTGCGATAAATTTTGACTATGGTGGGTTAGGTGTGGCAGGGTAATGGCACGGCACAAACACCCGCAAGGGAGAGGAGGACGGATGCCGCGTCTTGCATATATCATGTATTCGGCCCTCAAGAGCGGGGCCATGTCTGCGGTTCAGACCGGCGAGTTGTGCCGGAGCGGGCTTGCCGGCAGTCACGATCTTGCGATCCTGCGCCGCGACGGGCAGATGCTCACGCAGCGGGAGTGCCCGCGGTTGGCGCTGCTTCATTCTGCGTGCCAGCTCGGCGCGCGAGTCATCTCTGTGGATCTGGTTCTTCCATCCACGCAGAGCTTTACCGCTGACTTCAGGAGGGCGGAGCTGGCGGGCGTGGAGGGTATCTTCAACGGCGATCAAATCCCGTGTCTTGATGCGGGAGATCGAGCGGCTGCATTCGTGACTGCTTTCGCCGGGGAGCCCTGCCGGCTGCTGATTCGTGACTACGCGCGTGATCGTCAGACGAAGTGGACTCACGCGGAGGTCAAGTCGTCGATTGCCTGCCAGGATGGTTGGCCGTTCACGATCGTTTCGGTGGAGTCGCTCCGCGCCGTCGCCACCGCCGCAGGGCTCAAGGATGTAGAGCTGCTCGCGCTCATCAAGCGGATTCGCCCGACGCTCGTGGTGGACGGTATCGACGCATTCGAGGAGGACACCTGGAAGCGTATCCGCATCAAGACGGTCCGCGGCGATTGGATCACGCTTGTCGTGATCAAGCGTCGCGGTCGGTGCGAGCTCCCGAATGTCAACCCGACTACAGGTGCGGTGGACTGGGTGCAGTCCAGTCGGCTCGTGAAAGTGCTCGTCGAGAGGATGGAGCGTCTGCTTCCGGAGTATCCCGGCAATCTGGGGTCGCATCGCATCGCGGCTCTGGCGATCGCACTCGGGCTGCAGGATCCGCAGGCCCGGGGCACGGTCGCTCTCGGCGCGGGAATTGAGGTCTTGGATCATTGGTAGCACGGCGGGTCCCCACGGGGACCCGCTTCAAATTTTTGGAGTATACTAATAATTCTTAATCTATGAGTAGAGTTGTTCTTCATATAGACATGGATGCGTTTTTTGCCTCAGTTGAGGAGCGGGATCATCCGCGGATTAAGGGCATGCCAATTGTAGTTGGCGCAGATCCGGCGAACGGGAAGGGGCGCGGCGTTGTCTCAACTGCAAATTATGCGGCGCGAAAGTATGGCATTAAAAGTGCGCTGCCGATTAGCCGTGCCTGGGAATTGAGTCAGCAGGCAAAAAAGGCCGGACGGCCGGAGGTAGTTTTCTTTGAGCCGAATATAAAAAAGTATTCCGCGATTTCACACGAAATTTTTACTTATATCGGTACGCTAGGCGATGCCATGGAGCCGGCGAGTATTGATGAGTGTTATCTGGAAATAATAGACACAAGTGGCACGAGTAAACAAGTAGGCAAGTGGGAGGATGCAGAGAAGATTGCGCGCGAGATACAAGATAAAGTTCAAAAAGATTTTCAGTTGAGTTGTTCAATTGGCATTGGGCCTAATAAATTAATCGCGAAGATTGCGGCTGGTCGGCAGAAGCCGCACGGGCTGACTGTTGTCCGCGAAGCAGTTCAGGAATTTTTAGATCCGCTCTCTGTGCGTGAGCTACGCGGGATTGGGCCGAAGACGGGTGCCGGGCTTCAAGAGATTGGGGTAGAGACTGTGAAACAGTTGCGGCAAAAGACAAAGGGCGATTTAATTGCTCATTTTGGTGTAAAGCACGGCGAGTCAATGTATAAGCAGGCGCGCGGCATTGATGATTCACCCCTTGAAACAAGTCGCGAGCAAAAAAGCAGCGGTAGTGAAACGACCTTTGATAAAGATACGCTAGATCCCTCGGAGATACTCGGGACGTTTCGCGCGCTCTCCGAAGAAGTTGCGAAGCAACTTAAAAAGAGCGCGAAACGGTTTAAAACAGTGAGCATTGTTGTGCGTTTTTCTGATTTTCAAACGCAGACCCGCTCGCATACACTGGAAGAGACAAGTGATGAGAAAACCGTTTTAGAAACAGAGGCGCTGAAGCTACTACTGCCATTTTTAGACAGTCGCGAAAATCCGAAACATAAAAAAATTCGACTGGTAGGGGTGCGGGCGGAAAAATTAGAATAGAATTCTACTTAACAATTCTGACTAATTGTTAAGTGAGGATTTTGAAAATGATTCCGCGCGGCGCTCTTGCGAGCGCCGCGCGGAGGTGCGGCTGCTGATTCTACATCATCTTCTCGAACTCGCCCACGAGCATCCTGAACCGCTGCGGCACATTTAGGCGATTGAGCAGGCGATGCGAGAGCTTCTCTACGAAGACTTGGCCGACACGGTTGCGCCGCTCGTTCTCTCGGCTGACGATCTCGCGGGCCAGCTCGTAGAGCATAATGATCCGTGCAGCGGAGTGGAGACCCTCCTCTGTATATTCCACGAACCCCTTGATGGCGGCGTCCATGGCTCTGGCGCCCTCTTCCTCTTCTTGCCAATTCGCCGAGTCGTTTGGCGCGTAGATCAGTGACAAGATGAGCGCCTTGAGGTCATCTTCACAGAAGGTTACTGCACCATACGACCGGCGGTAGGCGATCATGAGACCGATCAGCACACCGGCCACGCCGCCATGCTTGAGGTGATTCACCCGGTTCATGCAGCCGCGCAGGACGGGGTTGCCCTTGGTTGGGTGCATCACTGACTGCATGAGCGCCGTCGCGATCCGGGACTTTGCGGCAAACTCTCCGGACTGTTTGGCCATCTCGTCGATGACGATGTCCACCGCCTGCTCCGGCGAACTTGCTCTTCCCAGGTTTCCCAGCACGATCAGTTCGATGGGGGTGGAGAAAACGGTCTTCGCCCCCCGGCCGCCCTCTTGCGTGTGAAGCAGGTTCATGTACCCCAGGAAGTCGTCGACAATGCTCGACATCAGCCGCTCCTTTCAGAGCTTGTGCCCATCGTTATCAGGGCGTGCCTAACGAGATTTCAATCTCGTTAATCTTACCCTCTATCTTTTTAGATGTCTTGTCAATTTCTTTTTACCGCATACTCGTTTATAGTTAGCTTCATGTCCAAATACTATAATCCGCAAAAATCAGCTTCGTATTGTTTTGATCCAAAGAGCACGCAGCCGTTTCGCTTGAGCCGTAGCAAGATTGATTTATTTTTAGAGTGTCAGCGCTGTTTTTATATTGATCGTCGTATGGGCATCGGCCGCCCGCCAGGGTATCCTTTTTCGTTGAACTCGGCTGTTGATGCGCTTCTTAAAAAAGAATTTGATGGACACCGTGCCGCGCAGACGGCGCATCCGTTTATGAAATCATACGGCCTGGACGCTATTCCTTTCGCCCACGAAAAAATGGACGAGTGGCGCGACTCGCTGCGCCGCGGCATTACCTATGTGCACCCGGCCACAAATTTTAATGTTACGGGCGGAGTGGATGATGTCTGGGTTAATCCGGCCGGCGAACTGATTATTGTTGACTACAAGGCAACGGCCAAAGCCGGGGAGGTTAGTTTGGATGCAGAGTGGCAAAATGGATATAAGCGGCAGATGGAGGTGTATCAATGGCTGTTTCGGAAAAATGGATTTAAAGTTTCTCCAACCGGATATTTTGTGTATGTAAATGGCAAGTTAGATGCCGAGGCCTTTGATGGAAAACTAGAATTCAGCGTGAAACTAATTCCGTACGAAGGGGACACGCCGTGGGTGGAGCCGACTTTAATTAAAATAAAAGAATGCCTAATGAGCGATGAGATTCCGGAAGCCAACGAAGAGTGTGATTATTGTCGCTACCGATTTGCGGTAAAGCGGGTGGAATTAAAAAGTGCAAATTTTCCCGCCGCGACGAGGCGCGAATCGGTAACCGAGTCAGAGAAATCAGCACCCAAGAAAATCACAAAACCAAAAACCGTTGGGCTATTTTAGCTTTACAACACTTGACGGAATTTGGCAAGCATGCTAGTATCAAATTGCACGTAGGTATCTTTGGTCTCCGATCGTATTCCACTTTCGAGTGGATGGTTACCAGGGAAGGTCTTTCTACGGTAAGAATCTAGAAATTTGTTTTACAAGAAATGAAGAAGTTGTATGTAGGGAACCTTCCTTACTCAACGACCAGCGACGACCTCCGCACTATGTTTGCGGCAGCCGGCGCAGTTGCTTCAGCTACGGTTATCATCGACAAGATGAGCGGCCGCAGCAAGGGCTTTGGTTTCGTTGAGTTCGAAAACGACGCGGACGCTGATAAGGCGATCGAGACGTTTAACGGTAAGGACATGGATGGTCGCCCGCTCACAGTTAACGAGGCCCGCCCGATGGCTCCTCGAACTGGCGGCGGCTTTGGCCGGATGTAGTCTTTATCGGTCTTTGGACTGATTAAGAAACTAGAAAATGCACCTTGAATACGCAAGGTGCATTTTTGCGTAATCGCAAAAATCGACGGCACCAGTTCATTCTTCTGTTTTGTGTTATCATTACTCGCATGTCGTTTTCCGAAGAAGTTAAAAAAATTATCAAAGGCGAGGTGTTCGAAGATGAGTCGGCACTTACAAAATACAGCCACGATGCGAGTATTTTTGAAGTTCGTCCGCAGCTGGTAGTTGCGCCAAAAGATGCCCAAGATATTCAAGCTCTAGTGAAATTTGCAAACGAGCAGCGCGGACAAAATAAAAATGTTTCACTGACTGCTCGATCGGCCGGCACAGACATGAGCGGTGGGCCGCTCTCTGAATCAATCATCCTGGATATGACGGCGCATTTTAATCAAGTTCAGGATGTTCAAATTGATCCGGACAAGCAGGGAGGATTTGCCGTTGTCGAGCCGGGCGCATATTATCGCGATTTTGAAAAAGAAACTGACCGGCGCGATTTGATGATGCCGAGCTATCCGGCTTCAAAAGGTCTGTGTACGGTCGGCGGGATGGTTGCCAACAATGCCGGTGGTGAAAAAACGCCGGCGTACGGCAAGACTGAAAATTATTTATTGGAACTCAAGGTTGTTCTTGCTGACGGGAACGAGTACACGATTAAGCCGTTGACGGAGTCAGAGCTTGAGGCGAAGATGGCCGAGCCAACTTTTGAGGGAGGGGTCTATAAAAAACTTTATACACTGATCACTGACAACCGAAAACTGATAACTGATGCAAAACCGAATGTTACAAAAAACTCCGCCGGATATTATTTGTGGAATGTCGTAGGGCCTGCTTTTGGCAGACCCGAAGATCCCGCCGCAGGCGCGGATTCAAAATTTGATCTTTGTAAACTTTTCGTTGGTTCACAGGGTACACTCGGTATTATTACGCAGATTAAATTCCGACTAGTTCCAAAGAAGAAATTTTCCAAGTTGTTGGTGCTTTTTTTGCGGCCGCGGCACATGAAAGACCTTGGCAATATCATCGTTGAACTAAAAAAGCATGCTCCGGAGACGATTGAATCATACGATGACAACACGCTCAAGCTGGCGATGAGGTTTTTCCCCGATCTTCTGAAGATTTTGAAGCCCAAAAATATGTTAGTAATGGCTTGGCATTTATTCCCGGAATTTTGGATGTTTTTGACCGGGGGCATGCCCAAAATGGTGATTATGGCCGAGTTTACCGGGGACGATCTGAAAGATTTGCATGCGCGAATCCATGAGTCGGCAGAGCCGATGAAGAAGTTTGGCGTGAAAATTCGTATTACGGCGAGTGAGGAGGAGGAGCGTCAGTTCTGGGTGATTCGTCGTGAGAGTTTTAGTTTGATGCGCAACAAAGTGAAGGATCGTCACAGCGCGCCGTGTATTGATGATTTTGCGGTGCTCGCTGAAAAGTTGCCGGAGTTTTTGCCAAAACTGCAGGCAATTTTAGACAAATATCATTTTAGCTACGGAATGGCGGGTCATCCCGGAGACGGTAATTTTCATATTTTCCCGATGCTGAAAATGGAGGATCCAAACGAACGCGCCATCATCCCAAAGTTGTCTGATGAAGTGTACAACCTGGTGCTTGAGTACAAGGGGACTATTACGGCAGAACATAACGATGGGCTTATCCGCACGCCGTATTTGGAAAAAATGTATGGGCCGGAGGTTATCGCGTTATTTGAGCAGACAAAAAAGATTTTTGATCCGCTGGGGATTTTTAATCCGGGGAAGAAAACAGGCGGCTCGCTCGGGTACTCAATGGCGCATATTCGGAAAAGCTTTTAAACATTCGGTTGCGGCGGGGTCAAGAGCGGCAGGGATACCTTTTACTGCCGCCTATGACCCCGCCGCAACCGAACCCTTCTTAAAAGCGATCGAACATGCAGCCATAAATAATCCCTCGCTCGCTAAACAGGGGAACATACAATGAAAATTTCTGTGCGTGTTACGCCGAATTCAAAAAAGCCAGAGGTTATTGAAATTGCACCCGGCACATACAGAGTCAAAGTAAATGCAAAACCGATTGATGGTGCGGCGAATATCAGACTCATTGAAATTCTGGCCGAGCATTTTAAGGTTTCGTTCGGCGCGATACGGATTTTAAGCGGCGCGACGAGCAGAGAGAAGGTGATTGAGATAATTTGACTATTTTCATAAAGCATGGTATTTATTTTTATGACCGAGCCGCCGTGTGCGCGGTTTGATCATGTTCGCTGACCGAGAGCCGATGTTGGGACCACTCAACACGGGTCAACTCAAGGCGGCGGAATTAAGGAGGGCCCATGGCCCAGATGCGCGTTTTCTTCAGGCGTGAGGCGTTCGCAGAGGGCGGACCGATCCTTCGAAGTGCGGAGCGCGGCGGCGGCTCCTATTCCTATCAAGGGAAGCCGCTCGGAAAGGATGATGAAGGACCGTTCGCACTCTTCGAGGACGAGGGCGAAGTGCCCTATGACCTCAAGCCGTTCGTGAGTCACGCCACGCTCTTCGCAGTCTTCGCGGCGGAGCCGGTGCGCGAGCGCGGGCGGTATGTGAATGCCAGCGCGAAGGGCGTCCTGGATTTTCAGGACGCAAGTCGGAGGCAGTATGAGCTCCGAGCCACGGCCAGGAAGCAGTCCCATCTCTGGGAGATGCTTCGTCTCATCCGACTCGGTCAGATCAAGCCCTACGAGTTGTATGGCGGTAAGCTGCCCGAGATCCTCGGGCTCGAAGCCGAGATCGCCCAGCTCCGAAAGAACTTCGATGACGAAGCGAACGACCGCGACCGGCTCATCGCGGAAGCACGACGAACGATTCACTATATCGTCTCTGCCGTGGGGCGTATTCAGGAGGAGCACTGGTTTGGCAGGTTCTTCGGTCGTCGGGGGAGAGTGAGCAGGATGTTCTTCTCTCTGGATGCCCTTCGGCCGTTCTTCACGAGCCACGCAGAGCCGAATGTGGTCTTGGCCGAACTGATGGGCCGGGAGTACTGGGCGTCCCGCCGTCAGCAGGTCGAGATGTTCGTCGTTCGTACTGAACGGAAGAGGTGGTGGTCGGCCTGACCCCCATCATCAAGTAGCAAGACCGGGCTCGGGGTGGACATTCACCCCGAGCCCGTGTTCTTTTTTAAATTGTTTTTTTTGATTTTCTGTGGTATTTTCTACTCACTACTTTTTCTTGCAAACTGACCAACTAACTGACTAACCAATTAACTAGCTCCATGTTAACCGACGAAGTCAAACTACATATTAAAGCAGGACACGGAGGGGCCGGTAAAGTCTGCTTTAGCACGATTCCTAGAAACATGGGCCCAACCGGTGGAAATGGCGGGCACGGCGGCTCGGTTTACCTTGAGGGCGTTTCTGATTTAGCTGCGCTTAGGCAGTATCGCTATAAAAAAGATTTTTTTGCTGAGGATGGCATTCGCGGTGGCGAGGCAAATCGCGAGGGTAGAAAAGGCGAAGACCTTATTCTCAAAGTTCCGATTGGTACGATGGTTCGGGCGCGGCTTACGAATGCCGACCAAATGGAGCACGACCCGCAGGAGGGCGGCACGTTTCAGGGGGTGCACGAGGGCGGTTTACCCTCCAAACTTTCTGCAAGAAAGTTAGGAGGGGGACTGCATGGCGGCATCACCGAAAAAGAGTTTGAAGTCACAAAAGTTGGCGAGCGAATTTTAATTGCAAAGGGCGGCAAGGGTGGCAAGGGAAACTTTATGTTCCGTTCATCGCGCAATCCGTCACCGATGATTGCACAACCGGGGTTACCCGGTGAGGAGTTTGATGCTGATTTTGAACTGCGTATTATTGCCGACATCGGGCTGATTGGGCTGCCAAACGCCGGCAAGTCGTCTCTGCTCAATGAGCTGACCAAAGCTGGCGCGCGCGTGGCCAACTATCCGTTTACAACTCTTGAGCCAAATTTGGGCGTGTATTACCCATCAGCAATTTTGAAGGCAAGCGACGAGGAGCAGAAAAAGGCGACGCCGATTATCATCGCTGACATTCCGGGATTAATTGAGGGCGCCTCGGCTGGCAAGGGGTTGGGCTTTAAATTTTTGCGACATATTGAACGAACAAAAGTTGTGATTCACTGCGTTGCGGCCGACTCGGTTGATATTAGTGCGGGCTATAAGGCAGTGCGTGGCGAGCTCTCAAAATATGACAAGCTGCTTGCGGCAAAAGAGAGTTACATTTTTTTGACCAAGAGCGATCTGGCTGACGCTGCCACGCTGAAAAAACACATGACCGCGCTCAAGCGGTTCAAGAAGCCAGTGCTTACGGTTTCAATTCATAACCAAGAACAACTTGGGGAGGTAAAGAAGTTGCTTGACCGGATGAGTTGATCTGGTATTCTTTTTGATATTAGTTTTAACTCGTACTCACTACTCGTTTACTCGTTACTTTCATGAAATACACTATCTTTATTGTCATCGCAGCTATTATCATTATTGGAGCGATCATGTATAAGCCAGCAGCTGCTCCCGTGGATCAAGTGCAACCGGCAAGTGTAGCGCAGCAGCCGGTGATTTCTGGCACAGTCGTTACAAACCCTAAACCTATTACTATGGCAAGCGGATTAATTATAGAAGACACAAAGATCGGTGATGGCGCAGTTGCGAAGAATGGCGATTTGGTAACGGTGCATTATGTTGGCACGCTGACAAATGGAAAAAAGTTTGACAGTTCCCGCGACCGTGGTGAGCCGTTCCAGTTTCCGCTTGGCCAGGGCATGGTCATCAAGGGCTGGGAGGAGGGTGTTGCTGGCATGAAGGTTGGCGGCGTTCGTAAGCTGACAATCCCGCCGGAGCTTGGATACGGCGCAGCCGGAGCCGGTGGCGTGATTCCACCAAACGCAACACTTTTGTTTGAGGTTGAGCTTTTAGCTACACGGAGTAATTAGAGCCGTGGTATAGTAGAAATATGAAAAAAGGAATTGTGCGAAAAAATAAAGAGGTAACGAATTTTCAGATATTGACTGCTATTGGAGAATTAAGCCAAGCGGTTGGCTCTAAATTTGAGAGAGTTGATTTTCGCTTTGATGAAGTTGCCCATGAGTTCAAGAGAGTGCATCGTGAGCTTGGTGATTTACAGTATCAGATTACTCGAGTTGAGTCATTGCTGTTACAAAATCATGAGAAGCGCATCAAGGCGATTGAGCAGAAGTTGGGGTTAGAGGTGTAGAAATTAAAAAGTGAAATTCTTGCGCAAATAATCCAATTATGACCTCACCAGAGAACGAGCATAGTCGCCGAGAGGAAGACCTCTCGCCCAATTTGTTGGAAAGGATGGATGGGGGTCTTGAATTTACAGGTTTAACTTTGTCTGGTCTGCAGGAGATTGACCGATTAGACATTAAGCCGGGGTCTTTGATCGTTAGTCAAAGCGGCACCACTCGTAAGGTCCTTGGTATTGATAGAAAACCTCACCAGGCCGGCGTTTTTTTGTATGTTGAAAAGACCGGAGCGGCGGGTGTTGGAGAGGAGAAAATTCCCTTTAGAGATTTCTCAAATACCGGATGGATTAAGGAAGTTCGGAATTAGTTCCGCCGCATTCTTGCTATCTCTGAATAAATAGTGTATTATATATGCACGCTACAGAGGCGCCATCCGGCGCTTTTGTGTTTCTATTCCTCCTTTCCTAAAGGAGGTGGCGCTAGCAAGCGACGGAGGATTTAGAAATCCCTCCCCGAGTACGGTACTCCCTTTAGAAAAGGGAGAATAAAAATACTATGTCACCAAACATTCGCAACATCGCTATCATCGCTCACGTTGACCACGGTAAAACTACCTTGGTTGACGCGCTTTTGAAGCAGTCCGACAATTTCACCATGAAGGTTAATGGCAATGGTGATTTAATCATGGACAACAACGAGCTTGAACGCGAGCGTGGCATTACGATTTTGGCAAAAAATGCCGCGATTACTTACAAGGGCGTCAAAATTAATATCGTGGACACACCGGGACATGCTGATTTTGGCGGTGAGGTGGAGCGCATTATGAGTATGGTTGACGGCGTAATTTTGCTCGTGGACGCAAAAGAAGGCCCAATGCCGCAGACAAAGTTTGTTTTGAAGAAGGCGATTGAGGCCGGGCACAAGGCGATTGTTGTGGTCAATAAAATTGATAAGCCAGCGGCGCGTTGTCAATGGACTTTGGATGAGACTTTTAGTTTGTTTATTGATTTGGGCGCCTCTGATGAACAGGCGCATTTCCCGGTTGTCTATGCCTCGGGTCTTGCCGGCAAGGCGGGGCTTGTGGCCGACCTCGCCACGATGAAAGATGTTACGCCGCTGTTTGATAAAATTTTAGAATACATTCCGGCGCCAGTTGTTGACGAGACCGCGCCGCTCCAGATGATCACCATCAACCTGGCATATGACACCTACAAAGGAAAGATGGCGATTGGCCGACTTCATTCCGGAACTTTGAAACCAAACCAGCAGGTGATGCACATCAACCGCGCCGGTGTCATGAAAAAAGCGCAGCTGACCAATGTGATGATTTTTGACGGCATGAATCGAAAAGAGGCGACCGAGGTGGTGGCTGGCGACATCTGTGCCATTGCCGGTATTCCGGATATTTCTATCGGCGAGACGATTGCCGACATTAATGATCCGCGCCCGCTTACGCCGATTAAGATTGACGAGCCGACGATCAAGGCGGTGTTCATGGTTAACAAGAGTCCGTTTGTTGGTAAAGAGGGACAGTACATCACGAGTCGCAATATTAAGGAGCGATTGGAGCGCGAGACCGAAACCGATGTGGCGCTGAAGATGGAGGAGACCGAGGACAGCGACCGCTGGATTATGTCTGGCCGCGGTGAACTCCACCTGGCAATTTTAATTGAAAAGATGCGGCGCGAGGGATTTGAACTTGCCGTTGGTAAGCCGCAGGTGATTTTTAAAGAAATTGACGGCGTAAAGATGGAGCCGTTTGAGCTCGTTAGTATTGAGGTGCCAAACGAATCAACTGGTGTCGTTATTCAAGATTTTGGCCAGCGGCTCGGCGAGATGCGGCACATGAATCAGGACGGGCCGATTACAAAGTTGGAGTTTTCAATTCCAACGCGCGGACTTATTGGATATCGCTCGGATTTTATGACGCGTACGAAAGGGCTCGGCATCATGAACACGATTTTTGATGCGTACAAGCCGATGAAGGGAGAGATTACTAAGTTGCCGCACGGATCTTTGATCGCCACCGAGGCCGGAGAATCTACGAATTATGGATTGCTGCTCGCGCAGGACAGAGGCGTGCTGTTTATCGCTGCCGGTACGAAAATTTATGCTGGTATGGTGGTTGGTAAAAATGCTAAAGATATGGATTTGCGGGTGCATGTTGGCCGTGAAAAGCAGCTTACCAATTTCCGTGCGAAGAACGAGGGCATTGGTGCATTTTTGGAGGCGCCGACACTCATGACCCTTGAAGATTCTTTGGAATATATCTCTGACGATGAAATTGTGGAGGTAACGCCAAAGAGTATACGAATTAGGAAGATGGACTTGAAGGCGAAATAAATTGTGCGGGGCGGCCAGCTGGCCGCCCCGCTACGCTTGCAGCCCGGCTTTATCTCGGGGTATGATAGAGAGAATGTTAACTCATCGCACACTACAACTTTCTTTTTTCTTTGTTATTTTTGGCATTACTGCCGTTCTTGGTTTTTTCATTTTCCGGCCTTATTTGAATACACTGGTTCTGGCCGCCACCTTTGCAATCATTTTTTACCCAATGTATCAGCGCTTGATGACGCAGTTTAAGGGGCGATTTCCGGGAGTATGCTCCGGACTAACTGTGCTTATCGCCAGCTTGATTTTGTTTATCCCGTCTGCGCTGCTCGGTACGCAAGTATTCCGTGAGGCAACTGTTGTGTACTCAAGATTGAGTTTGGCGAATCAAACAGAGCAGCCACCGCTACCGCCCGCGCCAGATAATACGAGTCCTTTCGTACTCCAAATTCGGGATAAGTTGGATGCCGGTATTACCTCGCTGATTATAAATTTTGATCAGCTTGCACACGAGGCCTTTGGTTGGGTGCTTAGTAACGCCGGCAATTTTTCAATGCGGCTTGGCCAGTTTAGCATTAGATTTTTTATCTGGTTTCTAGCTTTTTATTATTTTCTGCGCGATGGGCACCATATTCGTAAAGTATTTATTGCGCTTAGCCCGCTTTCGGATAAATATGATAACGAAATTGCAAATCGGGTTAGCGTTGCGGTTAAAAGTGTAGTCGGCGGATCGCTGATCGTTGCAGTTCTTCAGGGACTTGCAGCCGGAGTAGGCATGTGGATTTTCGGGGTACCGGCTCCGGCGATCTGGGGTTCGGTCGCAGTTATGACCGCGCTCGTGCCGAGCATTGGCACCGCTCTGGTTATTTTGCCGGCCGCTGGTTATCTTTTCCTGATTGGGCACACTGGCCCGACTATCGGACTTTTAATTTGGGGTCTGACTATCGTGAACATAATCGACAACTTATTGCGGCCAAAACTTATTCAGCGTGGCACTAAGATTCATCCGCTGATGGTTCTGCTTTCTGTACTTGGCGGCATCGCTCTTCTCGGGCCGGTTGGATTTTTGATTGGGCCAATCGTAGTTAGTTTACTGATTGAATTTTTGGGAATTTACAACGAGATGATTTTACATCACCGCGATGCAACTCTCACTAATAGTCAAGTCTCTTAAAGCCGGTGGTGTCGGCGTATTACCGACGGACACTATATACGGTGTTGTTGCTCGGGCGCTTAACGAAAAATCAGTTGAGCGCGTCTATCAACTCAAAGGCCGCACACCGACCAAGCCGTGCATTATTTTAATCGCCGATATTTCTGACCTTTCTCTTTTTGGAATTACTGTCGGCAGACTAACTGACCAACTGATTAACCGCCTCTGGCCCGGGCCGGTAAGCATCATCCTGCCCTGCACAAACCAGAAGTTTTCATATCTGCACCGCGGCACGAATTCGCTGGCCTTTCGATTGCCGGCGGATGAATCGCTCCGTACATTGCTGCGTGAGACCGGGCCGCTGATTGCACCAAGTGCCAATCCGGAAGGTCAACCGCCGGCGACGACGATTGAAGAGGCGAAAAAGTATTTTGGCGATAATATGGACTTTTACTTGCCCTTCGAAGCTTTTGCGAAGAAGGGTGAAGATGCTGTGGGCAAATTTTCCGGCAAGCCCTCTACTCTTGTTGAGATAAGGGGCGGGAAAGTGGTAATCTTGCGTCAGGGCAGCGCAGTCATTCCCGCCGAACTTTTATGAAAAAAACAAAAGTTGCGATTTTTGACATCGACGGAACCATCTTTCGTAACTCACTGCTCGTTGAGTTGCATTGGAAGATGGTTAAGGAGGGCATCATTCCTCGTTCGGCTACTAAAGAGCTGGACAGGCGATATTGGAATTGGATAACTCGCAAAGGTACATATGATGATTATTTGCAGGAAGTTATAGATAGTTTTAACGAATTCGTGAAGGGGGTGCCGACCAAGACTATTCAGCGATTAGCGCGCGAGGTTGTGAAAGTTCAGAGTAACATTGTCTACCGGTATACTCGGGCGCTGGTTGGGCGTTTGCGTAAGACGCATCTGCTCGTTGCCATATCTGGTTCGCCGCAAATAGTTGTCGGTGAATTTGCACGCGCCTGGAAGTTTGATTATTACATCGGCACGCAACACCGAATTCGCGACAGTAAATTTACCGAGGGGAATATCTGGGTTGCCTCGGAGAACAAGCAGGAGGCGCTCCGTAGGTTGCAAGAACAACATGGCTTTACGCTCGGTCGCGGTTCGGTCGGCGTTGGCGATACAGAATCAGATATCAAGATATTAGAGATTGTTGATCTGCCTATTTGCTTTAATCCAACCGCGCGGCTGTTTGCCGCTGCACAAAAACATAACTGGTTGACAGTTATTGAGCGCAAGGATGTTACATATGCACTGCGCCGCGGTAAGTTGATCCGTTGATATGGAACAGAGCTCTGAGTATGAAGTTATTATTGTCGGGGCGGGGCCGGCAGCGTGGAGCGCGGCGACTTTTTTGGCGCGGGCAAATATCAAGACGCTCGTGATCGGTGATCCGGCCCAAAGTGGTTTGGCTGACGCGGCCGAGGTATGGAATTATCCCGGATTCCCAAAGGGAATTTCTGGCCGTGAGTTGTTAGAACAGATGCAGGAGCAGGCGGTTTCTCAAGGCGTAACTTTTTTGTCTGGCGAAGTTGTGCATCTTGAACCAACTAACCAACTAACCAGCCAACCAACTAACCAATTTCTGGTTCGAACTGCAAAGCGGCAGGATTTTTTCGCAGAAAAAATCCTGCTCGCCCATGGTGCAAATTTTATTAAAACAAATCTTCCTGGCGAAAAGGAATTGGTTGGCAAAGGTGTCCATTATTGTGCGCTGTGCGACGGACCTTTATATAAAGGAAAGAGTGTCATTGTGTTGGGCAACAGTAATTTAGCGGCCGAGGAGGCGCTCCAGCTTGCTGGCATGGGCGTGAAGGTTGAGAAAATTATTACGCACTCCCAGGCTGCCAATTTTTCTTTGGAATACAGAAAATTATTGGAAGAGAAAAATATTCCTATTGAGATACGACGGGTAGAAAAGGTTGAGCCCATTACCTTTGTGGCACTTGGCGTTGCCTCGTCAATGACATTTGCGCAAAAACTTGGGCTTGAGATGAGCGGAAATTTTTTGAAGGCCGACGAAAATGGGCGAACAAATGTTACTGGAGTCTGGGTGGCTGGTCTGGCGCGCGGTGGTGTTAATCAGGTTGGCAAGTCGGTCGGCGAAGGAGCGGTCGCGGCAGTTGATATGATAAAGTCAATAAAGGGATTACCTCAATATCTTGATCATTCATGATTGTAGTGTTTACAGGAAACGGCAAGGGAAAGACAACCGCAGCGCTTGGCGCGGCGGTTCGGGCTGTTGGGCGCGGGCAGCGCGTTCTGATGGTGCAGTTTATTAAGGGGCCGTGGAAGTCGGGAGAGGATGAGATACAAGTTGCAAGTAGCAAGTTTCAAGTTGCAAGTGGGAGGGTCGGATCGTTTGAACTGAAGAAGATGGGACTTGGGTTTGTCGGCATCCTCGGGGATCAGTTGCCTTTTGAGGAGCATGTGCGAGCTGCAAAAAATGCGTTAGCGTTTTGTGCGCAGGTACTCGCCACTCGCGACTCGAAACTCGCTACTTTTTATGACATGGTTATTTTGGACGAGGTGAATGTGGCGGTGGCACTGAAATTAATAGAGCCAAAACAGGTACTTGAGGTATTAGAGGGATTAGAGGACAATAAGATTGTCATATTGACCGGTCGTGATGCCCCGCAGGAATTTTTAGACCGGGCAGATTTAGCGACCGAGATGAAAGAGATCAAGCATCCGTTTAATAGTGGTAAGCTAGGTAAATTAAATGTTGAATTTTAAATAATGGGAAGTTTAATAAGCGTTTTAAGTATTGTGTTGGGGTTTGTGGTGCTTTTTACCATATATCTTTATTTTGCTTTTCGGACGAAAGAGTATGGATATTCACCATCTTTTAAAAAAGCATTATTCGAGCTTGAAAATTTGATCACTGATTTGGCCGACAAGGGTAAGTTTTTTACTGCAGGGAAAGCAGGAGAGTATGAATTAGCTGGCGAGGTTCTACGGTTTTATCACAATCCACTTCCTCTCTGGGGAAGGGGCACTTCATTTGCTCCTGTCGACAAAATAGCCGTAGCGGCAGAGATATCGATCAAGCATTTTGCTGATTCAGCGAGTATTCGTTATCGACTCTGGCCTGACGGACTTTTTGAGAAAGTTGCTGTGCCGACCGGAGATTATAATTTAAGTATTCTTAAGAAAGGGTGCGGGGCCAAAGTTTCCGAAGAGGAGATTAAACAGCTCATATTAAAGTGTGTAGAGATAAAATCTAAAGCTAGAACATGATCACAATTTTTTTTGTCATCGTCCTCATATTTTCCGTCATCATCCACGAAATTTCGCATGGCTATGTTGCCTTGTGGCTCGGGGATACAACCGCAAAGGATGCCGGACGACTGACGCTGAACCCGCTGGCGCATATTGATTTATTCGGGTCGATTTTATTTCCGCTCATGCTAGCGCTGGTCGGCGCGCCAGTTTTCGGTTGGGCTAAGCCGGTGCCATATGATCCGCGGTTTTTGAAAAATCCGCAAAAGGCGGCGGGGCTGATTGCTCTGGCCGGACCGGCCAGCAATTTAGCAATGGCGATTATCTTTGCGCTAGTCAGCCGGATTTTACTCGGCAGTCTTGCTACAGAATTCACTGCCAGCTTGTACTTATTTGTTGTAATCATCGTCCAGGTCAATGTCGCGCTGGCGGTTTTTAATCTTTTGCCAATTCCGCCTCTTGATGGCTCGGGCGTATTATTTTCTCTGTTGCCGCGGGGTACGGAGAGGGTGCAGATTTTCCTGCAGCGGTATGGTTTTTACATTCTCATCTTCCTGATTTTTACCGGTTTAAATTTTTTAAATCCAGTTATGAGTGCGCTGTATCGGTTACTGCTCGGGCCAATGCCGATGCAATGATTCTATAGCTTGCTTATACCGTAGTTCTGCAGAACTACGGTATAAGCAACTTAGTTTGACAGTCATAGGTGGAATGCTGTATCTTATAGCTAGTCCCAGTTAGGGATTTTTATATTCTTTTTGCGATACAGTCTAGATCACTGTGTGTCATGCTGACAGCAGAGAGAATATGCTTTCGCTTTGAAATTATTAAACCGGACTCCGAGTAACAGTCGAGTACGACTGAGATCCCTCGGCTTCGGGATGACGTACAAAAAATGCCTACCATCCGACAACTCGTAAAGAAGGGGAGATCGCCGCTCGCGACTAAATCAAAATCGCCGGCGATGAACCGTTACTTTAACTATATATTGAATGTTCCGAAGCAAATTCCTGCGCCTTTTAAGCGCGGTGTTTGCGTAAAAGTGTTTACTACGACTCCGAAGAAACCAAACTCTGCAATCCGTAAGGTGGCGCGTGTTCGACTAACAAACGGCATGGAGGTTACCGCTTATATTCCTGGCGAGGGCCACAATTTGCAGGAGCACTCTGTCGTTATGATCCGCGGTGGCCGCGTGAAAGACTTGCCGGGCGTTCGCTACCACATTGTCCGGGGCGTACTCGATACTGCCGGCGTTGAGGGTCGCAAACAGCAACGGTCGGCTTATGGAGCCAAGACGCCGAAGGCGGAAGCAAAATAAAGAAAATTTTCAATTCTCAATTTCTAATTTCTAAACAATTCTCAATTTAGAAATTCCGAAATTAAATCATTGTTTGAAAATTGAAAATTAGAAATTGAAAATTAATGAATCTATATGCGCAAAAAGCGAAACTATAAAAGAGAGCACAAGCCGGATTTGAAATTTGGCAATGTCTCCGTTGGCCGTTTTATCAACTGCTTAATGTGGGATGGTAAAAAGTCGGTGGCGGAAAAAGTTGTTTATGATTCTTTTGATCTCATCAAAGAGCAGACGAAAGAGGAACCGCTCGTTGTCTTCCAAAGAGCTTTTGAGAATGTTGCCCCGTTAGTTGAAACTTCCAGCAAGCGCGTTGGTGGCGCTAACTACCAAGTGCCGCGCGAGGTACGCCCGGATCGCAAATTTTTGCTGGCCACCCGATGGATTATTGGTGCCGCCCGCGCCAAGAAAGGCAAGGATATGTCTAAGCGTTTAGCCGAAGAAATTATTTTGGCTGCTAAAAATGAAGGTAACGCTATTAAAAAGAAGCAGGATGTTCACCGGATGGCGGAGGCAAACAGAGCATTTGCGCATTTCTCTTGGTAGAAAATTGGCAAATGAATTTTCAATTTCTAATTTTCAATTTTTAAACAATTTGAGAATTTAGAAATTAATCATTGTTTAGAAATTAGAAATTTAAAATTAGAAATTATGGCCCGTCAGTATCCTCTCGAAAGAACTCGTAACTTCGGTATCGTGGCCCACATTGATGCGGGTAAGACAACCACATCTGAACGCGTTCTTTACTATACCGGCGTCAGCCACAAAATCGGCGAGGTGCACGAGGGCGACACGGTGATGGACTGGATGGATCAGGAGCGCGAACGCGGAATTACGATTACCTCGGCAGCGACTACCGCTTTTTGGACTCCGACATATATTAGCAAGGAGGAGCGGGCGAAAAACAAAGATGCAAATGCCTATCGTTTTAATTTGATCGACACGCCGGGACACATTGACTTTACCGTTGAGGTGAAGCGGTCTCTTCGGGTTCTGGACGGTGCAGTCGTTGTCTTCGATGGAGTTTCCGGCGTTGAACCTCAAAGTGAAACGAACTGGCGCTATGCCGATGAATATAATGTGCCGCGTATTTGTTTTATCAATAAACTTGACCGGATGGGCGCGAGTTTTGAGAATAGTTTGCAATCAATTAAAGATCGTTTAAATCCTGGCGCAATTGCTGCCCAATTACCGATCGGTAGTGAGGCAAATTTCAGCGGTATTATCGATTTGCTGACACAAAAGGCCTATGAGTTTGAGGGAGACAAGGGCAATGTGATTAAAGAGATTCCGATTCCGGCCGACATGGCAGAAGAGGTTTCAAAGCGCCACAAGGAATTGGTTGAAAAAATTGTTGAGAACGACGACCTGTTAATGGGCAGTTATTTAGAGGGCAAGGAGCCGTCTTTGGCTGATTTGAAACGCGTACTCCGAAAGGCCGTGCTCGCTGTTAAGATTATTCCGGTTTATACCGGTTCGGCTTTGAAGAATAAAGGCGTGCAACTCGTGCTCGACGCAGTGGTTGATTATTTGCCGAGTCCGCTGGATTTGCCGCCGGTTAAAGGAATTGATCCAAAGACAAATGCAGAAATTTTCCGCAAGCCATCTGATGAGGAGCCATTTTCAGCGCTGGCATTCAAGATTATGGCTGATCCGTTTGTCGGTTCGCTGACCTTCTTCCGGGTTTATTCCGGCACGCTCAAGCGCGGCAGTTATGTCTATAACGCGACCAAAGGGGAGACCGAGCGCGTTGGCCGTATTTTGCGGATGCACGCAAATGAACGGGAAGAGTTGGAGGAGATTGAAGCCGGCAACATCGGAGCGCTGGTTGGCATGAAAGATACGACTACCGGCGACACTCTTTGTTTTGAAGAGAAGCCGATTATTCTGGAAAAAATTATCTTCCCGGAGCCGGTTATCTCTATTCGTGTTGAGCCGAAGACCAAGGCCGACCAGGAAAAGATGGGCATGGCACTGCGCCGTTTGGCTGATGAGGATCCGACCTTCCGAGTTTCCGGTAACGCTGAAACCGGCGAGACAATTATTGCCGGCATGGGTGAATTACACCTGGAGGTTTTGGTGGAGCGCATGAAAAGGGAATTTGGCGTGGAGAGTAATGTCGGCCGTCCGCAGGTTTCATATAAAGAAACTATTACGAAAGCATCGGAAGCAGAGGGTAAGTATATCAAGCAGTCCGGTGGCCGCGGTCAGTATGGTCATGTTCGCTTACGCATTGAGCCGCTGCCGCGTGGTACGGGTTTTGAATTTGTGGACGAAATTAAAGGTGGCTCAATTCCAAAAGAATTTATTGCACCGGTTGAAAAAGGTATTGAAGAGGCGCTGACCCGCGGCATCCAGGCCGGTTACAGAATAATTGATGTGCGCGCGACGCTGTACGACGGTAGTTATCACGAGGTTGACTCATCTGAAGCCGCATTTAAAATTGCCGCGTCAATGGGTTTTCAGGCCGCCTGTAAGACCGCGGCTCCGATTATTCTCGAGCCGATCATGAAGGTGCAGGTGATTGTGCCGACCGAATACATGGGCGATATTACCGGCGACATTAGCAGTAAGCGTGGGCGCATTGAAGGAATGGGCGACCGGCCGATGGTGAAAGTTATCGATGCGTTTGTGCCGCTTTCGGAAATGTTTGGTTACGCGACCAAGCTGCGTTCGATGACACAGGGCCGCGGAAACTTTACGATGGAATTTTATGCGTATGAGCCGGCTCCGAATAATGTGACGAAGGAGATCATCGAAGGTAAGCGGCAGTAATCAGTAAGCAAAAAGCCCGCACTTTTTTAACCGGGCCCACCCTACGGGATGGTTAAAAAAGTGCGGGCTTTTTGCTTTCCCTGAAATACTGTATATTCAAATTAGCCGTTAAGAACATTAATTATTTATCATATGCGTATTTTTTCTATGAGCGTCCTGTCGAGTATCGGTTTTATCGCACAAAGTTTTATCGCTCGCGCCGCCGCGGTTTGCCGGGTCAACGGCGAGGTGGTTCCCTGCGGAGAGCTTGGCGATGCGGTCAAGGGTTTTGCCGCAGTCGCTTTTATTATTCCGCTAATATTTGCAGTTGTCGGAATTTTACTTTTTATTTTTTGGATCATGATGCTGGTGCACGCAGCAAAGCACCCGATTGAAAATAAGCCGCTCTGGATAATTATTATCCTGCTCGGGAACGGGGTTGGCGCAATTATTTATTATTTCGTGGTCAAGCGCCATTTTGTTTCTATGCCGATAACCGTTGCGCCGCAGCCGCCATCTGGTCCAGTTACGCCGCCACCAGCGGGAGAATAGTTAATTCTTGCCAAGTTGGTTTTCGGTATGACGCGGGGGCAAGTCCGCTCAAGATGAGCACGGATACCTTTTAGTGCTCCCTATGATCGGACTTGCCCCCGTGTCATACAGGAAGATGTCCTTATGCAGCCCATTGACAATTTTCCGCCCGTCCGTATAATTACTGAACATTTAGGACTGGCTCGGCCAGTTCTCATTCATTAATAAATAAAACAATTTTTAAGTAAAAGGTATGGCAGAAAAAGATAAGTTCGTTCGTAGCAAGCCGCATGTCAATGTCGGCACAATCGGGCATGTCGACCACGGCAAGACAACTCTTTCCGCGGCTCTTTTGCATGTGCTTTCTTTAAAAGGTTTCGCTAAAGAAAAGAGTTATGCCGATATTGCCAAGGGCGGTAATGTTCGTGACGACTCAAAGATTGTGACAATCGCCGTCAGCCACATGGAGTACGAGAGCGACAAGCGCCACTACGCGCACATCGACTGCCCGGGACACGCCGACTACATCAAGAACATGATTACCGGTGCCGCACAGATGGACGGTGCTATTCTGGTTATCTCGGCCGCCGATGGTCCGATGCCGCAGACTCGTGAGCACATCTTGCTCGCCAAACAAGTCGGCGTTCCGCAGCTGGTTGTCTTTTTGAACAAAGTTGATTTGGTTGATGACCCGGAGCTGATTGATCTCGTCGAAAGCGAGGTCCGCGAGCTGCTCAAGAAATATGAGTTTGACGGCGACAAGACTCCGATCATCCGCGGCAGCGCCATTAAAGCTCTCGAGTCAAAGGATGTTAATTCGCCGGAGTGCAAACCGATTCTTGACCTGGTTAACGCCCTCGACACTTATATTCCGGACCCGATTCGCGATGTCAGCAAGCCATTCCTAATGGCCGTCGAAGATATCTTCTCGATTGAAGGCCGCGGCACCGTTGTTACCGGCCGTATCGAGCGTGGCATCGTTAAGGTGAACGAAGAGGTGGAAATCATCGGTTTGAAGCCGACGGTTAAGACCGTTGTAACCGGCGTGGAAATGTTTAATAAGCTGCTTGACTCGGGTCAGGCCGGCGACAATGTTGGACTGCTTATCCGCGGTATTAAGAAAGAGGATGTTGATCGCGGTCAGGTTTTGGCCAAGCCGGGCACTGTTACGCCGCACACCGAGTTTGAAGCCGAGGTCTATGTTCTTTCAAAAGAGGAAGGTGGCCGTCACACTCCGTTCTTCAAGGGATACAAGCCGCAGTTCTATATCCGAACAACCGATGTTACTGGTGAGGTATTTCTGCCGGAGGGAATGGAGATGGTTATGCCGGGCGACACTGTGAAAATCAATGTGAAGCTCATTGCGCCAGTTGCGCTTGAAGACAAGATGCGTTTTGCAATCCGTGAAGGTGGTCGCACGGTCGGCGCCGGAGTGGTGCTCAAGATCACGAAATAACGCTATACGCTATACGCGCTGCGTTACACGATCCTTATCATATGACTGCTGCAACTGTAAAAAAGACTGTGAAGGTCCCTGCCGCCGCCAAGACGGTTGCTAAGCCCGAGGTTGTAACGAAGGAGAAGCTGCGTCTGCGTATCAAAGCGTATGACACAAAGCTGATTGATACTTCGTGTCGCCAGATCATTGAGGCCGCGAAGAAGCATGAGGCCAAAGTAGTCGGGCCGATTCCTCTGCCGACTGAATTTAAAAAATTCACAGTCAACCGTTCAGCATTCATCGATAAGAACTCGCGCGAGCAGTTTGAGCTCCGCATCCATAAACGGCTCATCGATATATTGCATCCAACGCAGCAGATTATTTCTTCGCTTAGCACGCTCAATCTTCCTGCTGGCGTCGACATAGAAATAAAAATGGTGTAGCGCTCGTTGGTATTTTCGAGCACCGGGTCATATTTTTCTGCTGAAAAATTGCCCTGCATCTCGCGCCGTCGCGCTGCGATAGCTGCTCGAGAAACACCAACTTCACGCTTTGTGATTGGAGAAGGAAAGGGGAAAAGAGCAATTAGTAAAAGCCGCTGCAAGGCGGCTTTTACGTTTCTAGTCAACAATTCTTATCTTCTGGAAATTCTTGCCTTCTAATCCGGGGATGTTAATTGGCTCCCATGAGACCCGTGCAGCTTCTGCCTGTGTGGGCGAAAGCACGGTTTCAATAAAACTGTCGTCGCGTTTTTTGAGCGCTCCAATGCCAGCCCAGAATTTTGCTACTGATGTTTTTGTGCTGCCGACGGCGATTACTTTATTAATAGGATTTGTGAATACTGTAATTCTTCCCGGTTTCTGATAATAAGGACGCTTTTGACTGAGGCTGAGGTATGCATTGTGTAGAAGTTGATTTTTTTCTCTCCAGAAAGGGTCATTATCTTGACCAGATTTTAATTTAACATTGAGTTCAATGCTGCCTTTCTGTTGCTCAGTGAGTTGCGGAAGCGCACCGCCGTTTTCCTTATTGATCTTTTCTATTTTTTCGTTGATTTCATCAACAAATCCTGTTCCAGTATAACGATCACCGACGCGACTAAATACTAGTTGCATATTTTCTGGCAGGATTTTTTTCATGAACTCCATGAGTTCAAGGAAGCCAGCAATATAGGATTCAGTGTCAGTCTTTGGAACATTATTGAGCATCTCTATAACAACGTCATCGGAGCAAAATTCAAAACAGAAGCCAGGTTTATAGTTTTCCGCGATTGGTTTTAGCCACTTTAGAAAATAAACCAGGCTAAATAATTCAGCCCAGTCTGGTTCAGGACTTTCTTCAAGGCGCCATAACTTGTTTGCACCGAAAGGAAAATCAAAATGTATTGGTTTGTTACTTTTTATGTTGAGTGCGATAGCCGAATTGATATGCTGAAGATACTCAGGTTGCACGCCGTACTTTCTGAATTTTTTCGAAAGAACAGCTTTTTTGATGAGTTCAATCAAAGCCTCCGGCGTAGCTGTGTTCGCATCTGGTATTTTTATGGCACGCAAGGATTCCAGCTGCTCAATTATATATTCCTTTGGTGTTTTCATCGTTTGAAGGAGATGCAGGCAGGAATTGAACCCGCGTATTCTGCTTTGCAGGCAGACGCCTGAACCACTCGGCTACTGCATCTTTTACAGTATATCATTTTGTGCTGTTTTGGGGCAAAGATTTTAGTGATTATTTGCTTTTTTATTCGAAGTGTGTTATTTGTATACGCATAAGACCTATAGGGCATGGCGCCCAGGCAACCCTTCGGGGAGGAGTAGGTTCAATGGAGCTCGCGATCAGTCTTACGCCCAACACGCTGGCGGCTCTGGGACTTTTCGACATCTATGCCAGGATGGTTCTGGTCCTGGACTTGGCGCTCGAGCACTTCGGAACGGTCGAACACTGCGGAAATCCGGCCGTAGACCCGCTCCGCACCGGCTTCGCTGTCAGCATCCTGCACCGGCCGACCGGGCGATACATCGTGGTTCCGCACGGTACATTCGCCCATCCCAAGTACATCTTCGACCGGGTTGGGCAGTACATGGTCAACGCCGCCGAGAAGGTAACGAGGACGCATCGGCGTCGGGACGAGACGAGCTACCCGAGTCGTGATCCGGACCGCAATATGTACGCCGGAGCCGTCCGGGTCGGTGACTACATCATCGCCATCTCCGGACTTTCCAGCGGCTGGAAGGACCAGGCGGCGGTACTGGTCGCAGGCCGATCCATCACCATGCCGGAAACAGACCGCCTGTCTGCGGCGGATGCGCTGCGCATCGCCTTCGAGACGCAAGATCCGGAATACGCGTCGTTCGTCGGCTTTGCGGGCAAGCATCTCCAGCTCACGGAGTAGCCGTTTCGGGCAACAGTGACCTCTGCCCGAGTCGTAGTACAACTGAATCTTTTTCAACAGCACGGGCGCCGCTCGTGCGACTCGAGGGTCGCATGTCACGGCGCCCTTAAGTTTTATTGCGTTTTGAATTTTTATTTCATTTTGACTTTTCAATTCCTAGAGACTAGAGTCATTGGGCGCCCAATTGCGCAGAAGGAGGCAGAAGATGCCGCTCGTTTTCGACGGCTTTCGGGTAGATGACCGACTTCTTGATGCTCTTGTGCATGGGCGGATCTGTTCTATTCGCCATGCCGAATCTGCCTTGCGCGCCATCTGTCATCAGCCACGGCGCCCTACGGTGATGGGCCGGGGTGCGATGCTCTGGCAGCCGCTCTGCGAGTTCAAGGCGGGCGGATCGGTTGTGCTGGAGGTGATTGAGGGATATTGCGTGACTAGGTTTCACGAAAATCCCGATGCTGGCATCAGGATCCATGGATTCAAGGGTGCGGCCAAGATCCTGCTGCCGGGCAGGATCCTTCATGGAGAGGTTTCTGGTGTATCCGTGATGACTCTGCCTCCAGGACTCATCTATCAGAAAGAGGTGCAGTCTCTCTTCGTCGGCATTCTGCATCTGCCTTCACGGGTTCGGGTTGAACAGTGAGGAGGAAGCAAGTCGGGCCGCGCACACGCGCGGCCCGAAACATTTATGCATCAGCAGACACAGAATTTGAATTTTGCAGCAGGGCTCATCCCTGCCTGCCGGCAGGGCAAGCGAATGGCTGGAAAATGTAAGTTCTGTGTCTGCTGGCAGGAGAGCCGCTTGACCAAAAATTACTCCTCGTGTATACTATCCCAACGGTTAGTACCTTAGGCAGCTATGCCTGTCTCCCTTCGGGAGATCACCCGCAGGGTGACAAAAACTAGTATTTCTGCCTCTTAGAGAAGCGGAGCTAGTCTCGGCTTTTTTTGTTTAAAAAATATGACCCGTCTTGTTGGTAAAAAAATGAAGATGACGCAGATGTTTAAGGACGGACGCCAGTACGGCGTTACGCCGATTAAGCTCGGCGAAAAAGCGGACATTGCTCTTGTTAAGGTCGGTAGCTCTGTGATGGTTTCTGGCATTAGCAAGGGTAAGGGTTTTGCGGGTGGTGTGAAGCGCTGGCACTTTAAAGGAGGTCCGGCTACGCATGGTCAGAAAAATCGTCACCGCGCGCCAGGATCAATTGGTAACACAACTCCACAGCGTGTTTTGCCGGGTCGCCACATGGCAGGGCGCATGGGTATGGACCGTATTACCTCGCGCAATATTCCGGTACTTGATGTTGATACGGAAAAGCGCGTCGTTTTGTTAAATGGCTCCGTGCCGGGCACGGTAGGAAGGGAGATGGAGATAAGAATATGAAGTAATTTCTAATTATCAATTTCTAATTTCTAAACAATTCTCAATTTAGAAATTCCGAAATTAAATCATTGTTTGAAAATTGAAAATTAGAAATTGAAAATTTATGAATGTGGATCTCTACAACATGAAAGGAGAAAAGACCGGCGGGATAGAAATATCGGACGCTATCTTTGCGCGGGAATGGAATGCTGATTTGGTGCATCAGATTGTTTTAGCGCAACAGGCCAATCTTCGCCGGCCATGGGCGCACGCCAAAGGACGCGGTGAGGTGCGTGGTGGCGGTAAAAAGCCATGGAAGCAGAAGGGTACTGGCCGCGCTCGGCATGGTTCTACCCGTTCTCCAATTTGGAAGGGTGGCGGTGCAAGCCATGGCCCGGTTAAGACCCGTGATTTTAGCCAGAAGATTAATAAAAAAATGTTGCGTGCGGCTTTGCACTCTGCGCTTTCTAAAAAATTAGCCGAAGGTAATTTGATATTTGTAGACGCTTTAACTGTAGCTACCGGCAAGACTAAAGAAGTCTCCGCTATGCTCAAAACTTTTCTTAAAACCAAGCGCACTCTCTCTTCGACTTTGCTTATCCGCGACATGAAGAACACCGGTATCAGCCGAGCCGCGCGCAATGTTTCGAATGTTGAGATTCTTTCTGCTGACGGGCTGAACATTTACGATGTTATGAAAGCTAAAAATATCTTGATCGAACAAGATGCGGTTGGATCGATAAAGTAAAAATGAAGATTTTTGAAATTTATGGCCGACAAAACTTTAATCAAACATCCGCACATCACTGAAAAATCTTCGCTGCTCGCCGAAAGCAATCAGTATGTTTTTGTGGTTGTTCCAGGAGCGACGGCGCCGGAGGTGAAGAAGGCCATTATGGCTACCTACAAAGTGAAGGTGGCGAAAGTTCGGATGATTAACGCTAAGCCGAAGGAGAAGCGCTATGGCCGGACGATGGGCACTAAACCGGGATATCGAAAGGCGATAGTAACTTTGAAAAAGGGCGAGAAACTGGACATTCTGACAGCATAATTTCTAAATTTTAAATTGTTTAAAAATTGAAAATTAGAAATTGAAAATTTGACTATGAAATCCTACAATCCCACAAGTCCATCGATGCGTCAGCGAACGATCGTTGAATATAAGAAATTGCTCTCCGGTGATAAGCCGAAGAAGTCTTTGACCAGCAAAATTCAAGATCGGGCCGGCCGCAACAATCGCGGCGTGATTACCACGCGGCACCAGGGCGGCGGGGTGAAAAAGTCTTATCGCATGATTGATTTTGTGATGAACAAAATCAATGTCCCGGGTACAATCACGACGATTGAGTATGATCCTTACCGCAGCGCTTTTATATCACTCGTTGTATATAAAGATGGTGATCAGCGCTATCTTTTAACTCCGCAGAATGTGAAGGTTGGCGAGGAGGTTATTACTGCTCCGAACGCGCCGATTAAAATTGGTAATCGTTTACAGTTAAAAAATATTCCGATCGGCTATCAGGTTTTTGCCGTTGAGGTTCGTCCTGGCGGCGGTGCGACTCTGGCCCGTTCGGCTGGCGGTTATGTCGAGGTGCTTGGCTCTGATGCCGGTTTGACCGATTTGCGTTTGGCTTCAAAAGAGGTTCGCCGAGTTCCATCTGATTGTTACGCTACGATCGGCGCGGTTTCTAATCCGGATTATAGCTTGACCAACTTGGGCAAGGCAGGCCGCAGCCGTCACCTGGGCATTCGTCCGACTGTTCGTGGTAGCGCTATGAACCCGGTTGATCACCCGTACGGTGGTGGTGAGGGTGCGCAGCCGCGTGGAACTAAGCGCCCGAAGACAATGTGGGGCAAGGTTGTCGGTGGCCACAAGACTCGTTTGCCGAAGAAGTGGTCGAATAAGTTTATTATTCAACGCCGGCCCAAAATAAGATAAAAGTAAAAAGTTCATCAAGTTTGTCAAGTGAAGAAAAATCAAAACAGGATCCATTCTCAACTTTACAACTTGTAACTTGAAAAACTTGTAACTAACTAATATGTCACGCTCCTCTAAAAAAGGTCCATTCGTTGATCCGAAGCTGATTAAGAAGGTCAGTTTATTGAAGTCGGGTGATCGCAAGGTGATTAAAACCTGGGCCCGGCATTCAGTTATTGCTCCTGAATTTGTTGGTTTCATGTTCGGAGTTCATAATGGCCGCAAACATATTGAAGTTTTGATTAAGGAAGAAATGGTTGGCCACCGATTAGGAGAATTTTCTCCAACCAGGCACTTTACGAAACATGGCGGTAAGCTCACTAAACAGCTGGAAGCGGCTGCCTCGGCTACTGAAGCGGCTAAGAAGGCGGCCAGTCAGGCCGCGCCGGCCGGGGCAGTAAAAAAATAGCTTAATCAGCTTTTCAGCTTGTCAGAAAAAGCAGAGAAGCACAGAATACAAAAACCTAAAAAGCTAAGAAGCTGACCAGCTGATAAGCTAACAAGATATGCACACAGAAAAAGTACAACTAAATTATCTGATGATCTCGCCGCGCAAGGTACGGCTGATTGCCAATACTCTAAAGGGCATGCCGATTATTGAGGCGCAGGCGCAGCTGATGTTGCGTCCGCAACGCACAGCTGATGCGCTTTTACGGTTGTTAAATAGCGCGGTGGCCAATGTCAAACACAACAAACAAATTGGCGTTGATTCGCTGCGGGTTAAGCAGGTGGTTGTAGATCCGGCACCGGTTTTAAAACGCTCATTGCCGCGTGCCCAGGGTCGGGCAACCTCGATTTTTAAACGAATGTCGCATGTGACGCTGATCATTGAAGAGATGGCCGCGCCAAAAGTTGCCCGTTTTGTTATTCCGGTGGCTCCGAAGAAAGAGAATAAGAAAAGTCCGGCACCGAATCGGCCTTCTCGTCGAGCTACTAAAGACGAAAAGAAAACAGATTTGGAGCACGCCAGACCGGAAAAGAAGCTGGTTGATCCGAAAGAGCAAGTTCATGATGCTGCCGAGCGAAAGTCGAATACGCGCGGCGTGATGAAGAGATTATTTAATCGGAAAGCGATTTGATTTCATCAAATCAAGTTCAAAGTTATCAAGTTCATAAAGTTGAAAGTAGGAACTGGAAACTTGATAAATTGAAAAAACTTGATAAACTTTAAAACTTGATAACTTTATAACTAATTCATGGGTCAAAAAATCCGACCAGATTCATTCCGCTTAGGTATCACTCGCGACTGGAACGCGCGTTGGTATGCAGGCAAGTCATTCGCCGCAAAATTGCAGGAGGATGTTTTGATTCGGCGAGTTATTGAAGAGAAAATTAAGCTGGCCGGGGTTGTGAGTGTGATCATTGAGCGCAGCGCCAACAATGCTTATCGAGTTGCGATCAAGGCGGCCAGACCCGGTTTTATTATCGGCCGCGGCGGTACCGGTATCGAAGA
>JAHFLF010000011.1 GCA_023255625.1 Candidatus Harrisonbacteria bacterium
GAGGAGGTTTTATGAAGTTCGCTCTCATTCTTACTCTCGTCTCTCTGGCATTTTCGCCGGCCGAAGCCAATGATTCAAACGCTCCCTTTCAATGCGAGGGGCATTACTCGAACGACAAAATCAATTGGGTGCAGTTCCTTTAGAACGACTATTTTTTAGGCAAATTTGAGTTCTTGAACTTAGCCACGTGATTTCTCTGCAGCTCCTGATTCTCGTGATACATCCAGTACTGTTCAAAATCGCCGCTGGTTCGAAGTGAGCGCAATTTTAGGACGGCTTCGGCGCCGTCAAGGCTCCAGCGCGCGCCTGTAATATCCAGTCGATCTTTGATCAGGTACCGACAAGCGCCTTCAATAACCCCCGTCGCGATTGGAAATCCCCTTTCCAAATATTTGTCGTATTTTAGGTACGCTGATTTGTTCAAGAGGTAGTCCGCGCATTTATCAACAGGCTCTCTATCGTCTTCATCTAGATCACGCAATGTCGCCGACCGTCTTATCCCAGCAGCAACATGGCTTGAATTGCCACGAAGAATCTCAATTAATCTTTCAGTGACCCAATCTTGCGCCTCTTTACTGGTCTCTTCATTGAAAACGCGTGAGGCCTTCCATAAATACTCGATCACATGAATGATATCCAAGATAATTGTGATATCGACACTTCTGGCTTTCGCTTCCTTTTCGATTCGTAAAATTTGGTTTGGTTCACCGTCGACGAGCGCAAGCCAGGTCTTTTCCGAGCCGGGGTCCAGTTTCGATGCATGCTCAAAAACTTCTGCCGTGACGACCTCAGGCGATCTTTCGACACTGGCCCATACTCGCTTATTCTGTGGACGTGGACGCTTTTTCTCAACTGCGTCTCGCACTGGACGCAAGTCCGAACATACTTGTTCAGGCGTACGTTTGAAGGGATCAATTTCGTAGACTGAAGCGACGGTGGCCATGCGCTTTCGATTCGCCTTCTCGCCTTTTGAAAGTCGCTTCGTCAATTTAGTCTTGGATTCGTCTGCGCGTTTGCGAGTGTCCTCAGTTAGGCTTTCTTTGCGCATCACGATGCCCTTGGCATCCATAGTAACGACTACAAAATCTCCTCGTTTAGTAGGCATGTCAGGTTCGTTCTGCTCATAAAAACTTTCAAAATCTTGCGCTGCATTTTTCACCAGCGCCAACGCCTGACGTTTGGGAACATCAACGCCAGTCGCCTCCTCAACAGTTGCAATGGCTTCGTCAAATGATCCCTTACTCGCATTCAATGACATCAGTCTGCTGATGCCATGAGAATAAATCTCCGTCGGCAAATTAAGATCCAAATCTTTTGGAAACAAGCTGGCTTCACCAGGCTTGCCGTATCCCAGCCGCTCAACCGACACATCGCCGAAAACAGATTTGAGATTCCGAGCTGACTCGCGCTTGTAAAGCCGATCTACACCATCTGATCCCTGCACAACTTCGCCAATATTTCCGTCGCCACGGAATCTAAGTTTTTCTTCGAAAAGCTTGCGAAGTAATTCTCGCCCCTCGGTCTGCAAAAATCTTTCGAGGTCGCTATGATTCATGTCTGACGTTACACCAGAATTTAGTGAGTCGAGCAACTCATTAAACGATTGCCGTGATGATGAGAAACTATCTGGCTCTTTCGATTTGCGCGCTGTTGAATAATCCATGGTGTTCCTTCTTTGTGTTTGACATTATATGTAGTTTCTATAAACTGCATATATGACAAAACAAATCCATAAAATACAAGCGCGAATTAAACAAATTCAATTAGATTTACAAAAAATCGGACCGATGCGACCGGGAAAGGTTTCGAAGCAAAAAAGAAAAGATAAGAATGGCAATTTTTATGGCGAGTACTGGCAGCTCGGGTACACCTACAAAATGAAACAAAGGAACCACTATGTCCCCAGCGAATTAGTAAAAATGATCACTCAACAAAATGAAGAGTATAAGAGGTTCAAGAAACTTACAGAGGAATGGATTGACCTTGCTCTGACCTGTGCTCAACAGCAGTTTGAGGAAAAGAAAAGTGAAATAAAAAAATAGGATTCGGAGCGGGGGCGGGCGCAATGGCCGCAAAAATCGTTTTTGGGAGCGCCTATGAAAAATCTGCCACCATAGGTGCATCAAAAATCAGGGCACTAAAATCGTTCGCGCGCGTTAAGTTATCGAAATCCGCAAGATCTTACTCGTTCTAAAAGAACTGCACCCAAATTGATTGTAGTGAGTCGGCGGGCGGACGCTTCATGACGATGGAAATCGTCGGCTCGAAATGCCAACCGAAAATCGCCATGAGCGACAAGATATTTAAATTTCTGCTGGCGAGCCCTGAAGAACA
>JAHFLF010000012.1 GCA_023255625.1 Candidatus Harrisonbacteria bacterium
AGTTCGGAATGGGACAAAATAATCACAGGAAAATTTCTCAAAAGGGGATCGGTCTTGAGGGCCTGGAGGGTCTCGCGGCCGTCTTTGTAAGGCATGTTCCAATCAAGAAGGATTAAATCGGGTAGGGGGGCGCTATGGGCATTGGAATAATTTCCCTGCCGGAGCAGATAATCGATGAGTTCCTGGCCGTCTTGAACCCAGCGGAGCTCGCCGTGAAATTCGCCCAATTCAAAAGCTGATTTCATCAGATTGAACATGTTCCGATTATCATCGGCTAAAAGAATGTTGTACGGTTTGTTTTTCATCGTTAAGGCAATGCTTTCATCCGCCTTGTTGTTTTTCTGAATTATTCTCCCTTGGCTTGAATGCATATTATTATAGACGGCAAAATCAGGTAAAGCGGAATTTTATACTCCCAGGGAATACAATCACATTTTATAAGCGCGTTGAGTATAAATTCGCCAGCGGCGTTCGCGAAAAATTATTTCCGCATCAATTCTGCCTTAAAGAAATTGGGTCTTCCGAGTTTGTTGTACATAAAATGAGCGGTTTTAGGGCTCCTTAATAAACGATGTAATAACCTTAAGCATTAAGTATTCACGGTCTTTGATACCATAAGCTCGGCGCTGAATAACTCGAATTTTATTGTTCAGCCCTTCCATAAAGCCAAGGGATACTTTGTTATCGGGATGACAATAGCTGACGACGCCATCCCAGTGGCGATCAATCATGGCGGCGAACTTTTCAAAGGGCTCGATGCGTTGCCAGCGCAACTGATCTTTCCAATTTTCAAAGAATTTACGAGCCCATGTCGGATTGTTGTATGCCCAGAGCTGATCGAAAGATTCTTTAAGAAGATACGCCTTGTGTAATCGCTTATTCGCTTTTAAGAGCATTCGTAAAGCTCGACGGCCTTTAATATCCAAATTGGCTTTATGGGACAACAGTGTATACCGTTGACCCTTGATAAATTGACGCTCTTTCTCACTGACACGTTTATATTCACTGCGACGGATTTCATCCAAAGCATCGGATAAATGCCGCAGCACATGGAACTTGTCAAAAACAATTCGAGCCTGTGGAGCGTACGTCATGGCGGCGTTTCTAAACGCCTTCCACATGTCCATCACAATCAGTTCGATGGACTGGCAGCGTTCATAGCCCATCGCCTCGAAAAAGAGGTTCATGTCTTCTTCTTTGCGGCCTTCGCCACCCATCCAGATCGGACGTTCCTCGCCCGGCTCCAGCGTGGCGACCGTGATTGCATAAGTGTGTCCTTTTTTGACGGACACCTCATCGACGCCGATGGCCCGCAGTTGCTGTGGCGGTGGGTTTTGTTCCAGCAGTCTGCGCATGTAAGCTTTATCCATGCGCCAGGCTTGGTCCCAACTGATTCGGTTGAGTTCGGCGGCACGCTTAACAGTCATCTCCCGGCATTGCTTGCCGATAAAATCTTCGAACCGTTGCGTGAACCGGTTGGACTTGGCCAGCCAGTTTAAAGATTCCTGTTTCACGGCTTGGCAATGCGGGCACTGGACCCGGCGGTATTCAAAGGCCACATAGATCGTGGTTCCGGCTGCATCCAAATCCCGGACCATGTGCGTACGGCGTGCACGAATCGCCCGCACTGTCTTCTGGCAACAGCAACAAATGCTTTTTTTTGACGGCGGCGTAGTTCGACCACCTTGGCCAACGGATCACAAAAATGACTGGTGGTTCGCGCCTGAGCACGAAATCCTGGCCAACTGTACAAATCTTGAAGGCTAGATTTATTATCCATGCCCTTACTGTACTGCCTTCATTAAACGTGTCAAGTTTTCAGAGAGCGATTAGCGTCGATAAAACGCTGTTTTTCTTGTACAACAAAGTCAGATGATCCTTAATATCCAATTCACGTTAAGTTATTTGACGACGAAAGACCGGAGCTCGATTTTTTGGTGATCGCGCAGGACTTCTTCGATCATAAGATCTTGGTGCGGAGATTTTGCCGGATCTGCGGATTGAACGGCGCAATGAGAGCCGATGGATTCTGGAATCGTGACT
>JAHFLF010000007.1 GCA_023255625.1 Candidatus Harrisonbacteria bacterium
GCTTGTGCCGCGGCGAGCGGACCAGCCTGACTTGCCGTGGCTCTCTCTCTTTCCACTTCAGCGTCAAACAGCGCTTTCTTGACATCGCGGTCCTTTTCCGCTTCTAACACAAGTGCGTCATTATTCCGTGCCGTCTGCTGCGCTTCACGTTCCGCAGTTGATGACCGGATAGTTGCATCGCGATCAGCTTCGGCAGTACCGATAGCAGCATCACGCTTCACCTCGGCGGTTCGGCTCTGGCCAAGCGCCTTAATATAGCCCAGCTCATCATCAACTTCCTGAACCGTCAACACGTCAATCCCGAGGCCCATTTTTTTCAAATCTTCAGATGCTTCCCGAAGCACCTCCTGATTGAACTTGGTCCGATCCGAAACAATCTCCTCCATAGTCAGCCGCCCAATGATCGCCCGCAGATGCCCCTCCAGATTCCTGTAGGCGATATCTTTGATTGCCTGGCTGGACATGCCCAGGAATCGTTCGGACGCCGCCATCAGAGATGGCTCATCCGAAAGAAACTTCACGTTAGCAACGCCTTTCACGTTGGTGAGCACGCCATCCTTGTTAGGAGCGCCATGCACCGTAAGCTCAATGGAGAACATGTTGAGTTCCAGATAGGAAACGCTCTCCACGATAGGAATTTTGAACTTGGAACCTCCGGTGATAACACGGAACCCGACTGCCTCTCCTGTCTGGGTTATCCGTTTGCGACCGTAAAAGATCGCGACTTTATTGGGCGGAACCTTGATGTAGTTATTCGCTACAAGCCTTATGAGGGCGATGAGCGCTCCCACCGCAATGGCTATCTCGAAGACGTTCCGTGCTACTCCGACAAGAACCGGATCCATACCATTCTCCTTTTGCGCCGGCAATGCGGCGACATCCCTTAGGAACGGTGGACAATAACAGCTCCCGAGGCGCTTTCCACGATGAACACTTGAGCTCCTTCTTCTATCGAATCACCTCCTATCTCCCGAGCTGGCAGATACACGCGTCTCCCTTTCACTTCAATACTAATCTGCCCTAAGCCGGATGGGGGAATTGCGATTTTGACTTCACCGGATTTTCCGATAAGATCCGTTTCAGCCACAGTTGAATCCGATTGCTGCCTCCAGAGAAACTTGAGCAATTGGTGCGCCAGCGCACCAAAACCAAATCCAGAGAGTGTACCGATCACGGAACTCACAATGGTTCCAAAACCCCAGCCATACGCCGCATCTCCCGCTGTGCCAAATGCGACGAGAAAAACCGTAATCACCCGGATACTAAAAGGGCTCGGTGAGTTCTCATGCTGATGAGCATCGGGATGATGGACATCGTGGTCCGCGTGGACATCAAAACCATGAATATCATGGTCACCTCCCACCTCGTGCCCGCCCAGAAAAACGGAGGCAACGAGGAACAAAAAACCAACAAGCGCAATCATCAAGAACGGCGACATATCCTTTTACCTCCTCAAAGAGCCGACCTAAACCGAGCTGAAATTAGCGTTCTCAGCATACTTGATTAGTAGTACTTCATCAACAGTTTGTCAATATTAGCGTTCCTGCATTCAAAGAAATTATAAAAGAGCTACTCAAGCTGGGAGAAAAACAAAAACGCCGCCTTGAGGCGTTAGTTTTGCATCGGACAGCATCTCATTGTACTCGTCCTACTATAACCATCCTTGGGGATAGGACGTATATGGAGTTATGGAATCACTGGGCAACAATACGAAAAACTTGTATGGCATAAAAAAGAGTCCATGCGCACGGGTGTGCGCGATGGACTTAGGATATGAAAGTGTTTATCCACCTGCCCCTGCGATATATAGACACGGAGCACAAGTGATGTATCAGTTCATCCTGCACATCATCAGGACTTTGCGCAAGCGTAAACGTTGCGGCTGGCTGGTATCCGATATCATCATTTGGCGGGACATCGAACTGCCAGTTTGTAGCCGTATGGATTATATATGCCACTCGCCGGGTCCTCACAAAAACTCGACATCCATCCATGGGGTCATTCTCTTCGCCTTCCTCATCGAAAGTGAGGAAATCGTATAGCGGCACTACCACTACATCGGTTACGCTCCCGAACAGGATCTTGACGTCATGCGATGACGTCGCCATAGGGATATGCACAACTGGCTGTCCCTCCCGGAAAAAGGTTTGGATCTCTAAACACGATAGTGCGCTCAATCAATGATTGATATAAAGACCCAGTGCTCAAAATAACATAGCATGTTAATGCTATTTTGTTAATTTCTCCGAATGGTGGAAGATGTGCGAACATGGTTCCTTACAGAAAAGCTCTACAGCCCGCCCGATATTCCGCTTCTGCGGCGATAAAAAATGGGCTTGACAATACCTTGCGAAAGCAGGGTTTTATGACATCCGGATATCAAGAAGATACGCCTCTTCTTTCGCTCGCTTTAAAAGATCATCAATATACATACATTCATCTCTTAAACGGCGTCTGGTACGTTCTACTTCATTTTAAATGATTGTCTATTGGCTTCTTGAAGAATCCTAAGCGTTGCATGTACTGAAAGATTATCGCTCGACAATAGAATTAAATGCTCACCCAGTTGATTCAACAAGGGACTTAAAAACTCATCGGCCCATGACGGCGACAATGTTAATATTCCTGAAAAATCTACTTCCAAATCCTCATCTTTAGGCAATTCACGTAAGGTTATTTGAAATGCCTTTAGGGCCTCACTGCCCAACTCTCGCGATATTAATGTTTTACCAAATTTTTCCAGCTGTAATTTCATATATCTTTTAAACTAATTTTAAAATTCAATTTTTGCCAGACACCCTCGCACAATGCGCTGACCCCGCACAACATTAAACTTTTTATCGGGATTCTTTATACGCACTTCAGCATCGCCGCTGGTAAAAAATAAGCTAAATGGCTGTTCTATAATCACTTCGCGAACAACCTTCAGTCCATTACCACGTTTTTCCGGCGCACGCCCGGAAATAAATTCCGTAAATGCAACTTTCACGGCCTCCACATGGTTTGAAAGTTCCGGTCTCACTTGGCGCAATGTTTCAAGAATTCCCAAACCACGATCAGCGAGTACAATGATGCGCTTATCAAGATCGTAGCCAAAAAAGATTCCGCTTGTATCCGGCCATTTGCCCAAGTTATGGGCAAACGAGTTATCGCCAATCTCTCCCGTAATCAAGGTTATCAAAGAATATAATTTTTCAAATCCGGGTTTCTGCATAAGCATCATTTCCATTTTTGTTAATCTGGCATTAAAAATAGAACTGGTCGGGCAGTAAAACGTGCCCGGGAATTCAGTGCCGCTTTGGATCCACTCGGAGGCAAATTTCATCAAATCGCTTGCAAAAATTTCCAAATCTTTTTCTCTATAGTGGCGGTGCGTCCCTCCACCTTTCTTAATCGCCGCCAATTTACCGTTTTCGTCCCAACGACGAAGCGTATTCAAAGAAACACCAAGATATTCGGCGGCTTGCCCTATAGTTAATAGTTGCTCTTCTCTACTTGAATCCATATGTTATATGATATCATATAACATAAATCTACACAAGATTGCTCCAAATCTATCCAAAAATACCCTAATCTACTCATTTTATCCTCAAAACTGCAAAAACGCTCTTTTACAGCAAACTATATACGGTTATATATGATAGTATCCAAAAATGATTATCGAAATGAAAAGGGCCACTCTGGCCAGAAAATATAAATTTTCATCAGAACCCATCAATAAGGAAAGACATCAGCTTTCGCTGATGTTCGTCCAATCTGGCTCGCTCTACAGGACGATTTTAGAACGATAGATTCGGCTTTTTAGAACGATAGATTTGGCTAAAGTTTATCCATATCCCTCGGTTGCATTAGACCAAATAAAACAGCTCTTGGCTGTTTAGCGCCCTCCTCCTTTTATTGTTTTAGTAGCGAAGTATTTACTAATGCCATCAAGTTGAGCTTGCGCCTCCTGATTTACTCTTGCACCTGTCCTCACTGTGTATCCGCTCGGAGTAACGTAATCTGTCCCTAAAAGATACTGCTGCGCTTCCCAATCATTAGTGATGTAATACGCTTCCGTTAATGCTGATACGAGATGACCGTATACGGTAATCCCGTAGCCGCCGTTATCGTATCCTTCATCGGGGAGTTTCAACGCGGAAATTAACGCATCGTGTAAAGCAATGGCAAGCGGCTTATCCGATTTTTCATTGTAGAGCACCATCGTGCCGTCATGGGACTGATCAGAGCTTCCGTTATGATGAACAGACACAAGGATATCGCACGTCCTTCCCGCTAATGCCTTGCAGTCCGCAATCGCTTGATCCACCCTGCTTTTTCTGCTATCAAGCGTTTCGTCTCCCACACGGGTTAAAACAACCATTGCCTCGGGTTCGAGTTTGGACTTTAACGCATACACCACCGCTAAATTAACATCCTTTTCCATAACGCCCGTAGCGGTGTTTACCGCTCCTGTTTCCGTACCTCCGTGTCCTGCATCCAACGCGATAACTTTGCCGGTATAAGGCGTGGTTGCGACAACCGGCAACGAAAATAATAGTGCTAATCCTATAACGATTTTTGAAAGATTTTTCATACAATTTATTGATGCTTTATTAGTAATCCGACTCTTTAAGTATAAAGCGGGGGGTGAAATTTTGCAACTTATGCAGGATCCCATTTTTTTCAGATACGCTCAATCCCTTCCGTAAATTAAAGAGTCATTGAGCGCTAGTACAGAGTTTCTTTACATGGAAGATAAAAAGTTCGAATCCTGCCGCCCTAAAACAAAAATAACCTTATACACTAAGGTTATTTTAAGACCTCCGGCGGCAGGATTCGAACCTGCGACCTGGGGATTACACGTAGCCTATTGCTTTCGCAACAGCGTGGACTATATCATGTCCCGCTCTCGGGACCGAGGCGCTTCCTCATCGTGAATTTCACGTGAGTACTCCCCGAAGGGATAGTCTCTGGGCCTTTTCCACAAAGAGTGGAACTTGGCTGCGGATTACCTAAACGGCTTCCCGCATTTCACCTCGTTTTTCAACCGACATTTCTGCCGGAAGCTGCGTAATGCCAGCCTCAACTTCTCTATGGCAGTTCGCGCACACGAGAACACACTTGTCTGCTTCGTGTCTTACGACTACCCAAGATCGAGTATATCCCTTATCACCGATACCAAAACTCTTAGTTCGTGCATCAATGTGATGAAGATCAAGCGCACCGACATACTTCTTATAACCGCAGATCTGACACTCACCACCCTTATAGGCAACGGCAAGTTCCTTGATCTTACGCCGTCTTTTGGCAACTGCTTGTATAAGATATCGGGCACGGTCTCGATATACCCGCTTCTCGACTCTTGGCATAGATTTGAAGCCAGCGTGTCACAGTCCCTCGCTCTACCGCTGAGCTACGCCGGAATATGCATATACTATATCTTTTCTATGGATTAATTCAAGGATGCTTTTTCAACCACTGGCCGGTGTAGGAGGATTTTACTTTTGCGATGTCTGCGGGCGTGCCCTGGGCAATGACCATGCCGCCCTTGTCCCCTGCTTCGGGCCCGAGGTCTATGACCCAGTCGGCATTGCGCAATACATCCAGATTATGCTCAATCACGAGAACCGTATTGCCTTTTTCCACGAGTGCGGCGAGTACCATGAGAAG
>JAHFLF010000002.1 GCA_023255625.1 Candidatus Harrisonbacteria bacterium
AACTTAAATCATCACTGCTCGCTGGAGCAGACAATCAAAAAACAGGCCGAGTGGCCTGACATATTAACAGAGTTGGGGATTTTAGACCCCCGGAAAACCAACCCGAAATGAAGCGGTATCATGATTCGAACATCCATCCAGCAGGTGATGCTGGATGTGAGCCAGGCGCAGTGCAGCCACGCAGGCAGCGTAATAGTTGCCTCCTGGTTGCATCTCCCTGTCCCTGATTTCAGTCAGGACCGCAACTGCCCGCTGCATTTCCTCCGGTCCCCAACGGTAGATCAAGAAGAACTCATCCGTCATCTCCCACAAGCACCAGGTGGGAGTCATGAGCGTTGTTGCTCGTGCCATTACTGGTCACCTCCTTCATTATCAAAATAACCCTTTGCAGTTTTTAAAGCAAGGACGATTCCTAAGTTTCTACTAACTAACCAGCTAACCAAGCAACTAACTAACTTTTTATCTCCTTCATCCCAGCCCACTTCTGCAGTACCTTTGGTACTTTCACCGTTCCCTCCTTGGTCTGGAAGTTTTCTAAAATGGCGATGATCGTCCGGCCAATCGCAAAGGCGGTTGCATCATTCATATGAACAAAACGCGGTTGTAGGTTATGGGTTGTAGGTTGTAGCGTGTCACGGGTTGGGCGATACTTTGTAGCCAGCCGGCGTGCCTGAAAATCAGTCATCAGGTCGGCGCTGTGAGTCTCACGATATTTGTTCTGACCCGGCATCCACATTTCAATATCAAACTGGCGTGCGTCCGGCGTGCCAGTATCCCCTGCACAATTTTGTACGAGCCGGTATGGAATACCAAGTTGTTGCGTGAGGTACTCCTGAATCGCCACGAAGAAATCCTGTTCTTTAGTTGAAGTTTCCGGAGTACAGAATGACTCCATCTCTAATTTATCAAACTGATGCACGCGCAAGATGCCGTGCGTGTCCTTACCGGCCGCGCCGGCCTCGCGCCTAAAGCTGGTTGAGTAGCCAATATAGCGAATTGGTAGCTGTTGCTCGTCTAAAATTTCATCGGCATACATTGAACCAAGCGTGTGTTCAGCTGAACCGATAAGATATAAATTGTCGGCGGCCATGTGGTAGCGTTCATCTTTTGTTTCTGGAGAAAGCCGCGCCATGCGGGTGTACATCTCGGGGTTGATCATGACCGGCGGGAAGATGGGCGTGAAAGGTTTGTCGCTAACTCCTGCTTTTTTAGCAAGTTTTTTGATGATTTTAGGATCTGTAAGCGTTGTAAAAACGAACTGCATAAGTGCCAGCTGCAGCCGTGCCGCTCCGCCCTTCAGATACGTAAATCGTGCCGCGGTAACTTTGGCTGCTCGCTCGTTATCTATGATGCCAAGTTTTGTTCCTAGCGCCATGTGATCGAGTACCGGAAAATCGAACTTTGTCGGCTCGCCCCAGGTACGAATGGTTTTGTTCTCGGCGTCATCTTTGCCCTCGGGCACATCATCCGCCAAAAGGTTAGGAATCGCCAGAGCCGCCTCGTTTCTTTTTTTATCTAATGTTTCAAGCGTCGTTTGAAGAGCCACAAGCTCCTCTTTGAGTTTTTTTGCCTCATCCCGCCCAGTACTCTGGGCGAGGCTCGCCCCACCAGGGGCGGCTATCATTTGCTTACCAAGTTTTTTTTGGAGTGCGCGCATGTTTTCACTTTTTGCAGTTGCTTCGCGCCACTCTTTGTCTAACGACAAAAAATCGTCAACAAGTTTTGGTTCTTGGTGGCGCTTTTTGATACTTGCCCGAAACAATTCGGGATTTTTACGAAGGAGTTCGATGTCAATCATGAAAATTTTACTAAATTTTCACCCCATGAGATGTTGTAATCGACTATCTCTTTGGGGTTACTTCATTAAACTGCTTTTATACACATCAGGTTTATGTGGCGACAACATGACTATTTTAGGCCTTTTAGGATTTTTTTGCCAGCTTGCCCGCCCGCCTTCGTCTTCTGGCGGGTCCCCCTCCGCAGTTTCAACTTCGGGATATGCTTTTTCTAAATACTCCTCTAAATTTTGTCGCAATTCGTCTTGATCATAACCGAGCGCGATTATGCTGGGTTTATATTTTTTTAAAATTTTCCAACTGGATTGCTCCGTGTCTCCAAGTACAACCTCGTCGGCCAGGTGTTCGGTTTTCAGTAGCGCGATTCGCTGCCCAGCGTTGAACTTAGGTGGGCTGCCCTTGAGATCGAGTACGACAGAGTCTGGAGCAACAGCAACGATCAAATAATTTTGTTTTTCCTGACTAACTGTCGACTGTCGGCTGGCGACTAACTTCGCTTGTCGCAGCATCGCCCGATGTCCATCGTGGACTCCGTCGAAAGTTCCAAAGGTGAGGATACGGTTAATCATAGTCGTCAGTTAGTCAGTAGACGGTTAGTCGGTAGATGCAAATCAGGATTTCATTTTTTTTGCTGTCTAACTGTCGCCCGACTAACTGACTAACTAGATTTCCGGGGCCGCATCGTTGGGAAAAAGACAGTCTCACGAATTGGTTTGTCCATAAGCACGGCGAAGAGCCGCTCCGAAATACCAAATCCGGCTGTTGGCGGCATGCCATACTCCAGTGCCTCAACAAAATCATCGTCCATGGTCTGCGCCTCTTTGTCTCCTTGCTCACGCAACTTCATCTGCTCTTCAAAACGAGCCCGCTGGTCAATCGGATCGTTCAGTTCCGAAAATCCTTTGCCAAGTTCGGTACCGCCGGCAACTATTTGAAAGCGAGCAACTTTATTGCTGCCAGATTTTAGCCGTTTTGCCAGCGGCTCAACCTCAACCGGCGGATTTACTAAGAAGCAGGGCTGAATGAGTGTCTTGCGAATAGATTTAAAGATTGCATCAATTAAGCGGCCCTTACCGCTATGCAGATTTACATCAACTCCATTTTTTGCGGCGTACTCTTTCAGTTGCGCGTCTGTAACTTTATTTAAATCCAGACCGGTTTTTTCTTTAAAGATCGTGAAGTAATCAACCAGCGGCCACTTCCCGCTCCAGTCTACGGTCTGTCCACCTCGCGTCATCTGAAGCGAGCCGGTAGTTTTTTCTATAACTTTTTTATAGAGCTTTTGGACCAATTTCATTAAATCTTTGTAATCGGCGTAGCCCCAGTAGAGCTCCAGTTGCGTGTAGTCTTGTAAATGTTCGGCGTCAATTCCCTCATTGCGGAAGATGCGGCCAATTTCGAAAACTTTATCAAAACCGCCGACCATCAGCCGTTTGAGCGGCAGTTCCAGTGAAATCCGCAAAGTCATGTCAATATCTAGCGCGTTGTGATGAGTTTTAAACGGCTCGGCGTCAGCCCCGCCCGGAGTCAGTTCCAGCACCGGTGTTTCCACCTCTAAAAACCCGGCTTTAATAAGTTCGGTACGGAAAGTTGACCAGAAGACAGTTTTTTTACGGAAGAGATTGCGTAGCTCCGGACTCATGAGTAGATCCAAGTAGCGCTTGCGTAAACGAATCTCTTCGTTCTCAATACCAAAGTGCTGTGATGGAATCGGCAGTAGCGATTTGGTAATCACACGAACTTTTGTTGCGTCAACGCTTTTCTCGCCGCGCTTGGTTACAATCAGTGGCCCTGTTGCCTCAACAAAGTCGCCGATGTCAACCGTATCACGAATTAACTCAAAATTAGTTTTGTGCGGCGCCTGCCCCGTAGTCAGCTTTGCTGTACTACCGGGGTTGTCCTGCCGAAATACTACCTGCAGAGAGCCCTGCTCGTCTTTAATATCCAAAAAAAGCAACGCTCCCTGACCGCGTTTTGCATATACGCGACCGGCAATCGTAACTGATTTTTTTGCCGCATACGATTCCCACTTTTTTAATATGACGGAAAGCGCCGCTGTGCGTTTGACTGTTGCCGGATATGCGTCAAAACCAGCTTGTTCTAAGGCCTGCCTTTTTTTAAGTCGCTCGGCGCGAATGTCTTCTAACATATGAGAGTAATCGCTAATATACAAATTTAAGCGATATATCGCGAATGGATTAAGGATACCAAAAAATTGGATTTTGTAAACGCACCATTAGCGACATATCGCCTAATTAGCTATATTGGCGATTACTCTATTTAATTTCGGCAATCGTATACTTTTGCTCTCCGGCGGGAGTTTTGAAAGCAATGACATCTCCAAGTTTTTTACCCAGGAAAGCGCGGCCAATTGGAGATTCGTTGCTAACCAGGCCGGCCTCCGGCTTTGCCTCATCGGCTCCGACAACAGTGTAGGTGTATTGTTTACCATTTTTCCCTGCGACAAAAGTTGTGCCAATTTCCACGGTTTTAGTACCGCGAGTCATGGTAATTATCTGTGCGCCCTTGATGATATCCTCTAGCTCGCCGATGTGGCTTTCGACAAACTGTTGTTCGTCGCGCGCCTCCATGTATTCGGAGTTTTCAGAAAGATCACCAAGTTCTTTTGCGCGTTTAAGCCGCTCTCCAACTTCCAGCCGCCTGACGCTGCGATAGTGTTCTAGCTCCTCTTTCAGATCTGCTAATTTTTTCGCAGTTACATAGTGGTCCATGAGGGTTCATTAATGGGAAATGTTATTGATTGGGCAAGATTCTACCACAAAATAGGTTTTCTTGACAATATTGACTACTAGACAGATTTTTTGTATCGCTTGGTAATTACATTTAACCAGATTTTGGAATATTCACTTAGACCGGTAAAAAAGGATTGACTGGAACGGTGCGTGCCCGGATCATAAGCCCAGAATACCGGTACTTCTTTAATTTTATATCCAAGACGGTCTGCGATTACCAGAGCTTCAGTGTCAGTCGCCCAGCTATTCGTAGTGCAAAGTTTGAATATTTGTTCCGCGCTCGTACCAGAGAACAGCTTAAAACCGCAGCCGGTGTCGCTTATATTCTTGAGCAAAAATATTCTTACGAATATCCGGCCAATTTTTTCGGAGAACCGGCGCCGCGCCCCGGCCGGCGGATCAATTTGCGAGCCCTCCAGAAAGCGAGAGCCAATCGCGATTTCGCAGCCAGTTGATTTATCAGTTACATAAGGCAGCATTTTTGCGCACTCAACTAGCGTAGTTGAATTATCGGCATCCATGACGAGTCGCCAACTTCCCCGTGCGGCGAGCATGCCGGTTTTCACAGCGTAACCGCGGCCCAAATTTTCAGAAAGATTAATGACCCGTAAATTTTTAATGATCGCCTGGAATCGTTTTAAAATTTCCGGAGTATGATCGTGTCCCTGGCTGACAACTACGACGATTTCAGAAACAAAATCTTGCTGTGAAAGATGGCGGTCAACATCAATAAGCGTGAGCGGCAGGCGCGTCGCTTCGTTGTAGCATGGGATGATTATGGAGAGAAAGGGGCGGGACATGAAAATTTTAGTAAATTTTCACCCCATGAGATGGCGTATCCGCCTATCTCTTCGGGGTGGCTTTCTAAAACAAGTATAACATAGCCGATGCACCAATTTTTACTCAAGATCGGCCAGGACTTCTTTACGGCCGCCTATGACTAAAAATTATTGCGTCGGCCAGCACATCAACTCGCGCCACTACACTTCCAGCACCTCTCCTGGTTTGAGAGGATGGAATACAATACCGGATTCAGCATAAATTTTCCCATGTTCACGATATTTAGTCGTGACCCAATCGCTTGTTACAAAACCATCGTGAATTGGAATAATGTGCTGTGGATGAACTTTTAATCCGGTTTCTATTGACTGCATGGCGGTTCCCCATCCACCGATAAGAGGCAGCGCTAACACTGTTGGAGTTTTCAGAAGATTTTCGATGAAAGCGAATGAGTCTCCGGGATGAAAAAATTTGTGATTAATATAAAAACCGTTGCAGAGTGGCGGAGTTATCGGTGACGATGGCGCGTGCGGAGAAATAACGGATGATATAGTGAATCCCGCGATTTCAATCGTTTCCGGAATTTTTATTTCGGTCGCCAAAAGTTTTTGTTCGGTTAGATCCACAACAACCTCGCTATTACCTATAATGGTCGGATTATCATGTTTGGCAATTTCTTGAATTGCCTCGTGCCAACAGTGGTCGCCGTGCGAATGAGTGATTAAAATAATGTCAATTTTTGGCAAGTTTTTTAAAATGCCAGCATCAAAACTATAATGGCCCGGATCAATCAAGATTCGTTTGCCATTCTCTTCTACGAGCAAACAAGAATGAAGAAACTTTTGGATTTTCATGGTCTATATTTTAATCGCTTCTAATACATAACTACCTTTTAGTATGGATGCCATGCTCTCTATTTCCGCGGCGCTCAGCCACTGTGCATTCATAATCTCATCGACTGGCGGAGAAAGCTCACCGCTTATCACAATAGCTTCAAAAATGTGAGTTTGGAATTTATGTCCTATCTCGCTTGAGGAGAAACTTCCAATTTTTTTGATAATCCTGATATCAAACCCAGTTTCTTCTTTAGTTTCTCGTATGACAGCATGCTCCATATCTTCATTCGGATCTACGCGTCCGCCGGGGAAAGTCCAAGTTCCTTTGCTAGGGCCCTCTGCTTCTTGTAGTAAAAGATAGCGATGATGAGCATCCCTGATTACTGCGCGCCCTCTGTCCAAAGCTAATCTTTCCATTATGTTAAAATCCGAGGCCCTTCTTTGGTAATCGCAATTGTTTTTTCAAAATGTGCGGCAATGCTTCCGTCTTTGGTACCGTAACTTTCGTCGGCGAGCTGCACAATTTCGTTTGTTCCAATCGCGACCATTGGTTCAATCGCGATAACCATGCCCGGCACGAGCTTGGGACCGGTGCCGGGCTTTCCTTCATTGAAAATACTGGGCTCCTCATGCAAATTTGTGCCAATGCCGTGGCCGGTTAATCCTTTGACGACATACAGGCCCTGTTTCTTAATAAAGCTACCGACGGCATTACCAATATCGCCCACAGTGTTGCCATGCTGCGCGGCGTCTATGCCCCGCTGCAGCGCCTCTTCGGTAACGCTGATGAGTTTTTTGAGTTGTGGGGAGACCTCACCTACCGCCACGGTAAAAGCAGCGTCAGAGTACCAGCCGTTTATTTTGACTCCGCAATCAATGGAGACGATGTCTCCGGCGCGTAGCGCGTAGCTCGTGGGGATGCCGTGCACGACAACATTATTAACCGAGGTGCAGAGTGTGGCGGGATACGGCCGCGTTGCGCCGCTTGGTTTATAGCCAAGAAAAGCTGGTTTCCCGCCAGCAGCTTCAATCAGTTGCCGCGCGCGTTTATCAAGTTCCAAAAGTGAGAGGCCTGGCCGGATTTCCGCTTTCAGTGTATCTAATACGGTTCGCAGAATTGCGCCAGCGCGGGCCATGGTTTCAATCTCTGGCTGACTTTTAACCAATGCCATACATTAGGCAATATGCTTTACAATTTCCGCAAAAATTTTTGGCGGTTCCTGGTCGGCGCTGATTGTCACGATTTTCATGCCTTGTTTGCGCAGCTCGTCAAGAATAGGAACGGTGCGGGTGGTGTACTGCTCATAGCGGGTTTTGTAGGTCTCTGGGTTGTCGTCTTTTCGGATACTTAACTCACCCATACAGATTGGACATGTTTCTACTGGCGAGTTGCTTAAAACCGGTGTTGTGCAGACTGTGCAGGTGCGGCGGATTTTGTTTCGTCCCGCCGCTATTTCTGGCTTGATGTCCAAATAAAATGCGTGGACGTTTTCTTTTCCGTACAGTTTGTGAAGCGTCTGTAAAAGACCGGCCGTGTTCTTATTGCCAAATGCCTCATAGAGCGTTCGTGGGCTGCCGCTGTAGACAATGCTCATACCGGCTTTTGCAATTCGCTTAGCACCTTTTTTGAACATGCCAAGCACCCAGCTCGGAGTGTTTAAAATGCCTTTCTCATTTTGCTCGCGTTCTTTTTTGAGTCGGGCATTATCTTTGTTTGCCGGATCATATAAAATCGCCCGCAGTTCCTTGCCGCTATCCCAGTGATAAAAACCTTTTGTCCAAGCCAAAAGATTGGCCTGCGTCCCCTTGCCGCTGCCGGGTGTTCCAAAAATGAAAATAGCTTGCTTCATAGATCTACGAATAACGAATTAATTCACGAAAGTACGAATAGATACAAGGATAACAATTATTCGTACTTTCGTACAGGATTCCTGCCTACCGGCAGGCAGGCGTAACTCGTTGGTCATCCGAGATTATCATTTCTGATAAAAATCCAAAAACCCATCAGCCAATACTTAACCGCTCTTGTAATCTTAAAAATTGAAAGCAAATAATTAAACTCAACCGCACCTTTCACTACCCAGGCAAAAAAACCGGTAAAAAGTATTGGCCCGAATTTGGCGATAGCGTACTTTCCGCCGATTGGCAGAATGTAGGGGTAATTTATCGGATGATACTGTTCTGCTCGCACAGTTCGTATTAATTCCTGTTCGGCAAAAATTTCCTGAAGGATATTGTGAGCCACTACCCTGCCCTGATTTATGGCCGCTCTGGCAACACCAGGTGTTGGTTTTCCGGTTTTCGGGTCAATAAAAGAGATTGCATCGCCAATACCATACACTCTTGTCGCCAAGGAGAGGTCATCTGGTTCGGGCAGGCAGACCATTTCCGGAGTTACTAAAATCCGCGTACCAGACTGATCTTTCTTCAGTTGTAGTGTATTCATTAGATGATTTGGTGCAACGCCACCGGTCCAGATCAAGACATCAAATGGAATTTTTTCGCCGCTTTGCAAAATTACTTGTTTATCATCGACTTGCTGGATTCGTTTACCGGCTAGGGTGACCACGCCAAGTTTTGTCAGCCGTTTTTGCGCATACCGGACAATGCGCGGACTAAAGTTCGAGATAACGCTTGGGCCCCCGTCAATAATCATCACCTGCTCGGAGCAGTCGCCGCCGAAAATTCGCGGCAATCCTCTCAAAAGATTTTTAATTTCACCGGCCAGCTCAACTCCGGTCGGCCCGCCGCCGCCGATTATGACCCGCAATGCAGGTTTATCCTCCCCTTCTTCGCATTCAACAATTTTTTCCCGGATTCGGAGTGCGTCAGTGAATGTTTTTAGCGGTAAAGCGTGCTCAAGCATGCCCGGAATATTAAAATAATTAACTTGACTGCCGAGTGCCAAGACAAGCCAATCACATCTTAATGCCGTGCCTGTTTCAAATTTAATCTCGCCACCGATTAAATCTATTTCCGTAACAACACCGGTAACTATTTCAACCGGCAGACCATCTAAAATTTCTTTGATAGAAAAAGCAACAATCCTTTTCAACTGGCTATTTGAGGCAACGAGGTCGGTCGTCGTCGCAGTTTCGTAAAGCGTTGGCGTAAATGTATGGTAAGTATTTTTGTCGACGAGAATAATCCGATAGAGTTCCGTTAATTTTCGCCGTTTAATACATTTGGAAATTTTCCGGGCCGTTTGTAGTCCACCAAAACCACCGCCAAGAATAAGGATGTTTTTCATAGGGCTTCCCGAAGATCGAATATATAAATTAAAGAGGTAATATACAAATAAAGCAATAGGGATATTCGCGATTACTTAAAAAATGCGAGAACCCCCGGGCGTAAGCCAGAGGGTTCGGTGCTTGGATGCGGGGCAGTTCATCAAACCTGTAACCATCGCGCCGCGAGAAGCGCGTCTGGAAGATTGATCTTCTGCCCCGCTGGGAGAGAGGGAGGAGCCCGCCGGCGTGCTTTTGCACGCCGGCGGTACGAGACGCGGGACTCTAACTTATAAGTCCATAGGCGCGTCCGACGGAGTAGTGTTGGCCCTCCTTTGGGACCGTAGCTTTACTCCGTAGCAGTGGGGGCGCGCTTCGCCCCCACCACTGTGCCAGCGGGCTGCTTTCTTGGGAAAAGCAGGCGCTTTTTATTGTATTGAGAAGGGTGGTGGGGGCGTAAGACATGCCCGTACAAGCCCCCACCTTCGATCGGTCTCTGTTCGTGCCTCCTCCCGAAGATGCTTGCGGGCACGGAAGACGACCAAGCCGCCGCGCGGAGCGCAAGCTGCAGCGATCCACGAACCCTTTCTGCGCGGTCAAGGTGCACCGGTTTACGAGTTTTGGGGATTTTTTCAGAGGAAGGCGCTTCCGCCATCCTGCCTGTGCCCCTCCCGTATACCGTTAACTCAACACGCGCAATGCGGACGCAGCCGGAGAAGAATCCCCCGGTCTGCGCCGCTATTTGTGGCCAGAGGCCGAACAGAGCGCTATACAAGTTTGTAAAGCAGTCTATTCGACCCCCAACCACACTATTCGGTAACATTCGAGCCATTCAAAGAACTAAAATAAAAATACTCTATCCTGAAAATCTGTCAAGTTTTTCGGCGGGGAGCAGTGAAGTTCCCCGCCGAGGTTTTCGGCTGCGTCAGTTGCCGAGGGTTCTCCGAACCCAATCTTCCGCAGACCTCGAGGGCCTTTCGCGGCGGGTGACCGTGGACTTATACTGACGCAGCTTCAAGAATAATCTTACGCGTTTTTAAATTTTGGGCAAGTATCCTATAAAAGAGCAGACAGCGGATTCAAAAATCCCTCACCGCAAGCGGTCCCCTCCCTTTTTCAAAGGGAGAATTAACGGATCTCCGCACCAAACTGTTTTTTTGTCTCTTCAATGACTTTGTTTTGCAGCGGTTCAATCTCTTCTACCGTGAGCGTCCGGTCAATACTGCGGTAGACGATGTGATACGCATAGCTGATTTTGTCCGCGCCAAATTTTTTATCGTTTTCGTATTTATCCAGCAGCGTTACCTCCTCGGCTAAATCCCCTACAATGTCGCGAATCAAATCAAAATAATTATTTGGAATAAAAGTCTTGGGCACGACAAACGATATGTCACGGGTGATGGCCGGATACTTGCTAACCTCTTTGAACTTGTTGCCCAGTTTAAGCTGTTTTTTCACCCGCTCGTCCTGGCTCCAGAGCAGACGGATGTCCGGCAGAGACATGCTAACCATCGCCAGCCGTTCCAGTCCAAAACCAAACCACCAGCCGGTGTAATGATCCACGCCGAAGTTTTTGAGCACGCTTTCGCGCGGCACGCCGCAGCCGAGCATCTCAATCCACTTGCCGTCCTTCTCAATCTCCATCTCCATACTTGGATCGGTGTACGGGAAGTCATCCTTATTAAAGCGATTTTTAACATCTTTGCCGAAAAGGTTGTGGGAAATATCATTAAGAGCTTCTTTGAGCTTTTCCTGCCAGACCGCTCCGGTATCTTTTTCGGTTTTCGGCACCATGTATCCACCGCCAAACTGGTGGAAGACATTCATGTGGCGATTATCAATTTCGTCTTTACGGTAGACTTTGCCGTAGCAGACCACGCCGAATGACTCCCCTTTTGCGATTTTCGTTTTTATTTCCGGCAGATTTAAATAGTAGTGCCAAAAAACTGTGTCGTGGGTACGCAAAATGTTTTCATCGTTCACATAATAGGTGTCGCTTTTGCTGCGCGCCGGGTGGCCAGGTGGCATATTAAACAAATCAAAGGTAACACTGGCCGGCACAATCTCCGGAATTTTGATGATGTCAAAACCATCAAGACTTTTTGCGCTTAGTGCTTTTTGGATGATTTCATACAGCGGGCTGCCTGGCGTGCGCGATAGGTCCGGCATGGCCAAAAACCGCTTCATGCGGAGCGCCTCGGCGTCAGTTCGTTTTTCTAGTTCTGCCCGAGCAGATTTTTCTTCAGGGGTGTCTATGATGATTTCCCGATGCATAGAGTTGATTATAGCAGATAGGTTAGGATAATTTGCTCAAGTTTTTTGTAAGCGGGTAGACAATCTCTTCAGGGCCGTATATCCATACTGCCCGATATTGTAAGGCATCTTCGTTGTGGGCCGCAATAGTCCGTGTATACTCGGCATAATCTGCCGGAGCGGCGTCATCCGTATAGTCAACCACAAGAATTCCTTTATCAAGACACTCCTTGCGGATTGTTTTCATCTTGTTCTGTCCGGCTTTCCGGACATAGTGTCCGATTTGCGTCAGGTATTTGTGGGTGGATCCATCTCCGTCAACTACATCGGGTCCAAATGTTTCTTGCGGCAGCTCCCTACCGGCAGTAAGGCCCAGTACAAAGGCGGCATTAGAAATGATTCCTTTGTCTTCCCTGGCTTGATCCACTATGAGTACGCTTATATTTTTGTTCATATTTTGTGATTTAAGTTTACTATGAATAATGAAAAACCGCCCAAGCGGCGGTTTTGGTTAGTCAATTTCTAAACAAAACTCTACCGCCTGGGCGATGTAAAGGCGGTAAAGAAAAACTGGCGAGTTGTGATAGATGTAATCATCATATGTACGATATCACGGGTAAATTCGGTGTCAATACCAGTCAACTAATTCGGTAAAGCGTACATAAAATCCAAATGGATCAACGACTCTAAAGTCTTTTTTGTTCCATCGTTTGAGCATGAGGGGCTGTGAAATCTGCTCTGGTTTAAGTTTGTCTTTGATGTTGTTCCAGAGTCCTTCAACATCAGAGACGGGGATCGTTATTTCAACTTCGTATCCGCGCCGTGTGCCAGCCGGAAAATCTTTGAAAAATGCATGTTGCGAAACCTTTTCTTTGTCACCATAGAAATTTAAATGTGTCTCGCCGAGCGCGTCTTCGCGTCTTAGGACCATGTAGCCGAGGTCGCTGTTACCGCCACTCTGTGGGTCGTAGCGAATTTCACGAAAACCAAAAATGCCATAAAAATCTCGCGCTGTCTGAAAATCAGGGACATGCAGTTCGAGAATTAAATTATTCGTTACTTTGTCCATAGTACCAGGGGCGAGGATCGGACTCGCGGCCTAACGCTTATGAAGCGTTTGCTCTACCACTGAGCTACCCTGGCGTACGAAAATAATAGCGATTTTAGAGAATTATTGCAAACTTTCAACTTTTGCTCTATAATATCTGCTTACCGCTGTTCAAGGCAGCGGAGTAGGGAAACGGTATCCCGCTTGGCTCATAACCAGGAGACAGTCAGTTCGACTCTGACCTCCGCAACCATTCTTCGCTAAAGCTTCGAAATGGCAAGCATTATTGTTTACCCAGTTTTTTGGCGTACTTTTGGAATTCATTGCCCTTTTCATTAAAGTCTTTCCATAAACTATAGCTTGGCGAGGCGGTTGAAAGCAGGCAGATCTCGCCCGGCTCTGTATGATCATACGCAAACTGTACGGCGTCGCGCATGCTGCGGGTACGCAGGATGTTTAACTCGCTAGCTCCGGTAAACATGCGCTCGCCGGTATCTGGAAATAAGACAATATTTTTTATCCCTGCGGTACGCACAGCCGCTTCCAGACCCGTAAAGTCATATCCTCTATCAAGTCCGCCGAGAAAAATTGTGCCAATTTTTGGCAATGAGCGGAGCGCCATAATCGTTGACTCTGGTGCGGTTGAAATAGCGTCGTCATAGAATGTAATGCCGCGAAAGGTGCAAATGTTTTCAAGTCGGTGCGGGAGTGGTTTAAAGTTGAGGATTGCCCGGCGGCTGACCTCGTCAGGAATTTTAAGCAGACGCGCAACAGTTACCGCTGCACATACATTTTCTAAATTGTGCGGCCCAAGGAGTGGCATCTCTCCAGCAGTAACTGGGATATCGGCGGCAAATGGTATCGCCTTGGAACGAGTTGTACCCGCCCATTCTACAAGCTGCGGGTCATTTGGGTTAAAAATAAATGAGTCATTTTGGCTTTGGAATTCAACAATGTTTCTTTTAGCTCGGTAATATGGCTGTGCGCCTTCGTGATATGGAAGATGCTCCGGAAATAAGTTCGTGACTACGGCGATATTCGGCGAATATTTTGTGTCATCAAGCTGGTGGCTGGAAAGCTCAAGCACAAAAATAGTTTTATCACTTAGCAATTTAGATAAATTGCTAATTAAGGCGCCAAGCATTGGTACGCCAATGTTGCCAAGTAGCTGGACCGGCTTGCCTGCTTCTTTAAGAATTGCGTAGATCAGCGATGAGGTCGTGCTTTTGCCCTTTGTGCCGGTAACGCCAATCGTCAGATGAGAGCGAGTTTGCGAGAAAAATAAATTAGTTGCGGTAGTGTATGGAATATTCACAAACCGTTTCGGAATTCCCGGTGTTTTTATTGCAACATCGTACTTCTGCTGGATCTCAAGATAATTTTTATTTTTGCGCTCATCGGCAATCCCGAGTTTGAGTTTTGGATAGCGCTTGCGCATATACTTATAGCTGACAGTTCCCTCTTTACCGTAGCCAAGAATAAGTGCGTTAGTCATCCCAGAGAAACGAAACGGCGCAGGCACAAGCGGCGATGGCTGTGTACGCATAATGCCGGCGATTGCCTCTGGCGTCGTCGTAAGTTGCAGCGACAGTGTTTTAAACACTATCGTTTTGCCATAGCGTTTTTTGCATAGGTGAAGAGCTGCCTGAATTTCTTCAAAGGTGCCAACGCAGTCAAATGGTTTGAGCGTGCCAAGCCCAACCAGATCTTTGTAGATTGGGATAAGCGCTTCGTCCTCAAACAAATTTTTGCCAAAGATTGAGACCAAATCTTTTTTACTGACAAACGGCGCGAGGATTGCAAAGACAAAGGCGCATTTGCTGCATTGATTGCACCACAGCTTCCTGCTGTCATCCCGAAGCCGAGGGATCTCGCCGGAGGCGGGCGCGTACTCGCGCCCGAGATTCTTCGCTTCGCTCAGAATGACCGAGGGATTAATCTTCGCCACTTGATTGCAGCTGCTGAATTTTCTGAAATACTTTGCGTGCCTGCTGAATAATTTTGCAATCCGTAATTCATAGAACGGCCGCAGGATTGAAAAATAGGTTATGTCTGGTGTTACAAAACGACGAATGTATTCTTGAAACAGTTCTTCAAATTCTGCGGATTTGCTCCACTGGTGATTAATAAGTTCCCCCTTATATTCAAGGTTGCCAAAATTACTACTGTATTCATTTGCAACAATCGCGTATCGATAATCGTAAAGAACGCCAGCCAAAATACCAATCCAGGCAAGGATCGCTGAAATGGGTATGTGACCATTAAAACTGTCCGGGTATTTCTCAAAAATTTTTGGATCAAGCTGGCGCGAGATAAAGATACTAGGTAGGCCAATGGCTTTAACGACGCTGCGCGTCTGCGCATTTTGCCGCTGGGTTTCCGTGACCAGGGTGCTCGCTGGCAGTTTTTGTTCTTTAAGGAGCTCCGCGGCAACGAGCGAGTCTTTTCCACCGCCAATGCCAAGGAGCGACCTGTTTGTGCGCGCAAAATCCACTCCGACGCTCGCGGTGCGAGGTCGGAGCCCCGACCCATCCGCCGTCGGGGCTGTTTCCGGAAATTTTGCTAATATCGCAGGATCAAGATTGTTGCGATACAAAAATTCACCTAGACCTTTGCGATAGACTTTGTTCCAAAACAGCGCTTGTTCGGGTGCAAGTGGCTGGGTAAGGGTAATCGTGTTTGGGCAGTACAGTTTATAGTAGCTGATGCCCATCATAAGATGCAGCCCCTGAATCACGCTCTCAAGGAGCTGCGGCGGAATGTTTGCCGCGATTTTTTGGTCAGCAGGAAGAATAAGTTTTTCTGTAAAGACGAGCGGCTCTCTATTAGAAAAATTAATTGTGTAGGTAAATGTCAGCAATCTCTTAGCGAGATCGGCGCTATACGAAGTAAATTCAAAGGTGGTCGGGCTGATCGGCATAATTCCAAGATTATAGCCGAATCTGCTCTATTTCTCAATTCTAGATCCTGCCGGCAGGGGCTAATTGTCAAAATTGCCAGGAATGAGTATAATCCTATGCATTGCGGGTGTAGCTCAGTTGGTTAGAGCGTCCCCCTGTCACGGGGAAGGTCACCGGTTCGAGTCCGGCCATCCGCGCAGAGTAATTAAAATTAATGTAATATCTCGCATACGACTTCGTCTTCCTATTATGGATACCTTAGCAAAGTCTGAGATTTTCTTCTTCATTACATCTATTGCCGTTGTTTTATTTACGATTGTCGGTGTCGTGATTGCATTTTATCTCATTAAGATCTCTCGCAATATAAGTGAGATTACCGAGCGGGCGAAAGATCAGGCCGGGAAAATTTCTAACGACATTGATGCGCTCCGTGAAAATATTAAAGAAGAGGGGGTGCAAGCTTTGAAGAAATTTAAATTCATTGCAAATCTGTTTGGCAGCAAAAAAACTAAGAATAAATAATGATATGACAAAAATAAACAAAAAGGCGGTACTGCTTGGGCTTGGGGCGACGGCGGTTGCAGCGGCAGCAGCGTATTTTTTAACCGGTGAGCGCGGCGAAAAGAATCGGCAGAAAATAAAAGTATGGGTTGAGGAGGCAAAAAATGAACTTGTCCGGGAATTAAAAGGTCTTAAGCAGGTCAGCCAGCAGAGTTATGCTGAAGTAGTTGATGAGGTTATAGGTCGCTATAAGGCCACAAAGGGCGCAACCCCGCGTGAACTTTCCTTGCTTAAAAAAGAGCTTAAAGCTCACTGGAAAAACATTACCAAGCACGTCGCCGGCGAGCGGGCTTGATTCTCCCTTTTATAAAGGGAGTACCGCCAGCAGGCGGGGAGGGATTTGGAATCTAAATCCCTCACCGCAAGCGGTCCCCTCCCTTTTATAAAGGGAGAATAATAACCCCTAGTTCCTTCCCTACTTTCGTAAATGCAGCAACTGTTGTGTCTATCTGGGCTTTCGTGTGTGCGGCAGAAAGTTGCACGCGGATTCTGGCTTTGCCTAGCGGCACGACCGGGTAGCTGAAGCTGCGGACGTAAATGCCAAGAGCAAAGAGCTTTGAGGCAAAGAGCGCTGACAGTTTTTCGTCCATAAGCATTACCGGGTTTATAGGGTGTTTACCGTCCCCTCCCAATTTGAAACCAAGCGCCTCCATTTTCGCGCGGAAATATTTTGTGTTTTCGGCAAGCGTTGCGCGGGCCGGCGCAAGCAGCGTATCAAAGTTTTTGAGCGTATAAAGTGCCGTGCCGGCAATAACGGGGGCAAGTGCGTTTGAAAAGAGTGATGTTCGCGAGCGCTGGCGCAGCCAGTCAATAATTTCTTTGCGTCCGCTGGTAAAGCCGCCGGAGGCGCCGCCGAGCGCTTTGCCGAAGGTTGAGGTAATGATGTCTATTTTGCCTGTCATACCAAGCGCCTCAATTGACCCCCGGCCGGTTGCGCCGAGGACCCCAGAGGCGTGTGATTCGTCTACCATTACGAGCGCGCCATATTTTTGTGCGAGCGCAACAATCTCCGGTAGTTTAGCCGTTGATCCGTCCATGCTGAATACGCCGTCGGTTGCTATCAGAATCCTTCGGGGACGTGTTGTCCCATTCGGTAGCTTCACTTGTGCTACTTGTGCCCCACTTGCCACTTGCAACTGCGACTCCAAGTCGCTCATATCCGAGTTTTTATATCGAAACCGCTCGGCTTTACAGAGTCGCACTCCGTCAATTATGCTCGCGTGATTGAGCTCGTCGGAAAGGATTGCATCGCCTTCTGAAAGAATTGTTTCAAAAAGCCCGGTGTTGGCATCAAAGCAGGAGGTGTATAAAATTGTGTCCTCTGTGCCCAAAAATTTTGAGACCTCCTGTTCAAGCTCTTTGTGCACATTCATCGTGCCGCAAATAAAAGGAACCGAAGCCGTGCCGTAGCCGTATTTGTCCAGCGCCTCATGAGCCGCCTTGCGCAGCATCTCACTGCCAGCCAAACCTAAATAGTTGTTTGCGCAAAAATTTAAAAATGTTTTGCCATTGATTGTAACCTCCGCGCCCTGATACCCAGAAAGCGTGCCGAATTCTTTGAATGTCCCCGCTTCTTTGAGAGACGCGAGATCCTTAGCGAACTGTTCTTGGAATGGATAATCCATACAATAAAAATAGCATAATTTATTCGCGTGCGCTATTTGTAAGCGTATCTACCATAAAAAGCGAACGACCCCCGAGGAGCGAGAGTCTCGCTTGACCTTGAGGGTCGTACTTGCGGCGGGCGAAGCCTTGTGCGCGTTACCGCTTCTCTTTGGGTTGGTTTATATCGCCGAAAAATTCTAAAAACCCTGATGGCATCAGGTGTTTTTGTTTTCCAATCCGTGCTTCACTGGTGAAAAACACTTTTATATGAAAAAAACGCTCCAATCCGAGCTGTCCTGAGTGCGGCGCAGAGTCCCAGAAATTCGGCACCCGCTTAGGGTTACAGCGATACCGGTGCAACGGAACTCCCCAGCACTCATTTCAAATCAACCACCGGCCCCAGCCTCCGCTCCTGTGGATCGACCACATCGACGGCGTACCGAGCCGGAAGCTGGCAAACGAATTCGGATACTCCCGAGCCAAGGCGTATCGGCACATTGACGAGGAGATTAGGAAGCTCCCTGCCAGCAACGAGCTGACAGCTGGCCTCTGCTCCCGCTTCTGCGGCATCCTGATTGTCGATGCCAAATACATCAAGGTCCGTGGCTACCCCAAAAAGATTCCCTTCATCTTCGCCATTGATTATTTAACCCATGACATCATCTGCTGTTTGCTGGCTCCCTCAGAAAACCAACTGGCATACGAGAAGTTTTTTGGGATGTTGCGGCGTATGCAGTACCCGATGAAGATTGTGGTCGCGGATGACAACGGAGCCGTGAGCCCCGCATTATCAAGGGTTTTCCCGCGTGCGGGGCTCCAGACCTGCCAAAACCACTATGTTGAGAACATGCGCAGAGCCCTCTGTGTCCGGACTGATGAAACTCACCGAGAGTTTTTCTTTTCTCTCAAAAAGCTGGTGTTTGACCAGCACAAGAACTTTGCACGGCTCCGGGGAGTCCTGCATCATCTGCTCACGAAGTACGCGCTGCACTCTCCGATACGGCAGGAAATTCTTTTGGATATCGAACGCAGGAAGTTCGAGTTGTTTGCGTATATCGAAATACCACGATGCCCCCGAAACACCAACCTGATCGAACTCTACAACTCCCACTTAAATGGTTGTCTCAAAACTATCAAAGGATTCAAGTCGTTCGCCAGCGCTGCGCGCTGGCTCAATGCGTATGTGGTGCGAAGAAGGACCCAGGATTTCACTGATTGCGAAGGACAATTTAAAAACTTAAATCATCACTGCTCGCTGGAGCAGACAATCAAAAAACAGGCCGAGTGGCCTGACATATTAACAGAGTTGGGGATTTTAGACCCCCGGAAAACCAACCCGAAATGAAGCGGTATCCTTGTGCGCCCGAATTTCTCTTTCTGCTCCCGTGGGAGCTGTTGCGGCTACTTGTTCACGCCCAGGACCAGGGCACCCACGCCGTGAAGCAGCGCTCCGAAGCTGAGAATGGGGAACAACAGATCCCCCATCTGCTTCGCGACCTTCTTCCAGTCGTCGTCTCCGTAGAAGTCGTCTGCGATGCGGGCGCAGACGGGGAGGAGGAGCAGCGCCGTACCCATGGTGCACGCGGCGACGATGAGGGACGCCGTGCTGGCCGGGAACGCCACAGCGATGCCCCAGCAGAGAACCATCAGGATGGCTCCGCGCCACCCTTTTGCCTCATTGAGCCAGTCCAGTGCCGGAATGAGGCGCGCCGCGATGGACATCGTGACCAACTTTCTTAAAAAGGACATTGAGCGCACTCCCTGCGCTATAGGGACCGGGGGCACGCACCATTGCGAGCCGGTTTATATATTATACCACATAAATAGTCTATTTGTCAATAGGAACGCAAAAAAGCCCTTGAAATAAGGGTTATTGGCAGTATTCGCTAACACGCTAATAAAACCTAATACACGAATAGAATCCCTCCCGTATTGATTAGCATATTAGCGTTTATTCGCATGTTGGAGATTGCTGAGCATCACCTTCGTCATCTTTTCCAAATCAAACTCGTGCTTCCAGCCCCAGTCTTTGCGGGCTTGGGAGTCGTCAATGGAGCGCGGCCAGGAGTCGGCGATTTTTTGGCGGTGGTCGGGACGGTAGGTGACGGTGAGAGGTGGCGTTATTCTCCCTTTCCTAAAGGGAGTACCGCCAGCAGGCGGGGAGGGATTTCTAGGCGCCGAAGGATTTAAATCCCTCACCGCAAGCGGTCCCCTCCCTTTAGAAAAGGGAGAATGGGACAATTGCTTATTGATCTCGGCGGCCAGCTCGTCGGCGCGGAAGCTGATGGCGGCCATGTTGTAGCTGGTGTGCACCGTGAGTTTTTTGGCCGGCGCATCCATCAGTTTAATGGTGCCGCGAATCGCGTCATCCATATACATCATAGGAAGCACGGTATCTTTTTTAACAAAGCACTCATATGAGCCTTTTGCGAGCGCGTCATAAAAAATTCCCACGGCATAGTCGGTTGTGCCGCCGCCCGGCGGAGTCTTCCAGCTGATGAGCCCAGGATAACGGAGAGATCGGATATCAAGGCCGTATTTGAGGTGGTAGTACTGGCACAATAATTCACCGGCTACTTTGGTCGCGCCGTACATTGTCGTCGGCTCAAGGACTGTCTGTTGCGGAGTCTTGTCACGCGGGGTGGTCGGGCCAAAGGCGGCGATGGAGCTGGGCCAGAATACACGCAGTTTATATTTTACCGCGAGGTCTAAAATAATTTTCAGACCGTTCATGTTGATGTCCCAGGCGAGATTCGGGTTTTGCTCCCCTGTTGCTGACAGAAGCGAAACTAAATGAAAGACCGTATCTATCTTGTGCTCCTTGACGATTCGCTCCATTGCCACTCCATCACGGATGTCGGCGATTTCAAAAATACCCTTAAATCCAGCAGCTGGCTGCCTGTTGTCGTGCGAAACAACTTTAACAACGCCCTTCTTTTTTGAAAGTGCGGTAACGAGTTCTGATCCAATTTGTCCGAAGGCCCCGGTGACAAGGATATTTTCCATGTATCTTAGAATAACAAATAGATCAGGTTATTAACAGTTGACAATTTTTAGTGTGTAGGAATACACTGGGTGTACTTTGAAATACGAATAATTATTGCAGTCGGGGAAGTTGGGTGAAATTCCCACACAGTACCGCTACGGTCATAGTCCGAGCGCCGATGCAATAAGTTCTTGCTTCTCAGTCCTCGGGTAAGGATTGTGGCACCACATGGCTTAGTCCCCATCTGATGTCCCGCTCTTACATGAGTGGGATTTTTTATTTAAAATTTTAAATTAAACATTAAAAATTATGCAAAAGCATAGTTTTCAGCGCATCGCGAGCGGTGTATCCTCCTTCGCTAAAGCTTCGGCGGACAAGCTCGCCTCGCGCAACCTAGTGAGCGGTGTACTCGCTAGCATTCTGACCTTCTCCGTACTTATTCCGGCTATCGTTGCATATGGTGGTACGAACGAAGCGGTAACCTATCTACAAAGTAAGCCCCTAAATCCGTGGAGCATTATGGGGCTCGTTGCCTCGGGTCATGTGCCGAGCGATTTAAGTTCGTTGACGGGAATTGATAGCGCCAAAGCGATTGATTACGAGGCGCCTACTATGGCGCTTGCAGCCGCAGGAAAAGATCCGCGGACTTACCCGGCCACTGATTATGTCGCCAAGATAAAAAGTTTTTGGGATGGGACACAGCTTGGCGATGGAGCAAGCGTGAACGATGATATCTTTGGTGCTCTAGCGCTTTCGGCAGCCGGCGTTGCGAATACTGATCCGGTAATGATCGGACTGAAGTCATACATCACCGCACGACAAAATACTGACGGCGGATTCCCCTTCTCGGTAGCCGGCAGTTCGGATACAAACATCACTGCGGCGGCGATTATGGCGCTACTAGAAATCGGCACAGCAAAAACAGAGGTTGTTATCACAAAAGCGGTCGGCTATCTGCAATCAGCGCAAAATGCTGACGGCGGTTTTCCATCTGACCCCCACAGCCCTTGGGGCACGGATTCTGATGCTTCTTCTGATGCGTGGATTCTGATGGCAATTAATCGTCTCGGAGATTCGCTCTCGTCTTGGACAAAAAATGGCAAAACCCCGCAAGATCATTTGTTGGGACTACAGGCGGAGAGCGGTTTCTTCAAGTGGCAAAGTGCAAGCGCTGAAGATCAGTTTTCCCCGGCAACGACCGGCTACGCCCTCATTGCCCTTTTAAGCAGATTTTTTCCGGTCGCAAAGTTTACTGCACCGGTTGCGCCGCATGTTAGTTATCGTATCGCCGGAAGTGTGAATGATTGTATCGGCGAGACCTATGCTATTAATCCACTTGAGCTAGTCAAGAACGCGGCAGAAAACTGTGGCATTGATTATCATCTTACGCACTACTCATTTGGCGATTATTTGGATCGCATCGGCAGCGATACGGCATCGGGGAACAATGGCTGGATGTATTATGTGAATAATGTCAGCCCGAGCGTCGGCGCCGATAGTTATTTACTGAAAGCTGAAGACACTGTTCTTTGGTTCTTCTCGGGCTTTGACGACAAGATTACGCGCTTACAAATTACAAGCGCTCAAGTCTCAAGTGGCAATGCTGCAATAGTAACGGTTGAGTATTTAGACGGTTCGACCTGGAGGCCGCTTGCCGGCGCGTCTATACATGCCGGTAATACTGTCGTGGCGACCGGCATTGATGGAAATGGATCACTGACTTTGCCAGACGGTTCATACAAGTTGTATGCGACTAAAGTTGGCTATGTCCGCAGCGAGCAGCAGACGATTAATTTTGGCGCAACTTCGCAGACAGATTTAAATTTGTCTGCTGATCTCGGCGGCACAGTTATTGGTGGCAATAACAATGCCGGTGGCAGCGGCACGCTTTCGTTTACTCTGACGCCGGCTGCGGCGGGCAGTGACGGTACATTAAAATTCGGCGCAATCTCGAAAGGTCAGAATAAAGTTCAAGAGGTGACGATTGCCAACAAGAGTTCTTTGCAAATGTACTTTGAGTCAATCGTCTCTGGCGATAAAGTATTTACGACCTATCTGACCGTAGACGGCACAAAGTGGCGTGCGTTTAACGATAAGCTAAATGCAAACGGCACAAAAACATTAAGTGTTGGGTTGAATGTTCCCGCTGATTATCCGGATTCTGGCGTGAAAGCTGGTAAATTAACTATTTGGGCGGCAAGTGCCAACTAAATTATAGAAGTATGAATTATGAAGTAAGAAGTAGGATTGCAGCCCTAGCGATAACAATCGCGATTTCCCTTGTTCCACTCGCCGCCGGCGCGATCGGAGTCAGCGTTACGCCGGCCAAGGCCGCAATTACCGTTGCTGCCAATGAGACTGCGACGATTCGGCTGAATGTTGCCAACCCATCCAAGGATGTTGCAATCTTTGAGGTCTACCCTGATGCGCTTGAACAGCTAATCAGTGTTACGCCGGCTAGCTTTACGCTAGAGGCGGGGGCGGAGCGGTTTGTTGAGGTCTCTGTACGCGGCGAAAAGGAAGCGAGTATGACCGCAGATATTTCTGTTGTTGCGCGTCCCCTTGCAGACAATACCTTTCAGCAAGGCACCGGCATCAAAGTCCCGGTGGCGATTACCGTTACGGCACAATCAATTGGTGTTGCAAGCGTCTTTGATACGCTTGCCACAAGCCCCTGGACCGGAGCGGTTGCTCTCGCAATTATTGTCGGATTTGCGGCGTATAAGTTAGGCGGGCGAAAAAAGAAAAGCAGTCTGGCGAAAAATTAATCCGTGCATCAACAAGCGGCCGCTTGTTAATGTACGGATTAATTTTAGTTGATCTAACTTTCCAAAACATCAAACCGCCCGAAAGGGCGGTTTGATGTTTTAAGTCATTGGTGGGGCCTCGCTTGTAGTACAAGCTCGGCCCCGGCGGGTGCGTGGACTTCGGTCCGAGTGTCGAGTTGACTACCTCGGCTAGGAAAAAACAAAATCTTCGGTGCATTGCAGGTTATGAGGCGTAGTGGGCGCACAAGACCGCCCCCTGTCCGATGGAAGCCGGATCCTCTCGCCGATAGATCGAGAAAACCCTAGCCAATGCTGCCGAAAATATGCAAATCCTAGGCATCGCCAGGTTCATCGCTTGGTCGCGCCAAAACGAACTGATGTCGTGTCCCCCTTCGTCGGTTGAAGGGTCCCTCGCATCATTTTCCGTCCACGCAAGACTTTTACCCTAGCACGGGATGTTTCCTGTGCCAATCAGTTGTCTGCTGGTAAGCGTACCCGACATTAAAAATCTTTTGCTCGCCCCACTGCGGGCCGATGATTTGCAAACCAACGGGCATGGGGGAGGAGTGAGTAGTTGGTAGTGAGTAGTTGGTAGCTGATGGGGAATCTTTGGGAACGACAAAGCCGCACGGGATTGAGAGTGCGGGCAAGCCGGCAAGAGAGCTTGGGATATTCAGCTGGTCGGCAATATAGCCAAAGAGTGGGTTTCCGGCGGCTGCGCCCAGTGTCTCTGCAACGGTTGGCACGGACGGGCAGCAGAGCACATCAACAGTTTTGAACACTTCGGCAAACTCGTTAATGATCAACCCGCGCACGCGCTGCGCTTTTTTGTAGTAGGCGTCGTAGTAACCGTGGCTTAAGACATATGTGCCGGTTAAAATACGCCGTTGCGCCTCAAGACCAAATCCTTCGCCGCGGGTTTTAGTGTACACCTCCAGCAAATTATTCGCATTTTTTGAGCTCTCCGGAAAACGGATGCCGTCGTAACGAGCCAAGTTAGAACTAATCTCTGACGGGCAGATAATTGCATAGACTAACGCTCCATATTTTGTGTTTGGCAGATGCACCTCAACCAGCGTTGCGCCACGCTTTTCTAATTCTTTAATGCCCTCCATCACGCGCGCTTTAACATCCGGGTCCATGCCGTCAATAAAGTATTCCGCCGGGATTCCAACTTTGACGCCTTTCAAATCAGCATTTAAATTTTTGGCATACGCCTCAACCGGCGCGGTGCCTGTAGTTGAGTCGTGCCCCCAATCCTTGCCGGAGAGTATCTCGGCGGTAAGTGCCAGGTCGCTCACTGAGTATGCCATCGTGCCGATTGAATCTAACGACGAGGCCATTGAAATAACGCCGTGTCGCGAGACGCGGCCGTAGGTCGGTTTCCAGCCGGAGATGCCGCAGAGACTTGATGGTTGGCGGATTGATCCGCCAGTTTCAGTCGCAAGTGCAAATGGTGCGATGCCAGCGGCAACAGCTGCTGAAGAACCGCCGGATGATCCGCCGGGCATGCGGCTTACATCCCACGGATTGTGCGACGGCCCATATGCCGAGGTTTCGGTTGAGGAGCCATGTGCAAATTCATCCAGGTTGGTTTTGCCAAGCAACACGCTCCCCTGCGCATTGAGTTTTTCAATCACTGTGGCGTCGTGCGTTGGCACGTATTGATCTAAAATTTTTGATGAGGCGGTCGTGCGAATGCCTTTGGTGCAGAAGAGGTCTTTAGCGGCGTATGGAATGCCGAGGAGAGGGGGCGTTAGTTGGTTAGTTAGTTGATTGGTTAGTTGGTTAAGACGGGTGTCGGCGGCTTTCGCTTGAGCTAAAGCGTGATCTTCGCAAACGGTTAGGTAGGCGTTTAATTGCGGATTCAGTTTTTTTATACGCGCCAAAAAATAGCTTGTCAGTTCAACTGATGAAACTTTTTTTTGATCAAGCAGCGTGCGTAGCTCGGTGAGTTCTAGGTATTCGTAGTTCATACAGTATTCACTAACACGCTAATTAAGACTAATACGCTAATGAGACATGACCTAATTCGCATATTCGGTTTCATTAGTATGTTCGTGATTACTGTTCAAAAATAGCTTTAACTTTTACATATCCGTTCTCACTTGCCGGAGCAGATTTCACTAATTCCTGACTAACTTGTTCACCCGCCACGGCGGGCAAGTCTTCTCGCAGCGCATTCTTAAGCCCGGTAACTTGAGACACTTCAGGCAAACCCTCGGTGTCTACCGATTTGAGCGCGTCAACATAATCCAAAATTTTAGAGACATCTTTTGCAAGCTGCTCCTCCCGCTCGAGGCTGATTTCAATCCGGGCAAGTTTGGCAAGCTGCTGGATGGTTTCTTTATCAATCATAAAAGCAGGTTATAGGTTTTAGGTGATAGGTTATAGTGGCGGAAAAGAATAAAGAAATTATAGCGGGTATTGACGATTTTCTCAATGAAGAATACCATTTCGGATGTGCAGGCTCAAAACTGGGCCTGTATGTAAAGACCGGTGAGGATGACACCGGGCCAGCAGTGGCTGATTCTGTGCCGACTGGTTTCAAAAGGGAAACATCTACGCTTTGGCAGGAGTTGGCGCGCGGGGAAAAGTGTCGAGGACTACTCCATTATCCTCGAACCCTGGTGGCGGTTAAATCCACCGTGGCGAGTTGTAATCGCCTAGAGCTAACGCGCGTTAAGCCCGGACGGTCTCCTGCTATAGATGCTTGGCTGCGAAAAATGGAAGTGTGGCCAGGTATCCGGCGCTGTGTTCCGAAAGGAGCTCTCTCCCGACGGTTCTGCCGAAAGCGTCCAACCGACGCAACGAGCTCTACTCCCCTCCAGGAGTAGAGCTCAAAACTTATGTTACAGCGTACTAGTACACTGTAACATAGTAAGAATAAGATATTGGCCCGTTTTAAGTATTTTTAAAAGATTTTTTATTCAAATTAAACCTAATCTTATAGGTATTTTTACCATTTTTTAGACCACTTGACAAATATACTAGAGTATGATATACTGTATCTTATAAGGGGTGCCTCTCCAACGAAGCGAGCGCCATGCGGCTCACGCCGTCGGCCACGCTAGGAGATGCTCTCAAAAAGAGGTTGTGGTACGCGACCAAGGGCGATCGAACGGGACTACACTATTTCGGTGTATCGCCTGCTGTCCCCGAGGTGTAACCACATCGCACCCCTTTCCCCAAAGCAAACTTGAGACTTATTTCCCCTGCGAAATGAGTCTCTTGTTCGTTTTAGGAGATCAATTTCAAAAATTCCTGTTCATTTAGAACTGTAACACCGAGCGCGCTCGCTTTATTAATTTTTGAGCCGGGGTTTTCGCCGGCGACGACATAGCTGGTTTTTTTGGAGACTGTTCTCGAGTCGACAGACGACGTAAGAACAGTTTAGTAGTGAGCTAGACTAAATTCAATTACTACTTATTTCTTTTCGCCAAAATCAAATTTCTTAGGAAGTTCGTGGCACCAACACCCTAAGGTTATAAGGCATTGCCCTGGCTTTGTACCAGCATCATCAAAACTACATGTATGCTCGTTGCAAAGGCTTTTACTGAAGGCGCTAGGGCAATCTTCTCCTGCTCCGATAACCGGGACGGATTGAGTGGGATCTGCAGAGTTGCTTAATCTTAGTTCAACGGAATAAGATACGTTTTGCCGTAAAGTTAGTATTGTTGTTTCGGCATATTTTTTACCACACAAGCTTACCAAAGCATCACCGGCTTTCAGGGCTTTTACAACTTTGTCATAAGTAACCTCACGAACATCTTCTTGGCTGTATCTAATGTAGTAAGTGGCATTCTTAGCGAGCTTTTCAACGTTTGCAAATAGGCTCTTATTATTTTGAGTCACAATCAAGGCATGTAGAAATTTTCCTTTGCCTATTGTCGTGCTAACAGCCGGAATGTAGATAACGTCATTAGTAGTTAGCTTACTTAATTTTGGAGTAATAACTTTTTTTTGAATCGCTGCCTGACTGGCTTCAAACTGCGCCGAGCGGTTGGCGACGTAGACAATGCCCAGCGCCATGCCAAAGACGATGCCGACGATGGCCCAGGCGTACCAGCTGTGAACTCTCTGCTTGCCGACAATCGTAAAGTCTTTTTTTAGTTCTCCGACCACCTGCTCCGCCGCGTCCCTGCCGTGATGATTATGATTTTCCATAGAATTTATATTAACTTCATTATAGCAAGGCGTATGATATACTAAAAGTTAATAAGTTATTATATTAATAACATGAATAAAATCATCATTTGGGTCGTCGTGGGTGTGGTCGCAGTCGGGCTGGGCGTTGGCGCGCGGTTTATGTTTGGCGGGCAGAACAATGCGGGCGTGCCGGGGCAACCGGTTCCTGTGGTTCCTGCTGTCGATGAGGCTTCGACCCTCCCGTCTGTTACGACTAACGGATCGAAAATATGTCGAAAAGAAGGCCAAACCGTATATTTAACAGAAAATTTTGTCCGTAAGGATTCCATGGTAGATAACTCTGAGCTTCATGAAATTCACAACATTCCAGAAAATAAAATATATAAGTGGGACAACCAGTCCACACGGGGCCTTATAATTGACCTTAATCCCGCTTACCTGGAGAATCTCCGTTCGCTGATGGTGTTTTCATCATGCCAGCCATGGGACTTTGACCAGTCAGTCTTTACGTTGCCGGCCAACATTAGCTTTCAAAAAATTCGAGATTGAGATTATTGAATAAGTTCCTTGAACTTTATTTCATCCAATATTCTGATGCCCAGCTTCTGGGCTTTTTCAATTTTGGAGCCGGGTTTGGTGCCGGCGACGACGTAGGAGGTTTTTTTGGAGACTGACTCGCTGATGTCGCCGCCTAATGCGCGGATTTTGGCTTTGGCCTCGTCGCGGGACATGCTGGCGAGCGTTCCAGTTAACACGAATGACTTGCCCGTAAATGTTCCACTTTCCTTACTTCTTAATTCTTCATTCTTAATTCTAATTCCAACTTCGTCCATCTTTTTCAGAAATTCGATGTTTTGTTTTCGTTTGAACCAATCGACGATGCTCTGACTGACCGCCGGGCCGATGTCGGGGATCTGCATCAGTTCATCAAGTGAAAAGTTTATAAAGTTATCAAGTAAATCCTTTGGACTTTCAACTTTCAACTTTCTACTTGCAATCGCGCTACTAAGCGCGATTGCGGTTTCTTCGCCGACGTGCAGGATGCCAAGGCTATAAATAAATTTCGGCAGGGTGATTGTTTTTTTTACCTGCGCTTCGGTGACCAGATTTTTCGCCGACTGCTCGCCGAAGCGCTCCAGGTCTTTAATGTCCTCCTCTTTGAGCGCGAAGATGTCCGCGGCGTCGTTGATGAGGCCCTCATCAAGAAAGCGGTCAATAATTTTCGGACCAATGCCATCAAGGTTGAAGCCGCCGCGGCCGACAAAGTGGTACAGGTTTTCTCGATACCGGCCGGCGCACTCCGGGTTTGGGCACTTGTAAGCGACGCCGTCGCGGACAACGCTAGAGCCATCTATAGGGCATTTGGAGGGCATCCTGAAGGCCTTTTCCTGGCCCGTGCGCAGCTCCGGCAGGACTTTCAGGATTTTGGGGATAACATCGCCGGCGCGCGAAATGATGACTGTGTCGCCTATCTTGAGCCCAAGCCGTTCAATTTCATCGGCGTTGTGCAGGGTGGAATGTTTGATAGTCACGCCGCTCACATGCGCCGGGCGCAGGAGCGCTACCGGGGTTAGCGCGCCGGTGCGGCCGACTTGGACAGTAATATCTTCCACTACCGTGGTCGCCTCTTCGGCTTGGAACTTATAGGCAATCATGGCGCGCGGGGCCTTGCCAATGACACCCGCTGCGGTGGAAATCGTGAGGTCATTGACTGATACAACGATGCCGTCAATTTCAAATGGCAATTTTTTACGGTTTTTGTTGACTTCATTTTGAAACTTGAACACTTCTTCTAAACTTATGACCACTTTCCCCTCCAGATTCGTTTTGAAACCAAAGTCGTGAAGTGCCTCGTACCTTTCACTAACTGTTTTGTACTCGTGATCAGAGTTTTGAATAAAATAGCCGTAAAAATCTAGTTTACGACTCGCGGTAATTTTTGGATCAAGTTGGCGAATGGTGCCGGCGGCAAGATTACGCGGATTTGCGTATGTTTTTGCGCCGGTCTTTTCAAGTTCGCGGTTAAGGCGCTCAAACTCTTTTGTGTTGAGGAAGCATTCGCCGCGGACGATAAGTCGAGTTGGTAGTTTGTAGTGAGTAGTGAGTAGGCGGAGCGGGATTGTTTCTATTGTCCTCAAATTGGCGGTTATATCTTCGCCGATTTCGCCATCACCCCGAGTTGAACCCTGCATGAAAATTCCATTCTCGTAGACAAGTTCAACGGCGAGGCCGTCCATTTTAAGATCGCAATAGAAAGCGGGATGAGTTGGTAGTGAGTAGTGAGTAGTGAGTAGGTGGGAGCGGAGACGAGCCAGCCAGTCACGCATATCCTGCTCGCTAAAGGCATCGTTGAGCGAAAGCATGCGCGTCTCGTGTTTCACTTTTTTGAATTCGTCTAGCGCTTTTCCGGCCACGCGCTGTGTTGGCGAGTCCGAGGTTATTAGTTCTGGGTATTGAGCTTCTAAGTCAAACAACTCCTTTTTCAAGGAGTCTAAAGCCGCTTCCGAGATACTCGCCTTGTCTAAGACATGGTATTCGTAGCGGTATTTGTTGATCGTCTCGCGTAGATGTATGATCCGGTCTTTTGCTGATTTTTTGTCCATAGAGCAGTTGCTCTATTTTACCAAAAAATTGCCGATTAGATAAGTCCAAAGTACCACCGCAGAATTGTCTCGCTCCAGAAGACTGCGACGAAAAGGCCAATGATTAGGAATGGACCGAAAGGCAGAGCGTGTTTCATAGTTGCCTTTCTTTTTGCAATCAGCAGTAGGCCGACAAGCGAACCGATCACAAAACTCGAAGAAAAAGCGATAAGCGCGTCTGGCCAGCCAAGAATAAGCGCTAGCGGAATCGCGAGTTTTACATCACCCAGTCCCATGCCGCGTTCTTTAGTCAGATAAACAATTCCCCCAAAGAGAGCCAGTGCGAATCCGGCGGCAATCAAAGCCGCAAAAATAGGATTGGCGGGCGCACCAAGCATAGTCGCGTAACTACCGCTGAAATTAGCATAATCGAGCAGGCCAAATTTTTTTATGGCCACCAGGATCACGCCGATTAAGGCGAGTAAAATATTCGCCTGATCCGGGATAATTTTTAATCGTAAATCGATTGCGGCTAGCGTAATCGCAGTGTAGACGGCTAAAAGCCACAATCCAATGGCGATGTATACCCAAACAAGCGATAGCCCTTGCGCAGTTAGTTGCGCGCCATGCAGATGTTGATATAAAAAAATCGGTAGAGATGCGGTTAGCAAGCCGGTGGCCAATTCGATAAGCGGATATTGCCAAAGCAGTGGTTTTTTGCAGCCGCGGCAGGTTCCGCACTGGATGCCGTAGCTAACTAGCGGAATCAGTTCATACCAACAGAGTACCTTTGCGCAATCACGGCAGCGAGAGCGGCCTTGAATGGCGGAGGTGAAAAGTATTTTATTTTTTTCCTCGTCGTATCGGAGCGATAAAACATTAATAAAGCTACCGATTGCAACGCCGAAGATGAATAGAATCGCAAACATACAAACTGGCTCAAATCTGACTTAGCAATAATTTGAGCTCCGCAGAACTTAGCGAATACAAAAGAGCATTTTCCGGAGTTAAAAGTTTGCGTTTGACCAAATCGGCCAGACTGCGATTTAGAGTTTCCATTCCCTCCTGCGCGTTTGTCTCAATAACTACATCAATCTGGTAAGTTTTTTTCTCGCGAATCAGATTACGGATTGCGGAATTGACCAGCATGATTTCGGTGGCCGGAATTCGCCCCCCGCCGATTCTTGGTACTAGTCGTTGGCTGACGATGGCGACTAGCGTTGCTGCCAGTTGGCTGATGGCCTGACCCTGCTGGTTAGCCGGAAAGGTATCAATGATTCGGTCAATAGTTTGGCTGGCGGAGTTAGTATGCAAAGTAGAAAGTACCATGTGGCCGGTTTCGGCCGCGGTCATAGCCGTGGCGATGGATTCTGCGTCGCGCATTTCACCGATCATAATCACATCCGGATCCTGTCGCAGCACAGCGCGTAAACCATTTTGAAAAGAAAGAGTGTCATTGCCAACTTCTCGTTGTGAAATGACCGAGCGATCTTGGGTAAATTGATATTCGACCGGATCCTCGATGGTGATGATGTGTTCCGTACGGGTATGATTGATTTCGTCAATTACTGCAGCGATCGTTGTAGATTTACCATGTCCGGCCGGTCCGACCACGAGGACAAAGCCCTGGTTTAGTTTAGCGACATCATGCAAAACAGCGGGCAAATTTAATTCTTCAAGGGTCTGAATTTTAGCGGGAATCAATCGGAAAGCACCAGTCATGTACCCGCGCTGGAAGAAAAAGTTGGACCGGAAACGAGCATTATTTCCTTCGTGCGTGAAAGAAAAATCCAACTCTTTATTCGTTTTCAAACGATATAATTGGTCTGGAGAAAGTAGCGCGCTTAGTAAGCCCTCGGCTGTTTCCGGCGTGATTATTGGTTCTTCTTCGATAGGCAAGAGTGTTCCATCTAGACGAATGCTGGGCTTGCGGCCAACGGCGATATGCAGATCAGAGGCATTTTGCCTGGCGGTAATCGCGAGCAGATTATTGATGTGTTGTTTAAAGTTTTCCATTTTTTACAAATTTTTTATCGCCAGACCGAGCGCAACTGTTAAATTGGCATTTAGTTCCGGCAGTAATTCATTTAATTCTGGCGGGTAGTTAACAGTTGTGCCAATCGTGTTGGCACGGAGCACCGGTAGTTTAAAATCATTGGTAATATATTGCTCAAGTCCGGTCAGCTGGCTACCGGCGCCGCAGATTATTACCTGTTTGACTAGTTGACCGGTGGCATCCTCAAATATTTTACGAGCGCGACCTGCCTCATTGAGTATAACACCTAAAATTGGCGTGACGATCGTGGATAACTCGTGTCCGCCGGCGCCGTAATTTATTGTGCTTTGGCGCTTTAATGCCTCGGCTCGTTTTGGGCTGATAGAAAGGGCCCGAGCGACTGCCTGCGTGGCTGAATCGCTGCTGAAGTCAGTTTGCGCAACTGCATAGCAGACTCCCCTGGCTGCCACAGTACAAGTGCTCGAACGGCCGCCGATATCAATTATTAGCGACGGCTCTTGATTGCCCATAGTTAAAGCGCGCGCCGCACTGACATTTTCCAACTCAATGTCGGCAACAGTAAATCCGGCCCTGGTTGCAATTTCAGTATACTCTGCAACCCGTTCGCTGGGGATTGCCATAAATAAAACTTTCCGATGTTTTGTGCCGTCCGGATATGTAACCTCGCCGACATCTACCCAGCGTAAAGTTGTCTCGGTGAGCGGTAATGGCAAGTAAGCTCCGGCAGTTTTAAAAACTGCGCTGGCGATTGTCTTCTCTGAACTGGTCGCCGGAACATCGATTAATGCAGTTTGCGACAAAAAACACGGCAACGATAGATTCGCGGTCAGCGTTTTAAAACCGGTGCGCTTACGAATTTCGGTTAGATAAAGCCGTAAATCTTCGGTCAGCGGATGTAAACTGCTGGATTGCAGTGCGTTATTTAATGCATCACTTCTATCTGCCAGCTCCGCGATTGCGTAATTGGTCATGGATAACCCCCCGGCCGTGCGAGTTACTTCAGCTACTTTGACGCTAATCGTGCCAATATCAATTCCAAGGCCGATTTCTCCAACTGATTTTTTCTTGCCAAAGATATTTAAAAAACCCATACTACAAATAATAACATACTCTGGGTCAGAGAAATTGGCACAATACAGAAATGCGAGCTAATTTAAAGAAATTGATTTTTGATGCGCTTTTTCCGCCAATTTGTATTGGCTGTAAAAAAGATCTGGACGAAAGTGCCGCTCTGCTTTGCGAAATTTGTCAGAATACTTTGATCGCCGATCCGGCACTGCATTGTTCGGTTTGTCGCCGTCGGCTGCCGTTTTCAACTGGCGGCCTGCCGAATTCAAGTAATCGCTGTCATCCCGGCGGCTCGCATCTTATTTTTTCCGCCGGCCGCTATGAACACGAGGTTATTCGCGCTCTGATTTGGCATTTAAAATTTAAACACCGAACGCAGGCGGCGGCCTATTTGAGTAAGCTGATCAGCCAGGCATTGATTAGCGCGAATATCCTATTACCTGACTATACACTTACATCGATTCCCCTTTCTGATGAGCGGTTGCGCAAGCGCGGGTTTAATCAGGCGGCGTTAATTGCCAAAGGTGTTGGCCTTGCGCATTCTTTACCAACGCAGGAGATGTTGCTGCGCATAAAAAATTCAACACCTCAATCCGAGCTAGCCAGTTGGGACGAGCGGCGTGTGAATATCGCCGATTCTTTTCGTTTATGCGATCCGCTGAATGTGCAAGGTAAAAAAATAGTAGTGATTGACGATGTCTGGACATCCGGTGCAACCATGAGTGAGGCCGCGGCGATTTTAAAGAAGCACGGCGCAGCAGAGGTTTTGGCCGTTGTAGTTGCGCGAGCCAAGTAATCTTGCTTACGGGTAGACGATTAAATATTTTCTTTTTCAAAGATTAGCTTCGCAAGTTCAATCAGTAGAATATTGAACATGCCGAATAAAAATATGCCGATAAGCCATTCTGCCGGCAGAGTTACTGTACCAAAATAGTGCTGCAAGAATGGAACATAGATTGCAGCAATAGTCAGAATAAAGCCGATCAAAATACTGATCGTCAGATAACGGTTGGCAAAGGGATTATAGCTGAAAATGCTGGCTTTGAGATTTCTGATTGAGAGAACGGCAAACAAGCTGTATGTGCCCAAGCAGCCATAGATAAATGTTTTAACAATCCCGGCATCAAAGCCCATACTCAAGAAAATCTGATACATTAAAAAAAGCAGAATGCTGCCGATGAGTCCGTTGACTACGATCAGATATTTCATTTCGCCCGTGAAGACGCCCCGAGAGACATGTTGAATCCGATGCCGTGCTCCATCGACATCTTTTTCAAAAGCCAGTGCAATACCGGGGAAACTATCGGTCAGAAAATTAATCCAGAGTATTTGCAGAGCATTGAGCGGCGCACCGATTCCCAGAAGCAGTGAGCCGCCTATAAGCACAATTTCGTGCATCAATGTAGAAGTTAAATAAACGATTGCCTTGCGCATATTACTTAAAATCTGCCGGCCTTCAAAAATCGCCCCGGCGATCGTTTCAAAATTGTCATCCAGAAGAATCAGGTCGGAAACATCCTGGCTGACATCAGTGCCCGTACCCATGGCGACGCCGATATCTGCCTGTCGCAGGGCCGGCGCATCATTAATACCGTCTCCGGTCATGGCGACGATTTCACCTTGTTGTTGCAATAATTTTACGATCCGCAATTTTCCGGTCGGGCTAACCCTGGCAATGACTTTGATATGTGGCAATACATCAAGCACCTGTTCGTCTGTCATCGAATCAAGCACAGCACCGTGCAGCAGGCCGTCCGAGCCGACTTCAATGCCAACCTTACGGGCAATCGCGGCCGCTGTTTCCGGTTGATCGCCGGTAACAATAATTACCCGTACCCCGGACTCTTGAATGTGTTCAATTGCCACAGATATGCCCGGCCGAAGCGGGTCTTCAAAAGATAAAATTCCTAAAAAACGCAAACCGGCGAGATGTTTGTGATCGTGTAAAACGATTTGTTCCGGATTCTCCACCTCCTTAATTGCAACACCAACCAGTCGCTGGCCGGCTGATCCCATTTCACCAATTGCCCGACTGATTCTTTCGCGCTCCAAATCGCTGACATTGGAAAGATTTAGCAAGACATCCGGAGCCCCGAGCAGACTCAAAACAAACGGCTCTTGCGCCTTGAATTTTCCCTTAAACCATTCTAAAGGCATCTTGTATAAACTTGCAGAAAATTTATTCAGAGAGTTGAAAGGTAAAATACGAATTTGCTCTTTACCTTCACGAAAAGACGGAAAATGGACTCCGCGCGCCGCCGCCGCCTTAATCAACGCAACCTCGAGCGGCTTGCCAACCAAGCGCCAATCCGTGTGATGGTCTTTCGGATTTTCAACAATTGCATCAATATTTAGTAGAGCGGCGTGGAGTAAAAACTCTTCTTCTGTTTTGACAAGTTCCGACTCATTTTGAGCAAAATTCGGATTATTAATTTCCGTCTGAAGCAGTGCTTTCGGTGCTGCGAAGACGCTAATTGCCGCCAAAGACATTTTGGCCTGCGTCAGCGTCCCGGTCTTGTCTGTTAAAATTATCGAAGTACTGCCGAGCGTTTCAGCCGCAGTTAAGCGCCGAACAATACCTTTTCTTTTTGCCAATCGTTGCACCCCGATCGCCAGAATAACTGTTGTTACTATCGGTAATCCTTCCGGCACAGCCGCAACCAAAATTGCCAGGGAGATTAAAAATGCCTCAAGCAATGGCAGTCCGGCAATCGAGGCGATCATAAAAAGTACTATGCTTAGTAAAATAATAGCCCCAGCTGCCAGGGAGGTAAATTCACGCAGTGCTTTTTGAAGCGGCGTCTGCTCAAATGATCTGCTTGTAACTGCTCTGGCGATCGCACCAAACTCTGTACCATCATCTGTAGTGACGACCACCGCAATACCAATCCCCTGCGTTACCATCGTGCCGGCGTATGCTATACATTTTCGATCAGCCAGCAAAGCATTCTCTGCAACCCCGGGAGCATCTTTTTCTACAGTTAGAGATTCACCGGTCAGAACCGCCTGATCAATCCGTAACTCGCTGGATTTAATAATTCGAACATCGGCCGGAACACGCGCGCCCTGAACCAGATGAATAATATCCCCGGGCACTAACTCCAGAGTGTCAATTTCGCGATCCGCTCCATCGCGCGTTACCCGAACCCGACTTGTGATATATGAGCCAAGATGTTCGAGTGCGCGTTCTGCCTTGTTCTCCTGATAAAATCCAAGTACGGCATTAAAAAAGGCGGTGAAAAGAATAAATATTGCGTCATGATAATCTTGCAGTAATAAGGTGATGGTTCCGGCGACGAGAAGAACGATTACTAGCGGACTGGTAAATTGAGAGCCGAAAATCTTTAACTGATTTCTCGGTCTGCTCGTCGTAATTTTGTTTGGTCCGTAGTATGCCAGTCGTTTTTCCGCGTTTGTTTCCGATATTCCCCGCTCGCTACTTTTTAAATCCAAAAGCACCTCCGAAACCGACATCGACCAATATGGACGAGTCATTAATGTTCTGGCGGTGGTAACTTTGGGATGATGCATGCAGCCATTTTAACATAAAAAACGAAAAGGGCCGCTGTTCAGGCGAGCCCCTCGTTGCTTTTCGGCGCCTCCACGCCGAAGATGTTGTCGCAGACTCTGATCAGAACGCCCAGCAAGACCGCTAGCGGTAACGATGCCACAAAGACCGGTCCGGCTGTTACCGCTATGTCAGCCCAGGATGCACCGAAGCACAGAAGACTCACAACTAGCGGAATTATTTGCGTCAGGAAGTACGCAGTGTAGTCGGCCAGGAGCAGACGCCACAACAGCCACCGATTGCCGGATGTCTTGGCAAGCTGCCAGTAGCCGATGGCCTGCTCGGTCGACTCTAGTCGCAGCCGGGCAATTACCTTGACCCGCAACCCGCGATTATACAGATAAATCGCGGTCCAGCCAAAAACGAAGGCCAGGAAGCTGGTGGAAGCCGCTCCGATAAAACCGAGCTTTGCTCCGATCATGTTCCAGCCGACGCTGACTGCGAACAGAATGATCGCCACCAGCGTTGAGGCGAAGAAAATGCGGTATTTCAATCCACACCTCGCTGTTAGCGGCCAGTCTGAATGTCAACAGCACCTACGCGGTGCTGTATAGACGATATACTACTCTTTTCCTGCCTATTTTTCAATATGCAGAACTTTTTTCAATGCGTCACGAATCCAGCCGCCAGGAAAGAGCTCTGCGAGTTTTGATGGATCTGTTGCAACCAGACCAATATCTCGTATTGCAGCATCTGTGGCAGCGATACTTAGGCCCCTTGTGATTGCTCGCAACCTAGTCGCCTCAATGACATCTTCAAGAGTATTAATGGTTTCAAGCTTGGGGGCGTTTAGGTCAGCGGGCGCAGTCGGCATCTCCTCGGGTCTCATAACCATGGGTTTATAGTATATAAATTATTAAACATTCGCCGGACAAAATGCAGTATAACACTTTCCGTCAGTTCCGGTAATCTCGCGGGTTTTCCAGCCGGCGACAGCTGCAAGTTTTTGAACGGCCGAGTTTCGCGCGGATTGCGTGAGCGCGCGAAACTCGACTTGCTCTTTGGCGGTCATCGCGCGGCCCTGGGCGGCCATAAATAAATCACTAAAGCTGTATGCACATTCTTTGGTGATCATGAATTAAATACTTTTAATGAAGTTAGGAGGTGTGGAGTTGTTTTACCTTCATTTGCGAGCTGATTAATCTTTTCGGTGTTCATAAACTCACCCGCATCGCCCTCAAGTTTATTCAGCGCGACGCTATTTGAACGGCAGGTATAGATTGTTATCAGCTCGTTTTCAAATGTGTCGGCAACTTTCTGCTCACCAATTTTTTGAAGCGGGACCTCAAGTCCGAGGAAGTTTTTTAGTTCTTTTTTCGCGGTCTCGTCTGGGCTTGACCCCGAAAGAACATGCGCGCCAACAGAACTAGTCCAAAGATTTGGATAAATTGCTTTTGTCTGTGGTCGCAGCCGTACATAAATCTCGGCTCCATCATTAACGACAAGGATATGTATTGAACGGTGTAAAAGAAGTTCTTTGTGTGCGATCTCAACTGGAACTGATCGTTCAATTTTACCACTTGCATCAATGATGTCTAAGTATCTAGTATCCATTTTGTCCCTGTATTTATGATTAACTTTTTTGGTGGGCCCCGGTGGACCTAGGGAGAATCGAACTCCCCCCTCCTCGTTGCAAACGAGGCGTTCTACCACTGAACTATAGGCCCACCAAAAAAATTAATTTTTGAAAAATCGTGAAGACGCACTTACGGGACAGCTTTTCTCATTGCCGAAAGTTAGAAAATAATAACAAAAAAGTACGAAAAAGTAAATAAAATGTTGCGAGGTCGCCGCAGGTGGTGTTCCGTGCGGCGACCCCGTTTGGTTGGTTGGCTGGCGAGGCCTAGTTGAGCGCGATGTCGTGTCGGAACCACGACCCCGGACTCGCTATGAGAGCCGCGCCTGCCATGGCCCGCTCTCTCGCTACGTATCGGTGTTCGTCATAGCCGATGATGTTGACAATCCGACCACCGACAGAGACTCGTGCGCGGTCCGACTCTCGAATGCCGGTGCCGGCTTCCAGAACTTCGACGCCCTTCAGTCGCTCTGCGGCGCTAAGGCCAAGTACGACCTCACCTACGTGCGCTTTCTCCGGATAGCCGGGGGCGCAGATGACGATGCAGACCGCGTGCTCATTGCGCCAGGTGGGCTCCGGAACGCTCGCGAGGTCGCCGACTGCCGCGCCGTCCAGTAACGGGAACAGATCTGCTGTCATCGTGCCCAGTATGACCTGGGTCTCCGGGTCGCCAGGCCGGCAGTTGAACTCGACGATCTTGGCACCCGTCGGGGTAGCCATGAAACCCCCGTAGAGACAACCCTGAACTTGATCGATGCCTTCGTCGTGCAGCCCGCGGATCATCCGTTCGAAGATGTCGCGAACCTGGCCTTCGAGTTCCGGCCTTGTGCTGAACATCTCTGACGGACACTGTGCGCCGACGCCGCCGGTCATGAATCCCCGATCGTCGTCGTACGCGCGCTTGTAGTCCCTGCCCCAGCGCAGGAGACGGATCGTCTTGCCGTCGGTGAAGCAGAACACGGAGAACTCGAAGCCCTCCATGAACTCTTCGACCAGAAGCGCCCGCTGGCCCTCGAAGGGTGGCATGCTCGCGAACATCTCTCCGGCCACCACGATTGCCTCCGAGACGGTAGAACAGATTCGTACGCCCTTGCCGGCCGCCGGGTAGACCCACTTGAGGACGATGGGTAGCTGGCACGAACGAAGGTGCTCGGTGAGATCCGTCGTAGGGCTCGAGGCAGTGAAGAGGCGGGCCTTGGCTGTCGGCACGCCCCAGCGCTCCATGGCTCGCTTGCAGTCTTCCTTGGAGCCTTCCGTGATCATCGCGGCGCGGCGGCCTAGACCGAAGACTCTACGGCCCTCGCCCCGCAGTCGGTCCCCGATGCCCCTTACGAGAGGGATCTCGGGACAGACCACGACGAGATCGGGCTTCTCTGTGGAGGCGAGGCGAGAAATCCCGTCGAGGTCATCGGCCTTCATCGGCCGGTTCTCGCACTTCTCTTCCTCTGCGGTGCCAGCGTTGCCAGGCACCACCAGGACTTTGTTCACGCCAGAGCTTCTGCGGAGACTGCGGGCAATTCGGTGTGTTCGCCCGTCGCTACCTACAACCATGACTGTGCTCATGACCTGAGTAACTCCCTTCGAGGCGGTGATGGGCAGCACGACGCGTGCGCCCATCGGGAGTATAGGTCTCCTCGACTACTTTTTGCAACCCTTTTAGTATTTTCTACAAACTACTCACTACCAACTACAAACTTTCTAAAAAAATCTCCCCGGCGCGTTTCCAGGACAAGCGCGTACTGCCAAGGACGCGGGCTTTGAGTCCCATTTGAGCGAGCTTCTCCGGATCTTTGAGTAGCTCTTGAATCGCGTCAGCAAAAACATGTGGATTGCCGGGCGGGACGAGCTTGCCGGTGATGCCATCATCAACCTGTTCGGGCAGACCACCAACTTCTGTGGCAATCACTGGCCGGCCGATAGCGAGTGCCAGCGAGATCATGCCCGACTGACTCGCCTGCCGATATGGCAGCACAAGCAGGTCGCAGCCAGCGACAAAGCCGGCGGTTTCGGCGGGGGTGAGCCAGCGGTTTTCAAGGATGACTCCCAAGTCGTGTATCTTGTAGCGCGTATCGTCATCAAGCTCGCCGCGGCCAGCAATTAGCAAGTTTGCGTTAACTCCGCGATTTTTCAAAATTTGGAAAGCATCCACAAGATCAGAGATTCCTTTGTAGGGCTCTATTCGGCCGATGCAGGCAATCAGCGGCTTGGTTTTTTCAGCAAAGCGCGGGTCAATCTTTATGTCTTTGGTGGCAGAGATGTACGCGCCGAGGGGAAGAGCGGTAATCAGCTTGTCAGGTAATCGGGTAATCAGCTCGGAGCGGACGAAGTCGCTATAACAGACAACGGTGTCAGCCGATTTGAGAAATGATTGCTCAAGATTTTTGGAAAAACTGTTTCGGGTTTCCTTCTCACCAAAAGGATTTTCGTGCGCCGCGGCAAACCACCGGACTTCGCTAAAGCTTCGACCGGCAAGTCGGAATTTGAGCACGCTATGTGCCCGCGCCACAATCCAGAGCCAGGGGTGGAAGTGGGTGGTGAAAATAGTTAGTTGGTTAGTTGGTTGCTTGGTTAATTGGAGAATCAACGAAAGAAGCCGTAGTGGGCGGATTAAGGTGCAGCTCCAAAAAATGAACGAAAACGGTGAAGATGAAAAAGTCGGGATAATTTTAACTGTACGAAAGCGATTGGAGATAAATTCTTTCTTGAGCTCATTGCCTGCGGCAATAATAATGTCGTGCTCTGTGTGTAGTTCGCACAGTGCGTTAGAAAACTCCAGAGAGTCCCGCGGCGCCGCACCGGATTTTTGCAGTGAAATAAGTAAAAGTTTCATAATAGGCTGCGCCCCTCCAATATTTCATTTTCAAGCGGCCGCTTGGAAGTGTAATATTGGGCGGAGTAAATTTAGGGTAAGGAATGACAGCTTATTTATAAAATTGATCAGGTGCTAATTTTAATATCTTACCGACATTAAATCAAATGCATTCCCCTCTTATTTATGTTAAGATTTTTAAAATCTTAAGCGCATGCTTTTTAATTCGTTTTCTTACATTGTTCTCTTTTTGCCGGCAGTTTTTACCATTTATTTTTTGCTTGCGAAATTATATAAAGGCCGCGCCGCACAGTGGTGGCTCGTAATCGCTTCCTTGTTTTTTTACGCTTATTGGGATATTCGTTTCCTACCGTTATTGCTTCTCTCGATTTTAATTAATTTTTTTCTCGGTCGCTATCTACACCGGGCCAAACAGCAAGGAGCGCCCGGTCGCTGGATTTTTATCGCCGGTCTTATTTTTAATATCGGCCTTTTACTTATCTTCAAATATACGAACTTTTTTATTGAAAACGCGAACTTCCTAACCGGAAGCCACCTTTCGCTTTTCACCTTAATCCTGCCTCTTGGTATAAGTTTTTTTACTTTTACTCAAATTGCTTATTTGGCCGATGTGTACGCGGGCAAAGCCGTAAGCACCGATATAGCGGATTATTCGCTCTTCGTTACATTTTTCCCGCACCTACTGGCCGGGCCGATAATCCATCACAGCAAAATCATGCCGCAGTTTCGTGAGCCGGAAAATCATTTAGTGCAACCATCAAATATCCGAACCGGCCTTTTCCTTTTCTTTTCCGGCTTGGCCAAAAAAGTCGTCATCGCTGATTTTTTTGCAAAATGGGCCGATGCCGGTTTTGGTACAGTCGCGCCGCTTGGCACGACGGCCTGCTGGGTGGCAATTCTCTCCTATACTGTCCAGATTTACTTTGATTTCAGTGGTTACAGCGACATGGCGGTCGGTGCTGCTCTCTTTTTTAACATCAAACTGCCGATCAACTTTAATTCTCCTTACAAAGCGCTGAACATTCAAGATTTTTGGCGAAGATGGCATATCACTTTAGGCAGCTTTTTGCGAGAATACATTTACATCCCGCTGGGCGGCAGCCGCAAAAGTAATCGCACAACTTATCGAAATCTATTTCTGGTCTTTCTGATCGGCGGACTCTGGCACGGTGCCGGCTGGACATTTGTGATTTGGGGCGCTTTGCACGGCGCGGCAATGGTTGTCCATCGTTTTTGGAGCAAAGCCGGATATAAGTTGCCGACTCCGCTGGCCTGGTTTTCCACCTTTCTTTTTATTAATATCACTTGGGTCTTCTTCCGTTCGGGAAGTTTAACCCAGGCGCTAATCATGCTTCGCTCTCTCTTCACATTTACCCCCTCCCCGACCGCTTTTAGCTGGACGATAGTGGCTGCGCTTTGCGGAATCTTTGCTTTTATTCTATTGCTTAAAAATTCCAACTATTATGCCGAAAAATTCCGGCCCTCACTCATTGGCACAGTGTATCTCTACGCGTTATTTTTTATCGGATTTTACTTTCTGAACAATTTTTCACAATTTATTTATTTTAATTTCTGATTTTATGAATTTTAAAAAAATCATAAATGACAAAGCTCTTATTTGCATCTTTGTCGCGCTCGCGGCATCAACCCTGATGTTAGGATCCACTCTATTTTTGCTAGATATTTCAAGAAGTAGCGATGACGAGCTAAGAAAATTTCGAATTGCAAAGCTCACGGAGCCCACCGCCGTAAGCACAATAATTATCGGCGACAGTTCCGCCGGCGCAGCTCTGAATAGCTCCCTTTTTTCTAAACTTTCCGATCGTAGCACTAAAAATCTTTCCCTGACTGTTGACGACGGAATTGTCGGGAGTTATTTGATGCTGGAAAAAGCATTGGCCGTTCATCCGGAGATCGAAACGGTCATCATAATGCAGACTGCGGATGTTTGGCGCAAGCATTTTTCTAGTGAGGCGTATTTTGAACTAACCCGCCGGCCTGATTTCTGGCCCGGGCAGACCCGTTTTAGCTCCAGCACATCACTCATCGATTTTATGGCATACGCGACCGACCTGCACCGGCCACTTCGCGTAATCAATTACGCAGCGAAAAAGGTGTTTAATCCGCAATGGCGCATTAGTGTTGATCCGGAGCTTGAGCAGGTAACACAACTACCGGAAACCTTTGCCGGCGGGCAGCTGCAAGTTGAGCCGTCATTTCGCCTATCTCGAACCATGGAGCCGGTTCAAATTTCATCATTCAAAATGATTGACCAGTTATGCGCGCGCCGTTCCCTGCGATGCGTTTTCCTTTTCGGCCCCATTCATGAAGCGGTCATTAAAAATTCGCCTGCGGAGCTAGCGGAGATTATTCATAATGTTACCGAGATCGCAAAACATATAAAAGTTATTCAAACAGTCCTGCTGCTAAAAAATGAGCAGGTGGGCGACACAATCAACCATGTGCTGCCGGCGTATAAAGACAAGATCACGGAAAAAATCTATCGAATTATAGAAAACGATTTAGCGTCAACTGACAGAAAATAACCGGTTATCCGGCAAGATTTTTTTCTTTTCCGCCGGGTAATGTTTCCATCGCATCTAAATTATCAGTTGATATACCTCAAAACCCTCAAAATATTTTCCTCCATGGTAAATCTGCAAGGCCATAAAATCAGCCAAACCTTTCACTGCCCGGTCCGCCATATAAACATTGGCTCCTTGAGAGTGATGAATTTTTGTGGCTTTGGTTTTGAGATTAATCGTCGCGGTAACATCAACATACATATTCGGTGTAAATTGCCGATTCGAGCTCGGCGTTTGATAATATAAAATCATTGGCACAAATCGCCCTGCTGAAACTGCCGCCCGGGCAACTGCGCGATGATCCTGGTGGGTGTCGTTTGGAGAATTGACAATAATGCAGGTCGGTTTGAACTCTTTGATGACATGCTCCAGCATGGAGATCGTTGGATGTCCCTCCGGAATTGCGGTATCCGGTAGTTCACCAAAATACACTTTGGCATTAATCAGTTTCGCCGAGGTGAGCGCCTCATCGCGGCGCTTCTGTTCCTCGCCGCCAACTCCGCCGCAGGTTGCCACAAAATGAGCAATCCGACTCCCGTGCTTTCTATATTTTGCGAGAGTACCAAAACAACCTAGCTCAATATCGTCCGGGTGCGGTCCGATTGCTAAAATCCGACTGAATAATTCGGTAGGTTTTTTCATACAAAAAATTATATCATGATTTTTAAAATTTGCAAGAGAAGCATCATTACTTTTCCACCCGCTTCATCAAAAAATCATAACCCTCAAGCACAGTCATCAAACGAAAACCGAGCGCATCGAGCTCACTTAAAGTTTTTAAATAATCGGAGCTGTAATCGCCGTTTTGGGTTGGCCAAATTTCGATCAAAAGATAATCAGTCTGGCGCAGCATCATTTGTGCGCCAGCAATCACCTCTTGCTGCACGCCCTCTACATCGATTTTCATAAAATCGATACGTCCGATATTTTCTTGTTTTGCTATAGCATCCAGTCGTTCCAGTTGAATGGTTTCCTGACCGATATGTATTTTTTGCTCCATTGTCAAAGAGCTACGGTCAGGATTTGGGTGGAGATTGAGCCGTCCCTCGCTCGCCCTGCTGAATAATCCAATTTTAAAGAAAAGGACGCGTTCGCCAAAGCGTTTTAATTTTTTGCGCGCGGCTAAGAATGAAGAGGTCTGCGGCTCAAAAAAATACACGCGTGCTGCGGGAAATTTTTTTAAATAGGCAAAGGTAAATTCACCGTCTGCTCCCCCAACCTCGACGATCGTTTTCATTATTTTCCCCTGTTTATGTTGGTCTTTTGCAATAATTTCCATTGCCAGGTGAATGCCGTTTTTACCGACAAGTGCGTGCTTAAGCGGGCGCAGGATGCGCTTGGCTGTTTTTACGGACTGGTATCCGAAAAATTGATCTGCGAAAATACCGTATAGTTTATCTAAAAATCCCATAGCGCAATCGTATTACAGAAGATTAAGTAAATCAATAATCTCCATTCATCAGAAAATCTAATTCTGAACAATAAGGCAAAAACGGCTCATATTGTTGCTGGTATGGTTTTTGCATTATTTCTTCCGGAGTGAGAAAAATCACTTCTATGTTATTTTTATTAAAATCCTCTACTCGCAGGTTATCCTTTGCCCAGGATGTGCCGGTATAGTATTTATCGGCCTTCAGTGCCAGACAAATTTCTAATACCTTGTCTGATCCCTTGCTCGCAATACGCATCTCCGATGCAAAAGTGATGGTCGCGCGCAGATTCAAAAGTTCCTTGAAAAGAATGATTAGGTCGGCGTTTAATGCAACCAGATATTGGTGATTTTTAGAATAAACCGCGGCTATTTTTGGAAACACATTTTGGAAATTTTTTGCGCGGCTGTAATGCATTTCTATTTTTTTCAAATGCCCGACTCTCCAGTCTTTTGTAGTGTCAACGAGTATGTCTTTGATTAAAGTCTCTCTAGGTTGATGTTTCACCGGTACAGTCAGCCACTCCTCTCCCTTCTCGGTCCGAATCTTAACCCGATTATGGTATTCTTTTCGCTCGTACTGGACATCGTCAAATAAAACAAAGCAGTCGCACAAAACCATTTTGCCAAAGAAACCCGACCAGGGCATAAAATTTGGTTGATGTATACCGACCTTCATATTTTTTTTATTTTTAAATACTTTTGAATATTTTCCAGGTGCTTCTTACAGACCGCCTCCGGACTATGAATTTCATTAATGTAGCGGGCATTTTTTTCAACGAAATCTAAGCGGAACTGCGGATTGGCCAAAAGCCGCATCGCTAGCTCCGGCAATTTTTCCATCGGTACTTTAATAATTTCGTAGTTGTCGAGCGTCACAATTGGTTTTTTACAAGCCATAACCTGCATCGGCAGAAGTGAAAGCGCGCCAATCGCAGAATCGCCAAAGACCAGATCGCTGCCCCGAATAACTGCCGCTAATTTTGGCTTGTCCATATACGGAAGCCAGGAATAATTGGGGGAGTTTTTAGTTACTTGTTTGTAATGAGCAGTTAATTCCCCGGTTTCAAGCAAATGTAGCACTGCTTCCGGATATTTCGGCAGGATATTTTTTTCAAAAATATCAAAAACAAATTCTATTTTTTTATCACCGTGCAGCCGTGCCGCTAAAAAAATCGCTGGATTACCGGCTAATTTTATAACTGGCCCGGTCGGATTAAACTGCTCGGTATCAATCGGGTTTGGCAGCCACTGTGGAGTGCGACCGCACCACTCTGCGATTGGTTTTACTAAATCGGGTGTAGAAACATACAGAATATTTGGTTCTTGGATTTTAGCAATCACTTTTTTCTCAATCAGCTTATCAAAAAATTTACCAAGCCAAACCTTCCAAGAAGTATGCAAATCTTTCAGGTAGTCTTGGCCGCGGACACCGATATCAAATCCATGAATTTCAAATATTGATATCTGTTTCGGATATTTTTTGAAAAGTAAAAATGCTTCGGCCCGATTGAATTGTACAACATCAAACTTTGCAACCTCGCCCCGAACATACATTTTTTTAAGAAGCAGATAATTCCGCCACACATACGAGATAGCTCTCTCCGGCTTATCATATCCGGGCGGCATAAAAGTAAAATCAAACTGCTCTGATAAATGCGCCTTGAAGAGCTGGTACTGAAAGTAAAAGGAATTAATAAGATATGAGCGCATAAATTAAAAAAGCATTTTAATGCGGTACTTAAACCAACCAAGCTCGCCGAAATTTGGTCCGCGGGCGTTGCGCCGCGCATATTCATAGGCAAAACTGCCGGACTTAGCAGTTAGGAACATTTTAAACGGTAGCGGCAGATATATTTTTTTTGCTTGTTTCGCCGCCCAGGCATGTTTTTCGGTCGTTCTTTTGCATAAATCAGCGCCGCCGTCTAGAAAAACAGTATTCTCGCGCGGTGGGAGCATTGATGTATATTCCCGACGGTCATCAAGTTGCCACACGACATCTATTTTTTCGGCAAAATAACCAGTGAAATCCCAGATCACATCTAATGTTTTCGCGCACAAAGCATCTACTTCATTTTCGGAAATATTCGGAAAGCGAGCCCGAGCATCACGAATTTTTAAAAGCAGCTCGCGGGCAAAAAATTCATACTCCGGCACCCATTTTGTAATATATTCAACATCATTTAAATGAATTAGTTTTTCACGAACATACCCGGAAGTTTTTTTGTAGCGATAAAAATTATGTTGAAATGCATAAAAAAATGCGCAGCCCAACTTAATGAAACCGGCATTCTGCGGTGCCGGAGCCGCCGGCGGTATCGGCTGACCGAAGATACACTCCAGCCCTTCATACGGTAAATAGATTTGCTTGGTTTTAAATTCATCGACTAAGAAAATTTTCCGGATATCAACATCGGGATAGGAAAATTTTATAGGTATTTCCGCATCGGTGGTTAGGACAACAATCAGATCCAAATCGGAAAGTGGCGAGCCGTCACTAAAACCCGCTCGATATACGGCGGCGAGCCGTTCGCCAAAATAATTCTGTAGAGCAGTAAGAACCTTCATGCTAACCTATAAATTTTTGAAATACTCGATCGTTTTTAAAAGTCCTTCGTCCGCAATCAACCGCAAGCACGAGTGTCTCTCGCAAAGTTTTTTTAAAGTTTCGTTATCGGAATCGAAAAGGAATTGCCAGCGCGTTGGATCAACTAGGGCGAGAGAGCCGTACGGACTATGCTGGGGTAATTCGGCGGTCAGATTATTAACTGCTAACATCGCCTGATATGCCTGTTCGCGCGGTAAAATATATTTTGCAAACCCCTCTCCGTGCGTTAAAAAGTAAATACCGCCGATCGGACAGGGCGCTACATCACTGCTTTGACCTTCAGGAAACGGAAATAATCTTTCGCCATCGGTCAATGCGAAATTTTCAGCTAATATTTCCGCATGCAATTCTCTCCGCAATGCGCTAACGAGCGTGCTTTTACCGCTCCCCGGTAGACCGACCGCCAAATGTGCCTGACCTCCTATCTTGAAAGCAGCGGCAGAAATACCAACAATCTGCCAGCGCAAAGCGAGCTGCATGAATACGAGCTGCTGCGCGAATAAACGAATTAAAGATCGGTAATAATTATTTTTAGTTTTAGAGCCGGAAAAAAATAATCGGTGAGCTAGATATCTAAAAAAATTCTTCTTAAACTTTACTTCGGCGTGCCACGGCGCAGTTAAGGTTGCTCTGGCCTCGATTTCATTTTCAAAAATGTACAAAGTATTATTTTTCTCATCCCAACCAAGTCCGCCGCCGAGAACATGCGGAGCATATTGCGACTGATTCAATCTCCAGGAGAAGCCTGGTAAAAATTGAACGACGACATGTACATCCGCTACATAGGCAGCATCTTTCCGCGGAGTATCTATTTCAAAACCACGGAAGTATTCTTTAGCAAAAGCCAAAAAATCCCGATTGGAACTGGTGAGCACAAGTTTAACGCCATGAACTAGAAAATGTTGCCGCATAAAAACAGATTAATCTTACTTATTGCAAAGAGACTTGCTTAGCAAACTCCTCTGGGCCGATCATATTCTGTACTTGCATATTAGTCCATTCTGCCACACTAGCCATATCTGCACGAATTGCGGCCGCAAAGTCATTTACGCCGGAGCATAGTTTACCAAGGCCAGATTTTTCTAATTCAGAAAAAATCGGAAGATCAGAAAACAAAACTTGGCAACCAGCCGCCGCCGCCTCAAGTGCGACCAGTGGAAGTGCCATAGTATGCATTTCGCTTGAAGGTGGTAAAATAACCGTATTTGTAGCTGCCAAGAAGGAGCGCATCTCTGGAATATTCCGCATAATTCTTATGTTGGCGGGCAACAATGGGTTCATTTCGGAGAGAAATTTTTGAATATGGCGCTCCTGCCTTGTACCAAACTTTCGGATCGCGAGCGTGAAATCGGCCTCTGGAATCTCGCGCGCCAGTGAAATTGCTGTATGCACGCCCGATTCAACATCGCTAGAGCTTAAATATGCGATACGGTAGCGATCCGCGCGGATTTTTGGTAAAACATCTTTTTGCTTAGTGAAAAAAACGGGCTCAACTTGATTTTGCTCCGCAGGAACACCGAGATCAATCAATCGATTAGCTAAATATTTAGAAAAGCAGCGGAAGCGAAGATTTTTTCGATGAGAATTTCTTATAACAAATCTTTTGCCCGGTCCAGACAGCTCCCGCATCGAAAAAATGCAGACAGTCACCGGCAAATTCTGTAGCTTTCGAAGAACGCTCTGCAGTGCTGGTAAGAAAGACCAGTCTAGGGAAAAAATAATCAGCTTTTCCGGCTGAAAATCAGTAATTTGGTTCACAATATTTTTTGCTGAAAGAAACCAGTGTAAGTACTTTAAAAAGCGAATTTTATTTGTAGAAAAGACATATCGTACATCACGGGTAAAAACCCCGGCCTCGCCGATGAACTTTTGATCCGGCCCGTAAGAATTTTGTGAAAAAATAAGCAAAGTATTCCCTGCTTCGCGCAGCGCACGGCAAGTTTCGTGCGCACTTTTCTGAATCCCTTCAATCAGCGGTTCGTGCTGTTCGGGAGCAAATAAGCAAATTTTCATATTTAAGTAATAAATGCTCGATTTAATCCAAACAGAAAACCGTTGTGTTTTGCTACGATAAAATTATTTTTACGCAAAATTTCGATCAATGGTTCTGGTTTCTGTTCAGGTTCAAAATGGTGATACTCCATGGCAATTTTTTTGATTCGGGCAAAATCAGCCGCTACCATCGAAGGTATAATTTTATATTCCGCGCCCTCACAATCCATTTTTAGAAAATCAATTTTGCCGATCGCCTGCTGCTCGCAAAAAGAAGCGAAACTTATCGTCTTGACCTCCACGATTTTTGCATCCTCGTCTCTCTTTGAAAAGCTATGCCGTGCGCTATTTTTTGATGAAAGGTAAAATTTTTCTGTGCCATTCTTATCTGCAAGTGCAACTGGCAATACAGTAACATTGGCAAGTTTATTAGCTGAAACATTTTGGCGAATCCGCTGGGCGAGTTCTGGAACCGGCTCAAGGGCGAAGACATGTCCTTTGTTAGCTCGCTGGGCAGCTAAAACGGTAAATGTACCAGTATTACTGCCAATATCAACTACGATGTCTGCGGGACCTATGTCGAAAAACGGCGGCGTGTACACCTTTTCATACCAAATTTCTGTTAAAATAGACAGTTCGGCCCTACCGATTTGACCATTTTCATTCATAAATTTTGTACCGTCGCGCATAAGGATTTCCTGCACTGGAAACCTGGTTAATTTAGAAAAAAGAATCAGCATCCAGTTTGCGCACAGGGTTCTGACCGCAGAGAAGGTAAAAAGAAAGGTATTCATAAAGGATTATTGTAACAGTTTTTGTGATTATTTGAAAGAAAAAAGTTCGTCTAATTTTTTATCCGTTATCATCTCTGTATAACCATGGATTATTAACTTACGCGCTTTTATATTATGATCGTGCGCTAGTTCTATATTCTCTAAATATTTGTTTAAGTTTATGGCGAGTTGATCCGGATTGTAAAGCGAGTGAAAAAGCGCGCAATCGGTAAAAACAGTATTAAATTGAATAGTGTTTGGCAGACAAAGAGCCAGTCCTGAAAGCGCCGCTTCATAAACTGACAAATGCTGGCCGCTGCTGATTGCTGAATTGACAAAAATTGCAAAGGTCGGTAGCAACCGCGAAAGCTCGCTATGCGGAATGTATCCATGTTCTTTGATGCTACTACGAATACCTAAATGATCTACGAGTTCATGAAATTCCGGTATTCGAATTTCGCCAATAATGTGTAATTTAATTTTGGGTTTATTCATGTGCACCTGTGCGAATGCTCGCAAAATCGTCGGCAGATCATTGTCTGGTGTAACATTGCCAAGATAGACGATGTCATTCCCCGGGGTGATGTTGGGTTTGAACAGATAAGTATCAATCGCAATCGGCACTACAAAAATTTTCCCGGAGGCGATCCCCTGCCGGACGAGAAATTCTTTTTCACCCGGCGCTATGACTCTAATTCTCCAATAAAATCGCAACGCGGCTGTTTCAATAAATTGCTTTAGACGAGAACGGCGAATAATGCTGTCGTGCGCCATAAACACTGTTTTTCGACAGAATAGCGGCACTAAAAGGAAGTTCTGCCAGATAACCGAGTTGGCATACACGAGTGCGTGCCGGTTTATCCAAAGAAAACGGATCATCTGCCACAGACCGTCGTACTTCACGATTTGAGTTTCCGGGTCAAAGTGCGGATCATCCTGAATTCTTACCGTCGGAGAAATCATATAACCGATCGTTTTATAGCCTGCTTCTTTGGCCAGTCGGAGAGCGTTCAGTTGGTAATTCTGAACTTTAGAAAAACCGAAAAATTGCTTATGATAACCCCAGATGATGGAAACGAAAACTTTTTGTTGTGTCATAGTGCCTTTGTATAGTACCCTTAGGAGATACACATGGCAACGCTACGCGAACTTTTCTTCACAAATACAACAACGCGACATACTGTTATCCGGAACGGTTTTTGGCGCAGTTTTTCTATTGGCTTTAACAAATTGATCCGTCTTTTAGCGATTTTACTGGCGGCCAGATGGCTCGGCCCGACACTTTTTGGCGAATACAGTTATGTTGTTTCTCTAATGACGCTCGCATTTATTTTTTCGGATTGGGGAATTAATCTTCTGCTGACTAGAGATCTGCAGCAGAAAAAAGACGGAAATAAAGTTTTTTCTGTCGCTCTTGCTGCTAAACTGCTGATTAACATCGCTGCCGCGATTGTCGGTTTGGCGCTGCCCTTTTTTGTCAGTGGCGCTCCGGTAATTTTATGCAGCATCATTGTCGCTTCAATGGTTGTCGGTAATATCAGAGAATTATTTGTAAATGCGATTATCGCAAGGCAACGAGGAGAACTTGAAGCGATTGTTTCCGTCTTAGAAGGAATTTTAACGGTTTTTTTAATTTTCACTTTGCTTACTGGCTATAGAACCGGCTCCGGTTTCGCACTGATAAATCTGATCACTAATTCAGCCGCATTGGTAATTTGTATCGGTTTAGTTTATCACTGGCTGGGCTTTCGATTCAAATATGTATCGCCTTCAGAAATCACTCTTTTTTTGAAGGCCGGACTGCCACTCGCACTTTTTGGGATTATCGGATATATCTTTTTTGCTTCAGATCAGCTTTTTATCAAGCATTATCTAGGCATAGAGCAGGTTGGTTACTACGCCCTAGCAACGCGAGTAATTTATGCAGCGCAATTACTACCTAGTTTGATAGTTTCAGTTTTGTTTCCAGTCATTTCGCGTTATGCGACAGACCGAGAGCGTCTTGAACCGCTTTTCAAAAAAATATTTTGGCTGCTTGTGGGAATCGGCGCTCTTGTCGCCGGCATTATTTTTATCGCAAAGCCGCTTCTGATTATTGCCGCCCCTCAATATTTATCAGCATTACCGATTGTATCCGGGCTTAGCGGTATTCTAATTTTCATGTTTCCTTCGGTCTGGCTCGATAGTGTGCTTGTCGCGCTGAATAAACAAAAACAGGATTTTTATCTAACTTTTGGCGCGGCCGGTTTAAACATTATTTTACTTTTTATACTTGTCCAACCATATGGATTTTCTGGCGCGGTGTACGCAACTATCATCAGCCAGGCAATCAATACGGTCGCTACCTATATTTATGCCTGGTTGGTGATCCAGAAAATCCAACCGGCAAAAATAATGGCCTAACATTGTTTGCGTACCGCACCGAGCGCTTTTTTATGATTGCGAGTATTTAATTTTAAAAAAATAAAATGCTTTGCGAACCAAGTGAAAGCGTTTTAAAAAACGATAATATAGGAATTTCGGCCAACTAAAATAATCAGTGCGCGTAACCTCCCGTAAACCCCACTGTTGCTTAAATTTTGCCACAGAAGCAAGCGCCGGATCCGGACAGCCCATGTATTGCAGTAAGCCAAAATTAAAGTGGGAGAACCCTTTGGCTCGTAAATCAAGAAACATTTCCCAAAATAAGAGATAGTTAGCACGTTCGTTTGGATAATTGTTATCCCAGGCGAATGCACGGCCAACAGCTATATCACCCGGGCCGATGTCCGAAGCCCTTTCTTTTGTCACAAAATAACAAGAAAGCAGCTGGCCGTTTTGCATTGCCCCGTAACCAATAGCCATCGAATCGGTGACTATATTTTTATAAAATTGATCATAAGGTATCTCTATAAAAGCGAGGTGCCGCTTAATAAGCGTCTGACACTCGGCAAGAAGCGCAGAATTATTTTTATCAATCTCCACGACATACACTTCTTTTTTGCGCGCCTGCCGAATTTTTTTGCGGGTATCCTTGCTAAGTCGCTGTTCGTACTGTGCAAGCGGCGCAGTAAGATCGACAATGGCAAGAGTATACGATACTGAAGGCATGTCTTTACGACGCTAAAAACAATTTATAAATGATTCCAGTTTCATTGAACATTTTATCGTCGGTAAATTCAGCTGCTCGAAGAAGTGCCGCCTCGCCAAAGTGCTGGCGCAATATAGGGTCAATAATAATTCCTCTAAGTCCTTTTTCAATGGATTCCGGGCTTTCAGAGCTAACAACTATTGCACTTTGCCCTAATGTTTCGGCTACACCACCAACATCAGTGGCGATAATCGGCAAACCGGCCTGCATCGCTTCAAGGATCGCAAACGGCATCCCTTCTTTGCGCGACGGCAAAACAAAAATATCAAACGCTTTGAGCAGCCGCGCGGCTGATTTTTGTGCGCCGCAAAATTTAATTACTTTTGAAAGTCCCTGTAAAGTAACCATTTTCTCTAATTTCTCTCGTTGCGGGCCTTCACCGATAATTGCGATCATGGTAATTTTTTCTAAAATATCCGGCGATAACTTGGCCGCTGCTTGAATAAGAATATCCACGCCTTTATTCGGATACAGATTCGCAATAGTTCCAATGCATAATCCATCAGCAGGCAAACCCAGCTGCTGCCGCGCCGCCTGCTTGCCCAAAAAATCCATCGCCGGGATTCCGTTATGAATAATCTGCATCTTTTCTGCGCTAGCGCATTTAGAAGACAGCAGTCCATTGTAGTCCTCCTGCGAAACCGCGATTGTATATGCTCGGCGACGGGCAGCCCGGCGCTCTAAAAATCCATAGAATGACTTTTTCAACGCGCTTAGCGCTTCATTAAGCACCAGCCCGTGAACTGTGTAAATGACCGGAATCGAACTTTTTTTCGCCGCAAAACTACCGATAACTCCCGCTTTTGAAGAATTAAGATGAATAAGATCCGGCTTAACTTCGGCTATCACTTTACGCAGTTCAAAGTACGCGGCCAAATCATGATACGGAGAGATATCCCGTTTCAGGTGTTTCAGGCGGATAGTTTCGATACCCAATCTTTTTGCCTCTTCAAAAAGCCAGTCATGTTCTATGCCACAGCCAATAATACCCCCAAAGTATTTAGCTAATTGCAATGTATAGGTTTGGGCTCCACCTAAATCAGCGGAGGTAACTATATAAAGAATCTTCATACGGTAATCCTTAAGTATCTCGAACTATTTTCTATTCTTTAGCCGCTCAATCGCTTTGGTAAGACGGCTTCTCTGCCCTTCGTTCCATCTCTTAGAAATTTCAATCAGTCGCCGAATGAATTCTACTTGATCCGGTTCGGTCAAATCATCAAAAATCATTGCAAAATTTAGAAGTATTTTTGCGGTGGCCTCATCCTCTGTAAGTGCAGGATCAAGGGCGAGGGCAGCAATATCAGCCAGCTGGTCCGGCTGTATTCTTGACTCTGGGGTTTTGGCTTCATCAGCTATAGATTGAAGGGCTCTTTCAAGCTGGTCATTACTCATTTTGATGGAACTCTAATTTTGATTAATTTTTATTCTGTCGTGTCTGTGATAATAACTCATAATGATTCCCGCCGGAATAGCGCCTAAAAGGTTGAAAAGCAAATCGAGTGCATTATTCATGTAGTCCCCAATCTCTTTTCCAGCATTCAGGAAAACAACCGCAAAAAGTTCCATAATCTCGTTCAGCACACCAACCCCTATTGTAAGAAGAATTATCAAAAGGGCAAGCAGGAAGAGATTATGTTTTATTTTTTGATCAAGATGCGGAGCCAGCAAGCTGTAGATAATAAGACCGAGAACAAAAGAACCCCAAAGATGAATAATATTGTCATAGCGCAGAATATCCTGAATAAACCATAGATCATAGAGCCGTACTCCATGCACGGCGATGTTTATACCCGCCACGTGCAAAAGACCGAGAACAGAAAGTCCGGCAATAATACTCGGCGCTATGTGAAGCGTCTTGTGAAAGTAATAAATTAGCGCTACCGGCAAGCTGATAAAAAAAGCAGTAATGAAAAATTCATATTTCCCGGCTTGCACCGCTATTAAACCGAAAAAAAGCAGGTAGCTGATGTTAAAAAACAGAAGCGCATTAAAACTTTTTTGGGTTTGCGTCATAGTTTGACTGCTGGCAAATTATTAGGATTCTTGCTATTAATTATAGTTATAGTATAGAGCATTTGGTGGGGTCGTCCCAGTACCAGAGCACGAAGTCTTGTTCCCGATTTGTCTGCGAGAACTTGAGCAGGTACAAATCGTAATCCCGTCCAAAGCGGAGGTGTCGCATAGCGGCTTAGTGCGCAGTCTTGGAAAGACTGTGTGCCGAAAGGCACCGTGAGTTCGAATCTCACCACCTCCGCTTTGGACGGGAGAAAGGCGGCATGCCGAAAGTTTACCCGCCTTGGGCGGGGCATCGAGGGTTCAAATCTCTCCCCCACCGTAGGCATATTTATTATCGACAAAAGTGTCTATTGTCGGCCAAACAAACGGCGAAGAAAAGATGGCTTTTGTACTGGTTCTGCCGGTTTTTTTGGCGCAGGCACAGGTGAGTCAATATCCCATGATTCATCTGGCGTAACAGGCGCGCTTCTCTCAACGCGCTGCGTCTGCAGAGTTGGCATTTTTTGTATCGGTCGAGAAGTTGTAGATCCCGGCTCGAAAACCACAGCCCCATTGCATAAAGAAAAGGGTTTCGATCGGCCTATCGGATCCAGAAATTTATTGAGGGTAACAGTATAAGAGAAGCCGTCAGGCGGCATTAGCGTAACATTGACCCGAAATTCAACATCTCCGTCATGGTGGGTTGAGCCGTAACTGCCGGGGCGTTCCGAGTACAAATGTAGGATTGCGTCAACAACATATTCCGCATCATTTTTTCTATAAAACTTGAATTCTGATGGGTCCACATTAGTTAGTCGCCCAGATGGCAGTCCTTCCTGAACACTTGAATTCTGGGCAGAAAAAATTTGCTCATTGCGTATTGCTCTTAGCTCTGGCGGCCATTTTCCTGGCTCCGTCTCAATACGAGTTAGGGCGGGTTCACTCGTAGAAACTTTTTCAACGGGCTTGGGTGCTGGCGCTGGCTCAACTGCCCGGCGGACTACCGGAGCCGCCGGCGCTGGCAGAACAGGCCTTTCTATTTTTACGGGCGGCCTTGGCGCTTCTCTTAACTTCGCATATCTTCCATTGCCATATATAGCTGGTTCTAAAGTAGTATAGGTTCTCTTTTCGTCATGCATTCCGTCAGGCACGCTCTCAAAGGAAAATAATCCTGGAATTGCGAATGATTCTTCAGAATTTGCAACTTGACCTCCGACATAATACTGAAAGTCGCTACCTGGATCAGACGAAACGCACATATCTAACAAACGGCACGCTCTTCTAAACGCATCCTGAATTTTTGGAATTTTTCTTGCGACCTCTTGTGATAGGGGTTTTGCAATATCGTCTTTGGTAGAAGATTCAAAAGCATATACGCCATTTTTTCCTCGTACTGCACCCCTGAAAATGCTCTGAAATAGTATATGGACAATCGTTCTTTGCTGCTCTATCTTTTTTCCTTGATCTGCAAGTTTGCCGACATTTTGATAGTCAAGCAAAATGTGTCGGATGTATCTGTCCTCTCCTGGATCAAATTCAGGCAGAAGTTCTAATATATCTCTTAGTTCAGCCGGTGCCGCCGCTATCTCTTCTGGTGTTAATCGTTTTGGCGCACCAGTGGGAGCCCGCCCCATCGCCCCGTCAAAATTTTCAGACATAAAAACGAGGTTATATTTTATCTACCAAATTATTACGAATGTATCATCGTCCCCTGTGCCTCTCTGCCTTCAATCAGATTGCGGAGATTGACTAAATCGCGGCCATTTGCCATACAGACCGTCAGATTGTGCTCTGCGGCGTGTTTTGCTGCGGTTGGGTCAAACGGGGCGCTCATGCCCGGTTTCCAGTCATTTGGAATATAACCCATGTACTCTTTCCAAGTTACATCAAAAAGTTTTTTAGCGCTCGGATCCTTTTTCGGGTCTGCAGTATACACAAAATCAGCGGTACTCAAGTTAATGACCGCCTCTCCGCCGTAATGAATGGCTAACATTGCTGAATCGTGGTCTGACGAACGGCCTGGAATCCAGCCGCTGCCAATTACAACCGGTTTAGTTACGGCCGGCGGATGCGAGGGGTCCTCAATGACCTCGGGGTGTGCGATGTCGGTTAGGATACTACGCAGAAGTTGGGCGTTTAGCCGCGTACTGGCGATGCCAATCCAGTCAAGGTCTGCATCTGTCGGTTTCCCGACTGTCCGCGCGGCCTCTTGATATACTCTACACAACCTTCCTCCGCCGGTAATAATAATGAAACGATACCCCTCGCTTACATATTGACGAATCTCGTTGGCAAATTCTTTCAGGTAAGCAACATCAAGTTCGTTCGGATAAAAAATAGAGCCGCCCAAAGAGATAACAATTAGCTTTTGCTTATCAAAATTGAATTTCATACAGTTTATTATAGCAAATCAGCGCTGGTTTAGCGCTAGCGGCAATTCTCGGAGCAGCTTGGCTGTGAGAGCATAGGGCCATTTTCCAGCAGAAAAATACGCCTGGTGCCGTCTGCGCTAAACCCGTGCTGATTAATACCCGCCCATACCGCCACCCATTCCCCCAGGCATTCCTCCGCCTCCCGACATTGGCTCCTCTTTCTTCGGAATATCGGTAACTGCCGCACCAACAACCAAATAATTCGCCGCTACAGAGATTGCATTCAAGAAAGCTGTTTTCGTAACCTTGAGCGGGTCAATGATGCCGGCGGCCTTGAGGTCGCCCATCGCGCCTAATACGGCGTTAAAGCCGACCCAGCGGTCTTCTGGCTTACGATTCTTGAGCTTTGAGATAATGCTCGCCGCGGATTCGCCGCTGTTAGTGGCGATGGCCGTAATCGGCGCCTCCAGGGCACGCATCAAGATCGCATGCGCCGCTTTAGAGACCTCACTGTCGCTTTGCGGTTTGATGTGTGCGGTAACATTAAAGAGTGCGATACCGCCGCCGGGCACAATGCCCTCTTCCATCGCCGCCCGAGTCGCCGCCACGGCGTCTTCTACGCGCTGTTTTAGTTCCTTCTGGGCTGATTCAGTCGGCGCACCGACTTTAAGAACAGCTACCCCACCGGAAAGTTTACCCAGCCGTTCTTGCATCTTTTCCTTGTCATAAGAACTCTCTGTCTTTTTTATTTGCGCGCGTATTTCCGCTACGCGATTTGCGATTTGCGATTTTTCACCCTTGCCGCCAACAATGGTCGTGTTGTCTTTATTAGAAACTACACGGTGCGCGTGACCAAGTTGCGCGAGATCCACCGTCTCTAATTTATTGCCCAGCTCTTCCGAAATCATCTCCGCGCCGGTCAGAACCGCGATGTCGGCGAGCATCTCCTTTTTACGGTCGCCAAAACCCGGCGCTTTGACCGCCAAGACATTGAATGTGCCGCGCAGTTTGTTGACGACGAGCGTAGTTAGAGCTTCACCGTCAAGATCTTCGGCAACAATGACCATATCTTTTTTGCCCGACTCAACAACTTTTTCGAGCAGAGGCAGAATCTCTTTAACACCCGAGATCTTTTTGTCGGTGACTAAAATATACGGGTCATCGAGCGACGCTTCCATCCGCTGCGCGTCTGTCATCATATACGGGCTGATATAGCCCTTATCAAACTGCATGCCCTCCACAACCTCAAAGGAGTTAAAGATAGTGTTGCTGTCCTCAATCGTAACCACGCCCTCTTTGCCCACCTTGGCCATGACATCAGCAATTAATTTACCGATAGTTTTATCTTTGGCTGAAAGAGTCGCGACCTCCTCGATTTTTTTGTTGTCATTGATAAGTTCGCGCTGGGCTTCTAGCTGCTTAACCACCATCTCGCTGCCCTTTTTAATCTCCTCGGAAAGTTGAATAACATTAAATCCTTTTTCCCGGATCGCCTTCTCGCCCTCGTCCATCATTGCGTGAGCCAGAACTACCGAGGTGGTCGTGCCGTCGCCGACATTGTCGTTGGTTTTGTCGGCCGCCTGTTTAATAAAATCTGCGCCCAGATTTTCAAATTTGTCTTCCAGCTCAATTTCTTTGGCAACTGTAACGCCGTCAAAGGTTACCTGCGGTGCGCCATAGCCCTTTTCGATGACCACCGCCCGACCGCGCGGCCCTAGCGTCATTTTGACGGCTTCAGCGAGCTTATCAATACCTTTTTTTATCGAACTGCGCGCATCCTCGTTGAATTTGATTTGTTTAGACATATGTGGTTAATTTTCATTTTATAATTTTCATTTTTCAAACAATTTTCAATTCTTTAATTTCGAAATTTCTAGATTGGAAATTGTTTGGGAATTGAAAATTGAAAATTAGAAATTCTTCAAACGAGTACGGCTAGCACATCATCTTCATCTCCGACCAAATATTTTTTTCCTTCAATTTCTATCTCATCCGGACCGTATTTTTTGAATAAAACTTTGTCGCCGACTTTAACCGTCATAGCAACCAGTTTTCCCTCGACAGTTTTACCCGGGCCGACAGCCACCACCGTACCCATCATGGGTTTTTCACCGGAGCTGTTCTCTGGCAGTACAATTCCCGACTTGGTTGTTTTTTCAGCGCTAAGCCCCTCAATAAATAGCCGATTAGATAGTGGTTTAAAGTTCATAAGAGCTACGAATTACGAATATTGTACAAAAGTACGAATATATTAGATATAAAATAACCGACTTGATAAAAATTTTAGCATTTTAGAGCCGATTTTATGAATCGTCAATGCTACTTAGTCGGCGCCAAATTTATATAACCGGCATAATCAATGCCAAATCTTTGTTGGCTGCCGACGCTCTGTACGGTATAAACAGCAATTTTATTTTTACCCTTGGCAAGGTACGGAGCAATGTTGAGTACGGTTGGCGTGCTGGGAACGATCAAACCGCGTTTCTGCGGCGGTACGCTGTAGATACTCACGCCATTCACGCGCACTTCAATCTGCTTGTTGGTGCTTAAAACTGCTAAATAACCCTCGGCTGGTGCTGCCGGTAGATCAACTGTTTCCACCGCAACCATAATTGTATTTTGAACCGGGCCTTTACCATTTTCCTGCATCCCGGGTCGAAAACCAATCCAGGAGGAGTCGGGCAGGGTGGCTTCCCACGGTTGGGTCGTGCCCGGCAAAATAACCGACGGGCGCAGCTTGCTCGCTTCATATTCTACATAATGATCCTCGTCTTGACTATGGAAGTACTGCTGCGACTGGGTGGTGATTTTTAGTTCGTTAGCGGCGATACTCCCGAGCTGTGATTCTACGCGGAGGGCAATTTTTTGCGCGCGTGCGGCAGCCGTTCTGTCGGCTTTTGGTACATCGTCCTCTCTAAGGCATTTTTGGCTATCAATGTTATTTTTGAAAAGATCAGCGCTCATGTCCCGGAGCCCGTCAACTGCTACAGCATACAGAAGATTAATAGTGTAAGCCGCGCGCACGCCATTTTTAATCGTTTTGAAGTTATTGATTCGCGTGATCGCACGATCCCGAACTTGCATAACGCTAATTTTGGGATCAGGAATAGGATTATTATCTTCTTGGAATTGTAAAAGCTGGCTCACGGAAGTCTGACAGATCTGCTTGCTTAGTTTATCTAAAACAAATTTTGCCTCTTTCGTGATGGCGGCGACTGCTTTAGTTGCTGTTTGTGGAATAGAAATTTCCGGAAGACGCACAACGGCGACCGGCGTTCCTTCGGCGCGTTTTGCGGCTGTACCAGAAAGAGGCAGGCCACTTGGGCCGGCGCCGGCCAGACTGGCAAAATTGGCCCACCCGGAAACGGTCGAAACCGTGCTGATTACCTCCCCAGCCGCAATAATCAGCGGGTCTGAAAACAGTGAAGCAGTGCCAATGATTGAGGCAAATGTCTCGCTGACAACGGCGGTAGCGCCCGTCACATCACCCAAAAAAGCCAGAGGTGTTGGGACACCGACCACCGCCAGTGCCACGCCAACGATCACTGGCAGGCCGGTTGGTGCATCAGGAATGCGGCCATAGTTTGGCGCAAACACGCCAACCCGTTCATTACCATCGCTCCCAAATTTGATAACTTGTCCGCCCGATAATGGATTAAGTGGTTCTCGTCTCTCAACCGGTGATTTGTCGATTGACTCTGCCTGACTGGCCGAAAACTGTGCGCTCTGATTAGCGACATAAATAATTCCGAGCGCCATGCCAAAAACAATGCCGACGATAGCCCAGGCGTACCAGCTGTGGACGCGGTGACGGCCAACGATGGTAAAGTCTTTCTTAATGTCCGCAACCGTCTTTTCGCCGAGGTTGTGTTTGTTCTCCATAAAATTTACTGTACTATGCCCTATTAATTCAGTTTTAGCGGTTCAAGTGGTGATTTTGGAGAATTAAAAGCATCTTGCCGATAATAACGCAATAAGCCGTTAACGCCAGAGCCAAAATCGTCGGTCATCTTGTAGTATTTTGCAATCATTGAATAAAGATAAAATTCATTAGTTATCGAAGAGGAATTTTCTGTGAAAGGAGTCGTGCCCAATTCACGATCGCAATTAGATCCTTTTAGTCCTTTGCGCGCTCCATATTTGCAAATAACATGCCCTCTTATTTTCCTATGCCCAAATTCATGAACAATGGATGGCAGTATATAAACATCTTTCTCTGGACTGATTCCGGTCATAACATGAAACCATCCTTTTACGCATAAATGTATATTTCTCTTCCCTGTAGCACCTTCAACATATGCCGGTTGAAACGGGCCGCATTCGGCACCATTTCTAACAATACTTTTAACATTTTCGATAATATAGTCGCCTAGCGGCTTCCCATCGGGAACATAAGAGGCAAAACCGGCACTATTTTTTGTTAAGGAATTAAAAAATAGCATAGCCGACGCGACATCTGATTCCTCGGACGGACAAGGGAATTTCGCGCCCTTTCTATTCAAAAACCCTTTTAGTTTAGAAGCATTGGCTCTCCACCAGTCATTTTGCTCCGCACAGCTGGCGTATCCCGGCATTGGCGGCAAACCAGCCGATGGCGCAGCCGGTACAGAGGTGTATCCAGGTGGCAAATCAGATGCCGAGGCGATAATCAGTTCATCAATATCAGCATCCGCTTCTTCTGCGATCGGAATACCATAATCTAAGCCCCCCTCCTCGTTACTGCTCGGAGCGTAATATTTAGCCGCCTGCGACGCGCTAAACTGCGCGGATCGATTCGCCACATACACAATGCCGAGCGCCATGCCGAAGACAATGCCTACGATGGCCCAGGCGTACCAAGCATGGACTCGCTGTTTACCGACGATCGTGAAATCTTTTTTAATGTCCGCAACCGTCTTCTCGCCGATGTTGTGCATATCGGGCATATTTATTTAATTATTATTTTTTTATGCGAAAGTAATACTATAAAGAATATTCTCATCCAAAAATTTGTCAACCGAAAAACCAAAACCGTCCGCCAGATGGCGGACGGTTTTGGGAAATGGTGGTTAAACCATTTCCCCTATTACTTACTACTTAGGGTTGGCTACCAGAATTAAGACTCGGCAACAGTCCTCCATCTTCATTTGATTTTTCTCCACCGGGTGTTATCGGACCAGTTTCTTCTCCAGCCGGAGGTGGAGGTGCTCCGCCAGGACCATTCCCGGGGTTTCCTGGAAGAGTAGAGTTTCTTTCGCAATATACGCTAAAATAAACAGTTGCTGATTGTGCTCTTGAAATGTACTTCCCCTCTTTTGCGTGAAAACCAGGAGTTTCCTCTCCTTCAGGCGCAGAAGTAACAAGCTTGCATTTTGGATCTCCATCCGGCTTAGCTATCCTAAGCGTACACTTGTCGGCTGCCACATCGCACTTATCTCCTTCGTCGAAAGCCGCGGTATATTGCCTATTAAACGAGCCATTACACTTCTCTATTGCTTTTACATTTGCCTGATGCACGGCATTCATAACTTTTTCTTCTGCCTTTTTTGCCTTATCGCTTTTATCCTCTCCACTTTGATAACTAATCGCAAGAGACCAATCAGCAGAAGTTATGGCCACCTCGGCCGGTGTATCCGCATATACCGTAATGTCTTTAGAAAACGGACACATTTTTGTATTTCCTGACGACGAAGAACCCCCGCCACCATCGGCGCGGCTGGCGCTAAACTGCGCGGAGCGGTTGGCGACGTAGACGATACCGAGAGCCATACCGAAAACAATGCCGACAATGGCCCAGGCATACCAGCTGTGGACGCGCTGTTTGCCGACGATCTTAAAATCCTTTTTTAAATTTGCAACTGCATCCTCGGCCTGATTCGACTGCTGATCCATATAATTAATAAATAAAATTATTTTTTGAATAATGGCTTCAAGACATCGTAACGACTAACGACGCCAACTAATTTTCGCTGCGGATCGATGACCGGGATTGGATTAATCGCGTGATGACTCTGAAAAGCTTTAACTACCTCTTCATACGAAGAGGTGCTGGCGAGCGAAAAAGGATCAACATTCATAATGTCTTTAGCCGTTAACTTCGTAACCGAGGCGACATCATCAGAAAAATCCTTTTGATCCTTGCTAAAAACCGGTAGATCGCCGAGCACCTTCTGCAGCGTCGGTAAATGAATACCCATTTGCCCGCTAATCAAATTATATTCAGTGATAATTCCAACTAAAGTATTTTCTGCATCAACAACCGGCACGCCATTGAATTTATTGTCGGTCAAAAGTTTGGCAACATCAACTAGCGCCGTTTCCGGGCGTACCGTCATCGGCTTTTCAGTCATGATGTCTCGGATACTTAATTCAGTCATTGATTTAACTATATATCCGCTAGATATTTATGTCCACTGTGGATAAGACCGGGGGATTACTTATGGGCGCCGGTGAGCTGGTTGCGATGCAAAAAATCGTAAATGTTCAATAGGCCCTTTACCGCATCTCCGGCCGAGATATTGTTTTGCTTGTAAAGAACATCCGAGACATCGCCAGCCGCCCAAATCCCAACGCAGGAGCTTTGCTGCGTTTTATGATCAACCACAATCTCGTTGCCCGGATTCAGAGTAACAAGCTCTTTAACAAAATCAGAATTTGGGAGCGAGCCGATTTCCACAAAGAGCCCTTGGGCCTGTATTTCTTTTGTCTGGCCAGTCGCTTTGTCTTGATATTTCACTGAATTAACCACTTTTTCTCCGAGTACCTCCGTGGGAACCGCCCCATATATAATTTTTACTTTCGGATGGCTTTTAACCTTATCTTGCGTGACTGAATCCCCCTTTAGCTCGGTGCCGCGCACCAGCAGCGTGATGCTACTAGCATACGGGATTGAATCAACGATTGCCTCGAGACCGGCATTGCCAGCACCGACAACAACCACATCTTTATTCTTAAAAAGCGGCGCGTCGCAGGTGCTGCAAAATACAACGCCCTTGCCGTCCAAACGATCCTCGCCCGGGATGCCGAGCCGTCGCCTCCGGCTGCCGGAGGCAATCATAATGGTCTTAGTTTCAAAAATTTTACCGCTAGAGGTTGTAAGCGAAAAATGGCCAGCCGGCGGGCCTCCGTCAACTTTCGCAACTGCGGTAACCCGTTCGCCGTCAACAATCTCTATTCCGTGAGCGCGAACATGCTCCTCCAAATCCTGCGCGAGTTTTAATCCAGAGATGGCCTTAGTACCAACCCAGTTATAAATTTCGTTCGAGACAATTGATTGTCCACCGAAAGTTTCGGTGATGAGCGCCGTCTTAATTTGTTTTCGGCCGGCATAGACGCCGGCGGCGACAGCCGCCGGCCCGCCTCCGATGATGATTAATTCAAACATAAATTGGTTAGTTGGTTACTTGGTTGGCTGGTTAGTTAGTAATGCAAATAGCAAGACAAATTAATTGATTTTTTACCAACTAACTAGCTAACTGACTAACAAAGTAACTATCCCGCCAGGGCGCGCTCCACCTCGCTCTTATTAAAACCGACAAAAATCTGCCCATCAATATCAATCACCGGCACACCCATCTGACCGGATTTAGTAACCATCTCGTCGCGAGCCGCATCGTCCTCGGCAACATTCACATCAGAATAAGCCAGCCCTTTGCTTTTGAAATATTCTTTGGCCATTTTGCAGTATACGCAGGTCGGAGTCGAATAAACTTTGATTGTTTTCATAGAGTAATCGCTAATAATGCGAATGATTAGGTAATAATGCGAATGAGAGATGAACGATAAATATTATAGCATGCGAAGAAAATAGAAGAAGTCTGAATCGGGGGCGGTTTGCTGACAAAAAGGCGGCCGTAAAGAAGTCCTGGCCGATCTTTTGTCAGCAAACCGCCAACATGCGCAAACTACTCTACTTCTTAGCTAGCTCATCGTCAATCGCCTTTTTGAAGGAATCGTATGGGTACGCCCCCTCGATGAAAACATTGTTAACAAAGCTGGCTGGCGTACCGCTGATTCCTAGATTAATTCCGTCTTCTAAATCTTTTTTCACCTCGGCGGCGGTTGCCGGATTCTTCAAACACGCGCCAAAAGCGGTGGTATCAAGCTGAAGTGAGCCGGCCAGTTGACTAAAATCTAGCTTCGGAAGCTCGCTTTGCTTTTCAAACAGCGCGTCATGATATTCCCAATACTTTCCCTGCGCTCCGGCACACTGCGCTGCGATTGCCGCAGGAGTCGCAAAAGGATGGATATTTTCAAGCGGAAAATCGCGATGCACCATGCGTAACTTCCCAGTTTTTACATATTCTTCCCGCAATCGACTTTCTACCGTATCAAACTGTTGCTTGCAAAATGGACACTGAAAATCGCCGAAGATAATCATCGTTACCGGCGCATTAACATCTCCAAGCACAGCATCGTCGTCGATAGACAAAGTCGCCTTCCGCGCATCGCCGACTGGCACTATCTCCGATTCCGCTCCCGGCTTATACATCAGTGCGCCGGCAATCAGCACTCCGGCAATGATAATACTGACCGGCAGTAATAATTTTGATGTTTTGCCCGACGACTCTATTTGTTGTTCATTCATAATGAAAAAGTTATTGAATTAAATCCGTATAAAGAGTATACTATATTTTAAGTTTGCGTCCATTCGGTTTGGTAATTCAGGGTCAGCGGGGCGCTTTTTTAATGTAAAATATATGCGAACTAACACGCATTCACAGCGCCCATCACCGCAGCCAGCCGGTTGGCTTCATGGTGGCGCGCGCTACGCACTACTACTTTTTGGCGATATTCTGATTTTTTATACAACCCTCATTTTAACCTTAGTCCTGCGCTACGGTTATGAAGGATTCGAGAGCGAGGTATTTTTCGCCCACCGATACGCGTTTACTATCGGTTTACTTTTATGGCTGATCATCTTTTACCTGGGCGGGCTATATGACCGGTTAGTCGTTGTCCGCAACATTTTGGACCGGCGTTTTTTCGCTTTAGTCGGCATCGGCGGATTATTTTTAATCCTGATGTTTTATTTTATGCCATCGCTGGGCATTACACCCAAAACAACTCTTTTAATTTTTATCTTTGTGTACGCCGTGGTTGGCTATGGTTGGCGCATGATTTTTAATGCACTGGTGCGTGGTGCGGCTGGCCGCGGAGCAGTGCGAATCATGATGATCGGCTCATCTCTTGCCGCCGGAGAAATTTGCGACGCCATCGCAAACCAACCTGGCTACGGCTACACGATCGGCTATTCTCTGAAAGATGGCCTGCAAACTTTTCAAAATCCAGAACTCTTTCTCAAAGAAATACGCGACCACAACATCGATCTGCTGGTGATTCCTCAACAATTAGAGCATGACCCGGGCGCGGTGCGAATTTTGTATGCCGCACTTTTAAATGGTACTTCAATCAGTACCTTGCCGGACTTTTACGAACGGCTTTTTGAAAAAGTCGCACTTTCAATTTTGGACGAAACCTGGCTAATTCGAAATTTGGCCGACCGGCGATCGCGCTACCAAACACTCCGCCGTGTCAGCGAAATCAGCATCGCCATTATCCTCTGGCTCTTGGCCAGCCCGATTTTACTGCTGATTACACTACTCATACCGCTTACTTCCAGCGGCTCTGTTCTGTATCGACAACCGCGCATCGGCTACGATGGAAAACTATTCACATTGTACAAATTTCGCAGCATGTACTCGCACAAAGAAAAAAATCCGGATGCTGATGCCGGCTCTGCGCAGTGGTCTAGCGGCAACGGCGACGCCCGGGTAACACCATTTGGCCGTTTCTTGCGGAATACTCACCTGGATGAGCTACCGCAACTTTTTAACATTATCTGCGGAGACATGTCCTTTGTCGGGCCGCGTCCGGAACGCCCGGAGTTCACCGCCGATCTGGAAAAGAAAATACCCTATTATACTCTTCGTTACCTAGTTCGGCCCGGCATTACCGGCTGGGCACAACTTAACTATCAATACGGCGCTTCAGTTGATGATGCTTATCAAAAACTGCAATATGATATTTACTATATAAAACGCCGCTCTTTGTGGCTGGACATGATCATTATTTTAAAAACAATTAAGCGGCTGTTCGTGGAGCCCGATTAAATCTATGAAAAAATTAAAGATATTAGTTACCGGCGGGGCGGGCTTCATCGGCAGCCATGTGGTGGATGCTTATATTTCCGCCGGCCACTCGGTTTCAGTAATTGACAATCTTTCGACCGGCAATCCGGCCAATGTGCACCCGAAGGCGCGTTTTTACAAAGTGGATATTCGCGACAGCGCCGGGGTCGCCGCAGTTTTTAGCCGCGAAAAACCGGAAATAGTAAACCATCAGGCGGCGCTGGCCTCCGTAACTCTTTCTCTAAAAAGGCCACTGGAAACATATGAGGTTAATACACTCGGCACAATCAATCTCCTGTTAGCCAGCGCACCGTATATTAAAAAATTTATCTTTGCCAGTAGCGGCGGTGCTATTTACGGGCAGCCAAAAAAAATCCCGACTACCGAACAGGAACTGCCCAGCCCAATCTCTGCTTATGGATTTTCCAAACAACTCGCCGAAGATGCCGTTCGTTTTTATGCCGGGCAACTCGGTTTTGAATATATAATTCTGCGCCCGTCGAATGTTTTCGGCCCGCGACAGAATAATGGCGGCGAGGGTGGCATTTTTGCAATTTTTACCGCTCTGGCGGCGACCGGTTCGCAGCCAACTATATATAGAAAAGAATCAACTCGCGATTATGTTTATGTTACCGATATTGCAAAGGCCAATCTGCTGGCCACCACAAAAGCCAAAAATGAGACACTGCATATCAGCTCGGCCAGACAAACTTCCAACCAGCAGGTTTACGAAATAATCGCCAAAGAATTTGATTGGCAGAAAAAACCAATCTATCAAGCCGCCCGGCCGGGTGAAATTGCCCGAAGCGCTCTTTCTGCCGTAAAAGCTGAAAAAATGCTTGGTTGGCAGCCCACCGTCAGTATTCCGCAAGGCGTCAAAAACATGAAACTTTATTAGTCGTTTTTTATTATGGCCCTTGCTAATTTAAAACGGCTTTTTTTCTCAAACAGCAGTACCAGCCAGACAATCGCTAAAAATACTGCGTGGCTTTTTATCGGCGAGATTGTCGGGCGACTGATTCGTTTTTGGATTGTCGTCTACGCCGCCCGCGTTTTGGGTGCCGCTGAATACGGAATTTTTTCTTATGTACTCACGCTGGCCGCATTTGCCACAATCTTTGCGGATATCGGACTTTCCGCCCTGCTGACGCGCGAGACCAGCAAGGCCCCGGAGCTTCGCCAGAGTTACTTTAACTCAATGCTCACGGCTAAGGCCGGATTGATTTTAGTTGTCGGCTTAGGAATTTATTTAATTACTCCGCTGATTACTAACCTAACCGGCGCGATGGCGCTTCTGCCGCTGGTTATTTTGATGTTCATTTTTGACTCTTTGCGCGAGTTTGGCTTTGGCATGCAACGCGGGCTGGAAAGAATGGAGCTCGAGGCCATCACGAAAATAATTATGAATGCGCTAATTACCGGTTTGGGCTTTGCGGCTTTGTGGTATCAGCAAAGCGCCGGCTCGCTGGTTACCGGCTATGTTCTGGGCGCCGGCATTGGCTGTCTGATCACTGCTTGGCTCCTGCGCCGATTCATCGCCCGGCTGAAAGACGGAGTCAATTTAAAACTGATCTGGCCAATTTTTAAGATGGCTTGGCCGCTCGGAGTGCTGCAACTGCTCGGGGCGATTATGATTAATACCGACATGCTGATTCTCGGCTGGTTTCGCAGCCCGGTCGAGCTTGGCTATTACGGCGCGGCGCAAAAAATCATTTTGCTGCTCTATGTGGCGCCAAATTTACTGGCTTCAGCGGTTTTTCCGGTCTTCTCCCGGTTGGCCAGAGTCAATAACGAGCGATTCCGTTTATTATTCGAGAAGGTAGTTGCCTGTTCGGAGATTTTAGCCATTCCTCTGGCCGTCGGTAGCATCGTGCTGGCACCGCAAATTATCCGACTTTTATTTGGCGCTGAATATCTGCCGGGCACAGCGACTCTAGCACTGCTGATGACCACTCTAGTCATCGTCTTTCCAAGCACAATTTTTTCTAACGCGCTGTTTGCTTTTAATCAGCAGAAAAAATTTATGCTGTATGTGGCCATCGGAGTTGTTTCTAATATTATTTTAGACATTATCTTTATCCCCCGCTGGGGCATCGAGGGTTCGGCTTGGGCCACAATTATTTCCCAGGTGCTGACCAACATCTTCATATGGCGAGCGATGTACAAAACTAATCCGTACAATATCTTAAAGCGTATTCTCCGCCCGCTGACCGCCGCAATCCTGATGGGTGCGTTGATTTACGGCCTGGCTGTTCTTGGCCTGCCGCTTTTGTTAATTATTGCTCTCGGCGCAGCCAGCTACCTAGCACTGCTCTATCTTTTACGCGAACCGCTGCTGGCTGAAGCAAGAACCCTTTTCAGGGGCTAAATTTGACTTAATAACAGAACTTATTTATCGGGAACTCAAAGATTGCCGGATAAACGCGACTAATTCTCCGGCAGCGCGCTGCACGGTGTAATTCGCAAGTGCCTGCTGGCGAGGATGATAATTCGGCAAATTCTCTAGAAATTTCTGCAATGCACCGGAGAAATCTTCCGCATTTTTGAATACGGCACCGCATTCTTTGGTCGGGTCTTCGGTGGAAATCTCGGACTCTTCGGTCATTGCTGGCTCTGCGCCATACTGGCCCGGTTGCCAAGAGAAGGTTGGAACATCAGCCATCCAGGCCTGCTTCAGTTCCTGACCGGTTAAGTCATGGCTGGCAATAAAAATCAGGCAGCGGGCACGCTGCAGAAGCCGCCGATACTGTCTCTCTGAAAAAAGGGCATTTTTTGAAACAACAATCGGCATCTTTTGATCCCACAACTTCGCGGTAATTTCGTGAAACAGTTTTTCTGGCGCGTCTTTAGCATAAACGATGCAGTGTCCGGTCTCCGCCGCACTACTTTCCCGAGAGCCAAAATCGGTAACTCCATTTGACCAGATGATCGCCTTTTCAAAATATTGATCGACACTCATCAGCCACTTCTTAATCCAACTCATACTGACTAAAATCAAATCAATTTCCGGAGAACGAAGCAATGCGCCGGGTTGGGCTGGCGCGGAAAGAATCTCTGGCCCGGCCAAAATCAACCGGACAAATCCCCTATTTTTTTGTTCAATCGCCAAAGCCAGATTTTCTTCGCCCGAGATAACTAAAACTGTATCCGTAATTAATTCTGCCGGTGGATTGACCCGCACCTCAATTCCCAATTTGGCTAGCTCTGTGCTTAACTCTGATACAGGAGAGCCCGTCCCCCTTCGAATCGAATTAAAAAAACTGGTTATACGGCTAATTCCAAAAACCGGCTGCTGCGTAAAAATACAAATCTTACCAAGATCAGAGGGCAGCAGCGATGCCGGCAGCCGAATTTTTGCCGGTTGAGGAGCTTCGGACTCATTATCTGAACCAAGTGTTCTGACTAAAACACAGGGCACGCCAAGCCGCAGAGCCAGCCGGCCGTCATCATGCAAAGAATCGCCGATGACTACTATCGGCTTGTTTTTAACCTGCAGTTCCTGCAAAACTCGTCCGACATAGGGCTTTGGAGTATCAAGCGACAACCACTGAATCGGCATTTTTAAATTTTCGTTTTTTTTCTGTGCTTCGGTAGTGTCGCCGTTGCTGCAAATATAAATTTCATTGCCTTGCGTAGCCAGCCGGCAAATAACCTCGGAAGATTCCGGATCAATCTCGCTGCTTATTGGCGCGGTAATCGTGCCGGTCAAATCCAACAAAATTAACGAGTCATGAAGCCGGGAGAGATCCAGCTCTTTGAAGTATCGGCGGTTCATATTTTACAATTCGCTCATTCCGAGTTCGCTAAAAATTTCCTGGAAAGCTGGATAATTTTCCGATTCCTTCAGATCCGGAACCTGCTTGCGTAACAGCGTAAAGTACTCTCTGGCTTTCTCCTGGTCGTCGCGGTAATAACTGATAATCCCAAGTTTCGCCAGAATCTCGTTATTTTCCGGCGCTAATTCGTGTGCAGCCAAAAATAATGAATATGCACGATCATATAAACCCTCCTCGCCAAAATATCCGCCAAGCTGCGCATATTCTTGCGCGCTTTCCGGATGATAGCCAAGCTCCAGCGCCTGATCAAACATTTTAAGCGCATGCGTTTTATCGCTCGAGTACGGATATTCCAGTAAACCGTAATGATAATATGGCGCGGAAGCGATTGGATCTAAGTCAATAGATTCTTGCAGATCAGCCAGTGCACCGCTGAAATCATTTGCAGTTAATTTTAGTTTAGCGGAGACATACCAGTTTTGCTGTCGTTTCGGAGATAGTTTAAAGGCAACTGCCAGATCGCTCGCAGCATTGGCCAAAAACTTTTTGCCGAAACGACCGAGAGTAATTTGAGCATCAGCAAAAGAAATTCGGAGCGGATAGTTATCCGGCTGCTGCTCTATAGCCGCTCTGGCGTCGGCAAAAATCGGTGCGATGTAGCGCGCAGAATCCGGAACAAGCACAAGCTGCGACTGCCGGCTAATTAAACTAAACGCGTCCTGAACCAGCAATGTTTTAAACGGGTAGTAACTTTGCTGCGCATTTTGGTAAGCCACCATGCCCGGTTTGGCGTCCTCGCCGGTAAAATGATCGAGCATGACATAATGCTGCGTGTTCGCGTATACGGTTGAGGTATGGGCGTAAAAAAGCGCCGCAACTCCCAGCCCGCCGACCAAACCGGTAAAAATACGACGGAATTTATTTTTCGAATTGTCGGTCGCACCAGTCGGTGCCACAGACGCTGTCCCTTGGCCAAAAACCAAGAGCGCCGCCAAACCAGCAAAAAGGTTTAAATATGTACCAAAAGTATCAAACAAGAAAAATCCCTGAATAAGATAGCCGATAAAAGCAGCGTAAGCCAACCTCCGATGGTTTGGCGAAATTTGGAGACGAGAAATCCCCCGCCAGATTATCCAAAGCAGATAAATATACGCGGCAAAACCGATAATACCGCCGGTCGCGAGCATTTCAAAGGGCGTACTATGTGGCTTATCAAAATATGTTTCGCTAAACCCGCCACGCAGCTGCCTCGGATCATAGTTCGCATCGCTGATCTCACGAAAATTTTCAAAACCAACACCCAGAATCGGGTTTTGGACAAATCCTTTCAGTGCAATTCGCCAGCCGATCAGTCGGTTGTTGATACTGGCATCATTAGCTGAAAATGCCAGTAAACGGTTAATGCCGGGTACATTACGCCAAAGGTTTGAGTCATGCGTAGAATAAACCAAACCAATGAGCACAATGACTATGCCGGCAGCTACCGCAATCAGCTTGCCTCCAGATACTCCGGAAACTGCCTTGTAGCGGTCATAAAGAAATCCGCCGATTAGTAAAGCCAGGCCGGCTAAAAAGCCAAGCATCGCACCTCGGGTATTAGCATTTAGAAAACTGAAAAGTACGATCAAAGTAGCGATAGAAACATAAATCCGGTTGGCTGGATTTTTTGAACTGGTGCGCAGAAGCGCCCAGCCCAAGAAAAGATAAGTGAGAAGATAGCCGGCCAGATAAGCGGGGTTACCGAGTGTGCCGCCCGGCCGTTCACCGCCGCCGACATAAAATACGGAGGGGGCAATATATTGTAGAAAAGCAAAAAGCGAAACCGCTACTGATACCCAAAAAAGATATGTCAGGTATTTTTTCCAGTCCTGCTTCTCCAAAAAAATTGAAAGCAGCAGAAAATACATATAAAAATGCCAGAGTCCGATGATTCCAATCGCGCGTTCCGGAGTTGAGAAAAGCGCCTGAAGCGGGTTGTGGCTGATTAGTCCGCCTACAGTAAAAACCGCCAGAAAAATCAAAATTGCAGAGTGGATCCGGTTCAGATGAGGCCGATATTGACTACCCTTGAATGCCAGGTAAAACCAAGCGAGCGCGGCTAACTCAATGACCAGATAAAAGCCGTAAGTCTTGAGAGTGATAAACGGATAAAGAGTCTGTTTGTAAAAAACCAGCAAAAAAAGCGGAGCAACATAAAGTCCGATTGTAATCGCCCGCTTGCAAAAATGTTCTAAGGTCATAGAAAGAATTTTACCATAAAGTTAGCTTTTAGTGGAAATTCTGATCGTTCTGCTCTTTGCTGAAATTGCTTAATAGCTGGCACTGTCCATCTGCCGGCAGCGGGCCCCAAATCTTTTCAATCTCTTGTTTAGCTGTCGCCGCCCTGCCTTCATCCCGCCCAAGTCGATACAGACAATACAAACTATTCCAAATAGCATAATCGCCTTTCGGCCGTTTCTGGAGTCCCTCGTTATAGTATGCTACGGCTTTTTCGTAATCAAGATAATTCTTGTCGGTGCCAAATAATAATCCGTACGCTGCGCCGAGATTCAGCGGTATCGTGATGTCATTTTTATTGATTGGATTGTGCGGCTCTAAAAGCGCAATAGCGCTGCGCCAACTTGCTAATTGCTGGCCGCTGACAATTTGATCTTTTGCGGTTTTGTAAACTCTAAATAGCAATGTCTGATTATCAATCGGTGGATATGCGTCCAGAAGCGCCGCCGCTCCTTTTGCAAACTGCTCCGGTTCCATCCCCCGCTCGTCATACAAAAAATGGCTAATCTGAATATCTTTACGAATAAAAGTAAAACTTGTGTATAAGCAAAGAAGAGTTAAAAAAAATCCCAGGATGAATAAAACCCTGGCGGAAATAGATAAAGGTTTTTCTGGAAATCTCTGGCGCTCGCTCATGCACTTAAAAATAGCATATAGATTGTCCAGAAACCACAAAGGGCCCCGTGAGGAGCCCAATTGTGGTGATTCTGATAACCGAATCCCTTACAGCTATTACTAGATGTAGGTAACGTCGGCGATCGTGAACGGAGCAACGCCAGTTTCAAGCTGGATGTTGGCCGTTGTACCGTCGTTCCAGAGAACATCGCCAGCCGCGTTGATCAACAGACCGAGACTCTCGGTGTTGGTGTCCGGGTTAGCAAAGCTCGTGGAGACTACGCGAATCTGCGCTACATCCGGGCTGTTGGCATAGATTTCTATGCTCGGCTCGAAGGTTACGCTGCAAGTGTCGCCAACCGTCGGAGTGCAAGTCTTGTTAGTCGCACTACCGAAGGCGGTTCCATCTGTGCGAACCATTGACACTGTAAAGGCGGTCGTGCTTGAAGCAACGGCGCTGCCGATGAACTTCAAGGAGACCGACTGCAGGGTCAATGTGTAGCTGCCAGTGTTGTTGAAGGTAATATTCGCAAGTTTGTCGGTCGCCTGACGGCTGCGGCTGGATGTAGTACCAAGCACTTCAGCTGCCATACCGAACTTCGTGCGGTAAACCTTCTGCGTGTTACTGGCAATCGTCGTACTGCCACCAGCGGCGCTACCAGAAACGGTAACGGTCGCGGATGCAGAACCGACTGCTTTAGCCGTGATATCGGTCGCGGCTTGGATCTTGAAGACATGGCTGCTGTTACTGACAGCACCACCCGAACTTACATCCGGAACATCTGCCTTCAAGGTTAGAGCCAGAGTCTTGTTCTTCTCAACCACCACGCCCGAACCAAGCAACGCTAGGTCAATGGTCGAAGTTGTGATTGAAACCGAGGTTGCCTGAACAGTGCCGGAAACAGCGGCACCGGTCGAATCAACCAATTGGAAGTTCTGGAACGAAGTCTTACCCGTAGCACCGCTAGCGATTGTGTCGCTGACGATCACGCGAGTAATGCGGACTGCATCAACACCGTTGTTCGCGAAGTTCATCGTGTACAATGGGTTGTTCCTTGTGTCCATAGACAAGTTCTGGGCCTTTGGCGAGGTGTTGTGCTTCGATACCGTCAAGGTCGGACCAGTGGAGATCGTTACGGTCTGACCAGCTTGCTCGCTGGTAAACGCAATCGAGCTACCAGAGATTCCGCCGTTGGCGGTCCAGTTCTTGAAGTCGATGACAGAGGCGTAATCTGCCGCGGTTGAACTGTTGAGAATGTCAGCAGTTACATCGAAGCGAGTTGAACCACCTGCCGGGACAACTACGTCACCAGAGAAGGTCATGCCAGTTTCAGTGGCAGCAACCGACTGCTGGGTGTAACCGTACTGCGCGCTACCAACCCAAACCCTCAAATTCTGAAGGTCTAAGCCAGAGTTTGCATCGCGGTCAAGAGTAATCGTGCGGATCGTGGCTGACTGGGCCGAAGAGGCGGTCAGAACGAAGGCGGCGATTCTGGCGTCAGAGGCACCGTTAATGTATGTCGGTCCGTTTAGTGACGGATCAACAGCAACGGTCAAAGGAGTGCTGTTAACAGTACGAGTCGCACCGGTAGCTGCACCAGAGTCAGCGGCCTGGAAGGAAACTTGTCCCTCCAAAGCACTGCTGCCGGCGACGAGAGCCGCGGCGATCGTGTTGATATCAGCGTTGCTACCAATGTCCGCAATCACCGAGAAGACCTGGGTGGTGTTCGGGGCGATTACGAAGTTGATGTTGCTGCTGCTCGTACCAAAGTGACAAGTCAGGACTGTGGTCGAGGAGACCGTACAGTCATTGTTGCCACCGGCACCAACGATCGTAGTGATTGAACTACCAAGCTGTCGTCCATCATCCGCAACAATGCGAACATTGGAGAGATCGTCCTGGTAAGTAGCTGCGGCAACCCATCCCTCGGTCGGAACCGGGCTGATGCGCTGCGTCAAGCTGACATCCAGGAACTTAACCTTCACAGCTTCACCGGCAGCATAAATGGTGAACTTAGCGAGGGTTACGCCCGAGGCGCCAACCGGAACATCATAAGTCGGGGAATCCGAAGCGGTCGAAACCGTTATGGAACCCTTGTTGATGGTGATCGAGGTCGAGCTACCGCTCAAACTGGCAGTGATGTTCTGGTGGTACTGCGAGTCCATAGCAACAGCATCAAACGGACGAAGGATCGAGAATTGAATGCTTCGGTTTGGGCTGCCCGTCACATCAGCGTAAATCGAAATGTTCGAGTTACCGGTCTGAAGACGAACCGGGTTAGCGGCCATGCTGAAGACAATCGTGTTTGCGCCCATCGGAACTGAAGCCACCTGCGTTCCGTTTACACGGAGAGCAATGTTCTTCAGGTCGCCGACATTTGCCGAGCCAACCAGGGTAACCTGGATGCTCTTCAAATCAACCGGGCTGTTGGTAACTGCAGCGGTCCACGAGCCAACATTGACACCATTGGTGCCGGCGTTAACTGTGCTACCAACTGCCTGCGCCGTAAGAGTCAGACCGGCGATGGACGGGTTGCTAACGGTTGTAACGGTGAGGACGTTACCACGGACCGGAAGACCGGCCACCGGAGCATTACCCGAGGTCATAACACCTGTCAGATCAAAGGCGATTGTGTTACCAGAAGCGGCCGAGGTCGAAACATCAGCACGCAATTCACCGCGCCACGACTGGCCGGCCGGAACATTCAAGTTCAAGCCAGAGAAGGTAGCGATGCCGCCGTTAAGCGACTGGAATTGAGCGATAACTGCACCGGTCGCAACATCAGCGAGATAAAGGTTGCTGATGAGCGAGTCAGAGAGAACACCAGTCTTGGTGAAGGAAAGGCCTGTAACGGTAACACCCATAGTGGACGGAGCCGTAAAGGTGTAACCAGCTACGCGAACCTGGCCTGCGCCAGAGATGATGCTGCCAGTAACATTGCCGGTGTTATCCGCAGCGATCCAAAGTGAACCGCTCGAGTTAACAATCGGAGCCGGAGTACCTGGAGTTGCCGGAGTTCCTGGCATGGACGGAGCCATGGCCATAAACCTTGCGCGGGACAACGGACCGAAGTATCCGGTGTTTGAAACACCGCTAGCCATCTGCCATTTCATGACAGCGGCTTTGGTGAGAGCACCAAAGTAGCCGGTGTTGTAACCAGCGCCAAGGTGACCACCTGAAATCAAAGCGTTTTGGAGGCAGGTAACATCTGTACCTCGAGATCCGACCATCAGGTCGCGAGTAAAGGTGCAAGATGAGCTCACTGCCATGCTACCGCCCTGCAAAGCAGCCAAGGCAGCTGTCAGCTGGGCAATCTGTGCCTGGAGCTGTTCAACTGTCATGGTCTGTGCACCGGCGACGCTTGCAAACGAGCCAAGGCCCGAAAGCGAAACAATCGTCGTTGCAGTCAGAACTGCGGCAGCAACTTTTTTGGAAAACGTACTCATGATATATAAGTTGCTAAATAACTTTATTACTAATGGATTTATAATTCTTTTCGGCAAACCGCCAGCGCTGTCTCTCCCGCAGGAAACACAGAACTTAGAACACAGAACTTAGAACATGGAGCTTCCGCCCCTGTCCTTAGTTCTTAGTCCTTTGTCCTTAGTTCCCCAAAGGATCGACCTACACAGCTGCTAGTAGTTCTGGATCAAATTCAGATCCGAAACCGTGTGAGGTAGAGCCCGTTTTGGCTCTAGTGGTCCCGAAACCTTGCTAATAATACATAAGCCCCGCGTGAGCGGGGCAAATGAATTAAGAAGCAAGCGTGCGGGCGTAAGTAGCGCAAGTCAAAAAGTAAATAGACTTTCAACTTGCGCCAGCTTTCTACCAGCGCGCCTACCTCCAACGCATCCTGCCTCACGCAAGAAACGAAAGAAGAAACGAAAAAGATTTTATCTGATGACTATATCAAAGTTCCTCTGCACTGTCCATTTCAGATTCTCATCATCGCAAATTTCCGAATACTCCAACAAAAATACTGACAGCTACTAACCACTACAGAATAGAACGAGCCGACTACTAACTGGTTACAAGCTGTGGATAACCTTCCTCCTTAATTTTGATCACATAGTAGTTACTTGGCCCACCATCCCCTTGCCGCATTATTTTTCCGGAATCTGTAAGAATTTTTAAATCATTCCGAATAGTTCTTTCACTTAATTCCGGAAATACGGCAATAAAGTCTCTTAATTGCAATTTTCCGGAAATTGCCGAACCTAATAATTCCATTATTTTGTCTTGCCGCATTTTTGCCGTATATTCTGCCGTATTATCTAATTCTGAAGTTACCGGCTCATTGCCTATTTCTGAATCATCGATGATTACCTCCTGAAAATCATTTTTTGACCTTACCTCTGGCGCTGATCTTGCTACTTGTTTTTTTATTGGAACTTTAACAGTAAATAAAGAGGCAGCATCAATCTTCTCGGCCAGTCCACTAATTTGCCGGATATCGGTCTCTAAAGATTCAAGTTCGCGTTCTAAAATTTTGGCATTTACCGGTTCGATCTCGTAAAGATTCTTGCCCAAAATAATAAATTGCCGGATAGCATTAAAAACCGGCAAAATCGTTTCCGGATTACTGAATGCCATATTCTGAAGCAGATCGTAGCTTAATTTCTCAATTCTTTGCCGCAATTCGGTTCGGCGGATGTATGCGGCAATCTTTATTACGGCAAAAGCAATTTCCTGACCCTTCTGAATGATCATTTTTTGCATGCATATATACTAGCAGTTATGCCGTATTATGTCAATACATTCAATAAATAAAGCTTTGACATAAAAATCTAATAAGGTTATCGTTATTGTGCTAATGATACCCATCAGACAGAAAGGGGGTGGACGATGGCCACCAAAAAGAAGCCGGGCGTGCGTGGACCGTACCGCCACTCCTCTGACTTTTTAGGGGGACAGATGCGTAAGGCAAAGGCGCGGAAAAAGGCCCAGCACGAAAAGGCCTGGCTTCCGCGAAACAGGCCGCGCATCAAGATCCTGGCCAGAATGAGGCAACGGGGAGCAAGTGGAGCAGAGATCGGACTGGCGCTTGGCGGATTGTGCAAGCAACGGATCGGGGAGATCCTGAAAAGAGCCGAACGGCTCCTGGGGAAGGAGATGTTCGAGCCCAAGGAACCGATGGTCACGCTGCGAGAAGCGGCGGCAAGGTTCGGCGTCCGAGCCAGTTGGATCCGCTATCTCTGCAAAAAAGATAAGATCCCTCATGAGCGGTGCGGCAGACGCTACCGCTTAACCAAGGAGAGCATGGATTTCTTACAGGAATGCCTGGAGGAATAAGCATCGGCCCGGGCCAGAAGCGTCCCCGACGCTCCTCGCCCGGGCCGCTTTCATTATTCCACTGTCCCTCTAATCCTCCTGACGCCTGACGACACCGGCTCTTCTTTCGCAATTTTGAACCTTCCCACTTCAGCGGTGTGGCCAACATGCGGACCGCCACAAAACTCTTTGCTGAAACAATTATCGATTGACTCCCCCATCACATATACTTTGACCGGGTCGCCATACTTGGCTTTGAAAAAGAAAAGGGCGCCAGTTTTTTCGGCCTCTTTTTTGGGCAGCAGATGAAAAGTAACCTGCAGATCGTCGGCAACCGCCTTATTCACCAAATCCTGTGTCTTTTTTATCTCCTCTGGAGTTAATTTGCGGGGAAAGGTAAAATCAAAACGAGTGCGTTCGGCGGTGATATCTGAACCGGCCTGATGCACCTCATTACCCAAAACCTGCCGCAGCGCTGCCTGCAGCAAATGAGTTGCTGTGTGCAAACGAGTAACTTTAACTAATTCAATTTCATCTTTGGCTTTGAGCTCGCCGGTATCGAGCAACAAACCGTGTCCGCCAAATTTCTTTTCTGTACCCGCTCGGGAAATCTCCTGATGCTTCTTAAATTCCCGGTCAAAATCATGCTGCGAAATACCGCTTGTCGGCTCCGGAGCCATCTCCTTCATAAGTTCAAAATTAAGTCCGTAGGTCGAGGAGATCCCAAAAGCGCCGGCGGCATCAAGCACCGCGTGCTTTTTTAATTCAGCAAGTCCGCCAACTACCGCCTTTTCAAACTTATCCTGCTCATCACTAATAACATTGAGAATCTCCGGATTATTCAGTTCCGGGTAAATAGTACCAAATTTCTGCTGGACTACCGGCACAAGCGAGCCAAAAATATCCCCATGAATATCGGCCTTAATCTTGTGAGCCAAAACTCGCCGGATCAAACGGCGCAAAATGTATCCGGCATCTTTGTTGGCAGGACGGACTCCATCAGCGATCAGGAATACACTTGCACGGATGTGGTCAGCAATAATGCGCTGCACTCGTTCCTCTGCTAGTGGTGCGAGCTCCCGAATCTTCGCCATTATGCCGACGAATAGATCGGTATCATAATTACTTTGTACTCCCTGTTTGGTCATTACAACGCGCTCAAGCCCGGCGCCAGTATCAATACCTTGAATTGCGAGCGGCTTGAGCTCCTTGCCGGGTACACCTTTAAGCAGCTCGTCGCGACTACCCGGATAAAAAAACTGATTAAAAACAATATTCCAAATTTCAACATCCTTGCCTTCCGCATTCTTACAATAAATTTCAGTCGTTGGACCGCATGGGCCGGATGTACCGGTTGGCCCCCAAAACACATCCTCCATCCCTTCTTCCCGAATATCTTTTATGCCCAGCGATTGCCAAATTGCACGACTTTCTTCATCTTTCGGCACAGCAGCCGAACCCCGGAAAATCGTCACATACGAAATTGGCATGTTCAAATGCTGCGTAAACAGTTCATAGGCAAAGGTAATTGCTTCTTTTTTCCAGTAACCACCGAAGGAAAAATTGCCAAGCATTTCAAAAAATGTCTGGTGTGTGGCGTCGCCCGTCTCTTCAATGTCTGAAGTACGGAAAGACTTTTGAATCGAAACGGTGCTCATGCTCCCAAAATCTTTCTGCGCGTCGAGATCACCCGTAAAATAGGGCTTAAACTGCTGCATGCCCGCGGTCGTGAGTAAAACGGACGGATCACTCGGCGAAAGCGAAGAAGACTTCACAAGTGTGTGCCCGCGACTCGTAAAGTAATCAATAAACTTTTTGCGAATCTCTTCAGAGGTCATACAGTATTCGCGAACACGCTAATAAACCTAATATGCGTATAAAAACTAACCATTAGCATATTAGCGTAAATTAGTATGTTAGTGAATACTCTCTAAAATGCCCTGATCAGTAGCAAATTTTTCAAATCAATCAGCTGCTGATTGCCGGCTAATTCCGGAGAGTTCAGCAAAAACAAAACCGTCTGCAGGCGCTCACCGGAACTACCGGCGGCAGAGCCGATCTGGCTTACTAGCGCCAAACCGCCCTGGATAGCAATTCTGGTCAGGATAGCTGCGCGCTGCTCCAATAAAGTTGTAGCAACTTGATTACTGCCCTTAAAAGCCGCCTCTCTAGCGATTAGGTCAAAAACCTCTGCTGTCCGTAATTGTTCTACCGGTGCTTTTTCTGAAAGACCTTCGGTGGCAATCGAAACAAATTTTTCACTTCCTATAACCGATTCAATTTCTGCAACGGCGACCGAACTCATCCGCTCTTTAACATCGCCCAAAACCGCCTGATGTGCGTTACTCAAATTTGACCAGCCGGTCATTTCATCGACTAGGCGCAGATTACTCATAAATGTCGTAACAATGCCGGCCGACAGCCCCAATTTATCGCCGGCAGCTGACCAATTAAAATGCGAAAGCGTCAGCCCGTATTGATAATTCGCAAGCTGATAATCCCGTAGCGCCTCAAGTGTCAATTTATCGTTTTTCGGACTGACCTCGTAAGTCTTTAAAAGTCGGGCTGCATATTGATTTAGCAGCAGAGTCCGAGAAGCGAGCTTGTCGTCGGCGAATGAACTTTTTATATCATCAACTACGCGCACTAACCGGAAAAATGGATTAGAGCGAACAAATGTAACCTGCTCCACACCGAACATATCGGTAGTCGACGATCCCGGGGCCATTGGTTTAGTTTTAGCGCCAACTGGAGTAATCGCTAATACGCTAATAGCCAATAATGCTAATAGAGGAAAAAATGTTTTTTTTATCTTTTTCATAATCTTATTCGTATGATTAGAGCGTTCGTATGTTCGTGAACACTAATATCCCTCCAGCATATTCGCCTTCAAATGCCCGCGAATCCGTTGCAGCGCTTTGGCCTCGATCTGACGAATGCGCTCGCGCGTAACACCGAACTCTTTGCCAACCTCTTCCAGGGTGTGAGTAACGCCATCCTCGAGCCCAAAACGCATTTGCAAAATTTTCTGCTCGCGCTCCGCCAGATCAACCAAAATATCTTTAATCCGCTCGCGCAGTAAAGTCTGACTGGCGATTTGTGCCGGCGTCAAACTCTTGTCGTCTTTAATAAATTCAGAAAGCGTCGAGTCATCGTCGTCATCACCAACCGGCGACTCGAGCGAAACAACATCCTGGCTGATTTTCTGAATGTAATGGATTTTATCAATCGGTAGCTCCATTTCCACGGCGATCTCCTCAACGAGCGGTTCGCGCCCTAACTCCTGGGTTAGTCGGCGCTTAACTTGCGTATACTTGGAAATCGTCTCCACCATATGCACCGGAATTCTAATTGTCCGGCTCTGATCAGCCAGTGCTCGGGTAATGGCCTGACGAATCCACCAGGTGGCGTAAGTTGAAAATTTAAAACCGCGCTTGTAGTCAAACTTGTCGACGGCGCGGGAAAGACCAATATTGCCCTCCTGAATTAAGTCCAAAATACCCAAATTTGCCGAACGATTCACATAGCGCTTGGCGATAGAGACAACCAAACGCAGGTTGGCGGAGATAAACTTTTTGCGGGCCTCTTCATCGCCGGTTGCAATCTTTTTCGCCAGCTCTCGTTCATCCAGAGCTTTAAGCAGCGGCGCCTTACCGATTTCTTTCAAATACATCTGCACTGAATCCGGCATTTCTAGCTCGACATTGGTTGCCGCCACCAATTCTTTTTCGCTGACCTCTTCTTTTTCCGGTACGCTGATGAGCTGGCTAGTCTCGATTACCTTGATATTATGCTTATCTAGCGAAGCATAAACATTGTCTAAAAATGTAACATCCTGCTCAATATGCGGGAAATAACTTAAAACCTCTGTATCGGTTACATAGCCACGATCCTTTCCGCGCTCAATCAGTTCTTCAAGCTGCTGCTCGTTCAGTTCCAGCCGCTTAGCAGCTTTTGGCGGAATCTTTTTAGAATGCTTGATTGGCTTTTTAAAAACTTTCTTGGTGCTTTTAGCGGCTTTTTTCACCGCTTTCTTAGCGGATTTATGCTTCTTCACCGGCTTTTTAAAAATCTTTTTAATACTCTTAGCCATAAACAGGAAAAGCCCGGAGACACTCCATTAAACCCGTCTCAAAGCTCAAGTATTAGTATACCCTACAAAAGCACTTTTGTCCACCAGATGAGTAAAACTACCCACGAGCCAGATCCCTATAATCTTCTAACAATTTTGTCAATTTTTCGGCATCTTTTGAAAGCTCCGCCTTACGGATCTCCTCTTGCAGCTCCTTCCGGCGCAAAGACGCCCCCTCTTTCGAAAGCTCGGCAAAAAGCTGCTCTGTCTCCCCTTTTCCCGGCTCAAACCCGGATTCTAAATAAATCAGGTTGACTATACCGATAAGCTCCGGAGCCAGTGCGCTATCGCTGATTTGCGTGCCGGTAACCAAATTCTGCGCTAAATATTCCAAAACCGGTTGATACGCACTGGGAAAATACTTTTTACTATCCAGCGCCTGCTGCATAACTATTTTATCGCGCAGCGCCAGAGAGAGAATCCGCCGGACTATTCTCTCCAGCCGATTTATGGGCTGATCAACGAAAGCCACTGCAGATTTTGGCTCCTCTACCTTTGCGCCGGCCGCCGCCGAGATCTTTACAACATTCATTTCGGCGCTAATCGCCTGCTCCGACAATCCGGTTCTTGAAGCCAGTAGCTGCAGCCAATGCTGCTGCTCAATAGGACTAGCAATTCCTTTTATTTTTTGCAGCGCCTGCCTAATCCCCTTTTTTAAAATAGCAAAGTCCCCGCCCCGGCCGCGATCAATTCCGTAATAGTTAAAATAATATTCCATTGCCGGAATTGCTTTACCAATTAATTCGGCGAAGTGGCCCGGCTTATTCTTTGCAATGTCGGCTGGATCTTTAAGTGTCGGGTCGTTTCCGACGCCTGATGGGTCGGAACCCCGACCTTGCACCGCAAGCGTCGGGGCATACACGATCACCTTCGTATTCAAGTCATTTTGCTGCGCCAGATCAATCGTCCGCTCCGCCGCCGCCTTGCCGGCACTGTCGTTGTCAAATGAAAGCACTAAATTTTCTGCCAGCCGGCGCAGTAGCTTCAAATGCTCATCGGTCAGAGCCGTTCCAGAGGTAGCCACCACATTTTTCACTCCGTCCTGGTAAGTCATTAAAAAATCCATCTGCCCCTCGACAAGCACCGCCTGATTCTGTTCGCGCACGCTATTTTTTGTCTTCCAAAACCCGTACAGTAACTTTGATTTCTGAAAAATCGGAGTTTCCGGCGAATTAACATATTTTCCGACCTCCGGACTTTCTTCGCCTGGTTGGACACGCCCCGTGAAACCAATTACCTTGCCGAAGTGATTATGCAAAGGAAACATAATCCGGTTTCGGAATCGGTCATAATACATCCCGCGCTCGGTTTTAAAAATAAGTCCGGCTCGTTCAATGTCGGCTGCCGAAAAACCAAGTTTGACTAGATGCCGCATCAGATTATCGCTACCCGGCAATGCTACGCCAAGCTCAAATTCGTTGATGGTCTCTTCTTTCAACCCGCGATCTTTCAGATACGCAAGCGCGGGGTTGCCCGCTGCAGCGGGCAACCCCGCGCCCTCCCACATACTTGCCCGAAAATAATCTTTAGCAATCCGGTTAATCTCGTAAAGCACCTCATATTTTTTCTGGTCACTCGTCCCGACTCGCTTTAACTCAACTCCGGCTCGGTCAGCCAAAACTTTCAGCGCCTCGATAAATTCAATATTTTCAAACTGCATCAAAAATGCAAAAATATCGCCGCCCTTGCCACAACCAAAACAATGCCAAATCTGCCGTTCCGGATTGACCATAAACGACGGCGACTTCTCTTTATGAAAAGGACACAGCCCTTTCAAGTTCCGGCCAGCCGGTTTAAGCGCAACATAACCGGCGACAAAATCTTTAACATCTATTTTTTGCTTAATCGCGTCGATAGTTGGGTCGGCCATGCCTTTACTATATCCCTACGCGCCCGCTGGCGCAATAAAAGATTGTAAATTTATGAACCCTGCGCTATGTTGAATCTGTGACGCCTCGCGCGTCCGGAAAGGAGTCGGTCATGACAAGTTTGCAGTTCTTTGGCGGGATCCTGATTCTGGTGGGAATCCTGCTCTTCCTACTCGGCTACAACCTAGTCGGTAAGAACGGGGGCGGCGTGATAGCCGGACTCTTCGGCATGCTGTCAGTTGCCTGCGCCGCAATCGGTATGGTGTTTTTCCTTGGGAGGGGCTAATGAACCCCTTGCTAACGATTGCCGGCGTCATCCTGGTTCTCGCTAGTGCCGCTCGTGGCTACAGAGCGGTGTGGCAGGAGGAATACGAGGAGGCGGCTGGATACGCATTTCTGTTCCTGGTCGGCGCCTGCTTCCTGGTGGCGGCCCGATGATGAACATCTTCGTGCTCGCACCGTTGTGCATCCTTCCCGTGCTGGTGTTCGGCCTGATCATGATCGGGCGCGTGCGAGTTATCTTCCGAACCTGCTACCCGCCCGGGGCAGAGCGCCCACCCTGCATCGTTCGGTGGCCACGACATCGCTTCGAGGCCTGGTTCTACCTCGCTGTAGGATCAGCGCTGATAGGAACGGCGAGCGCCTGCCTCGTCGGAGTTCTGCTTCTACTCGCAGGCGTCGACCAGGTCCGGCGAGAAGAGATCTTCTGGTTCCAGAGCGCATGGTGCTGGCTGGCCGGTGGAGGCATCCTGGCGAACCTCTGCGGATTCACCACGCAGCGGTTCGATGGACTCAATCGTGATTGGACGAAATTCAAGGAGGAACAACATAAGTGCGCGACCAGCTAACATCACGCTCGGTCCCGCTTAGCTCGAACCCGTCATGCAGACTCGTCGTCCGCCCGACGGGTTCTGCATTTAAAGCTGCCCCTTGCACTTTTTATATATTTCTAGTATTCTATCTCTTATCTTATTCGCATTATTAGCTATCCGCGTATTAGCGATTACTCTATGAAACACTGTGAAGTTTGCAAAAAGACCTCAATCATGGCCGGCACCAGAATTCTTTTGCGTGGTCACTACAACCCGACCAACTGGAGCCGTAAGTACCCGAACCTGCAAAAATCAGTTAATCCGGCCGGCGAAAAAGTTTTTTGCTGCACCGGCTGCATCCGCACCTTTGGCAAGGTAGCACGAATGAAAGATAAAAAAGCAAAAGCAATTGTTGCTGCAGCTGCGAAAGCCGCTGCGCCGAAGCCAGTTGCAAAGCCCGCCGCTCCAGCGAAAGTAAAGAAACCGAAAGCCGAAAAGAAAGCGGCAAAGTAGTTGGAAAAAAATCAAAGTAAATAATCAAAATCCCTTTGCCAGACGGCGAGGGATTTTTGAATGCTGCAGAATACTAAATATCACTTATTATTACGGCCGTGATAATAAGTGATATTTGAATAAAAAATAATTTTAGAAAAAATATTTTTGTTGCGGCCAACCCGTCAATAAGCTATTCTGTAGTCAAAACTTAAATTAAAACAGCTTGTCTAACTAATTGAATTCGCGCTGACAAGTCGTAGGCAGATAACGGGATGTGGTGTAGTGGTAGCACGCGTGGCTGGGGGTCATGCAGTCCGGGTCCGATTCCCGGCATCCCGACCTTTAAATAAATTATGACGGGTAAATATATGGCAGACTCAGTTTCGGCTGATCCCTTCAGGGTTGTCAGCTTTTCGGCTACCTGCTATGTTGGGGTAGCGAGCCAGAAGCTCTGGCTTCTGTCCTCGCTACCCCGTCGTGCAGAATAGGCAAAAAGCTGCACAACGCGGTGTAAAGATACTTTTGAGACGGGTTCTGGAGTAAGATAAAATTTCGGTTGTTCGGCCACCGAAATTAAAGTGCCGACTTAGGGAGATTCCCGATGCAGACGCATGAGCCACTTTTTTGTGTCGCTGGCGGATTTCCCGCTGCAACAATCGCCTGTTTCGGTCCGACCGCGACGGCACATTTCGTCGAGATGACCGCAGTAGAGGCGGTCGGCTGGATCCGCGCCAAGGACACGGCAACACTGAAGCTCCTTTGGCGATACGGCCCAGAGGAGTCGCTGCTTCGTGAATTCATGGCTGGTCAAGGCCTGGCCGACCTGCTCAAGGGACGCGATCGCCCAGACCGTCTGAACGGCAGCCGCTTCGAACGGCTCGAGGCGATCATCGTCTTTCGCACCGAAAGCGGGGCTGTCCGTATTCGTCTGTTGACAATGGAGCCAACCTGTCCCCTCGACTCTGAAGAAGAGCCGACGGTCGAGGTTCAACTGCCACCAGAGGAGATCGCTGACATCAACCAACTCGGCGAGTGAGTAACCTCGCCAACCGCACCAGGGGCCCCGACGCAAATGCGCTCGGGGCCCTCGGACTATTCGGTCTCAACGCATAAGCTCCGAAGTCCCGCCAAGATGAGATATAATCGGCTAACCCCCAAACTTTTCCCCAAGATGAGCAGGGATACCTTTTACTGCTCCCTTTGGGGAAAAGTTTGGGGGGCCGGCAACCAAAAATTCCCGCCATAGGGAGCAGTAAATCCTATCTGCTCATCTTGACGGGAATTTTGGGATTGCGCTTTTATTAAAAGACTATTTTTGTTTTTTATATTTCTAAATTAAAATCTTAAAAATCACAAAGGGCCGGACGAAGATCGTCACGGCCCTTGTGCTGTTGCGAGGACACTTACTTCGGGCGGTCCTCGACTTTGCCCGTTGAGCTTGCGCTCCATGTCTACCTCCTCCGTCGCGACTGCGACGGGATCTCGTAGCCGCCGTAGCGGCTGCGAGGCAGGTTCACGCCTGCCGAGCGGTGGGTCCATGTCCCGCCGCCGTTGCCGCTGTTGTACCCGCCGACATATGCCGGCTGATACAGCGGCGTAGAAGCCGACGACGCCCCGATCGCGACGCCGGTCGCATATGACTGCGACTGCGTCGTCGGCTGGGAGTCCGGCGGCTCCCATCCGGCCTCGATGAGGAGCTTCCTCATCTCGTCCGGCGAAACGCCCCCCAGCCCCGTCGTCGCGGCCGCGCTGACCGCAGCCGCGTTGGCAGGCGTCGGCGTCGCGGAGTGGGCGCGAATCCATTCCTTGATCAAGGAAGGCGGACCGTTGAACTGGTCTCCTCCCTCCTTGATCAATCGCCTCGTGCCGTCGGGGTCGGTCGAGTTCGTCGACCCCTCCGAGGAATGCCGCGTGAACTCCACGGATTCCTCGGGCTCGTCCGACTCGACGATCTGAACGAACGTCTGCCGGACCTCTTCCATCGGATTCACGGCCCGACACCCCGTCGCGACACCCAGTGTCGTCGCGATGACACACAGAACGATGAGGGGGTTCCTCATGTTCGTCTCCTTCCGGCCCGTAGGCCTCCCCAACTGCACTATGCGTTGGTGGAATATATTATACACCTATTGTATCAAAATGTCAAATCTAACACCAGCGAATTCAGCAAGTAAGTAAAAGTCCCGAGCCCCTAAACTTCCCGCCAAAGGGAGCAGTAAAAGGTATCCCTGCTCATCTTGGCGAGAAGTTTAGGGGCTCATTTTATTCATAAAAATGAAAAGAGCCGAGTACCAGTGAAGGTATCCTCGGACTCTTTTCGCTACCGGTATTTCTCGGGTCTTCCTGCCCGCGTTCCCACCGGTAGGAACAACTCTCACTGGAACGAACTTTCACCTCTCAATCTGGGAATACTCCTTTTCTTCAGCTACTCTCAACCAGATTCCCCTTTGGTTGAGTGGCTGTGGCGCGAAGTTGCGCCGTCAGAGCCGAGCGAGATCATCGACCAAGCTCTTCGCCAAGTCAGTGTCCCGCACATGGGCATTGATCTGCTCGATCATCTTCGAGAGACCAACGTCCGCGATGAGCGCCGGATAGCTCCGACGCATCGCCTGCCGCCGATCTTCGGCGACCTTGGGCAGAGGCGGCCTGGACGTGAGAGCTGCGAAATAGCTCTCCGCGTCCTTGCCGAACGCCTCCAAGGCGGCGTTCTGGACCACCTTCACCTTCGCCGCTGCCTGCGCGTCGGCGAAGTCGCGCATCGCCGCCCGGATCAGATCCGGCGTCTTCGCCTGCTGCTCGGCCAGGTCCTTGACCTGCGCCGCCAGCGCGACGATGGCCGGGTCGACTCTCGGCGCCTTCTCGAGCGCCTCGAGTCGCTTCTCGAGCGTGCTCTTGTCGGCGAGCTGCTTCGCCAGCCCGGCGATCTGCGCCTGCAGCTGCTTGAAGGACTCGTCGGACACCTGCGATGCGGCACTCTGTGTGCCGGACAGTCTGGCGAGACTCGCCTCCGACGCCGCCAGCCGCGTCTCGAGCCGGTTGATCCCCTCGGTCGCCGCGTCGACGCGCCCGGAGACCTCGTCGGCGTGCTGACTGCCGCCGCCGAACTGTCCGTAGGAAACCCCCCACGCGACGGCGCCCAGGACCGCGACCGCCCCGACCCACAGAAGAATATTCGTGAGCTTCATAAAACCCTCCCTCTCCGACCCTACTTGGGGTACGGACCAACGGCTTCTGGCCGCTGGCAATCGGGCATTTCCGACCTAAATATTATAGCATATAAATAGCATCTCTGTCAAGCAATCAAATTGTTATAAAAACGGCACGCCCCCAAAGTACAGTTCTTCTGTATCTCCAGGGGCGCATGCTCGGACTGATTTTGCTTGATTCCGATGAAGTCCGTAGACATCGGAGCAATTGGTGATCACTTCTTGAAGAAGATCACCGGGTGCGGCTTCTCTGCCGGAGCCGGAGTCGCGTGCGGCTGTCGGCTCGCCCGAATGAAGTTCAGGACGGCGAAGCCGAGCAGGATCACCAGGACGGCGAAGACAATCCGCAGCGGCCAGCTCGTCCTCGGCTGCTGCTCGACGACCTCGTCGGACTCCGGCTGCTCGGAGACCTCCGTCCGATCGTCGGCAGCTGGAGCTGCCGGGCGGCCTCGTCGAAAGACCTCCTGGACAGCCAAGGCGTCTGGCTGCCTTGCAGCCGCAGGGACTTCGTCGACGAAGGTGTCCTGTCTCGAGATCTCGACCGTCGCCATCCTCGGCTCGGCCGACGACAGGTCCAGGTCGTCCCCCTCGCCGAAGATCAGGTCGTCGGAGGCATCCTCCGAGTCGCCCTTCTTCCCAGCCGAGAGGTCGATGACGCCCGTCTCCTCTTCGGACCGCACGCCGGTCAGGTCGAGGTTCTCGACGTCCGCCTTGCGGAACTTCATGACGTCGATCTTCTGACCAGGTTTCGCCGGATCATCCTGCTTCTCGCGTAAGGCGCGGATCTCTCCCTCCGAGACCAGCCGCTTCAGCTTGGGCTCGTCGATGGTGAGGCGCTTCAGGACCTCGTCGAATGTCAAGAACTCGCCGCTCTTGCCCATGATCGTCTCCCTTCCCTCCGTGCAAAAACACAGAGGAACGCAGCACAACGCCGCGTTTAACGGTCATTTCCGTCAAAATTAACATAGCATTTTATTATCAAAATGTCAAATCTAACACCGCGAGTTCAACAAGTAAGTGCAAAGCCGCAAACCTAGAGTTTCCCCCAAGATGAGCAGGGATACCTTTTACTGCTCCCTTTGGGGGAAACTCTAGGTTTGCGATTCGGAATGAAAACTTAAGATTCTCCCCATAGGGAGCACTAAATCCTATGTGCTCATCTTGGGGAGAATCTTAAGTTTTCTGATTAATCAACATCGGTATGTGTTTTGGGTTAAATACATTCAACAAAAAAGAAAAGAGCCGAGTACCAGTGAAGGTATCCTCGGACTCTTTTCGCTACCGGTATTTTTCGGGTCTTCCTGCCCGCGTTCCCACCGGTAGGAACAACTCTCACTGGAACGAACTTTCACCTCTCAATCTGGGAATACTCCTTTTCTTCAGCTACTCTCAACCAGATTCCCCTTTGGTTGAGTGGCTGTGGCGCGAAGTTGCGCCTACGGGAGCTGGGCGGTCGCCAGCCCGATCAGCCCACTGTGCTTGGTGGCCACGACGGCCGCCAGACAGGTGGCGTTGTCGGGAAAGGGCTTGCCGCCGTTGCCCACCCTGCGGAACTTCCGCACCAGGAACACCGCTTCGGCGCTCCTGCCGTCGTCGATGAGCGCCGCGGCCTCGGCGAGCAGCTTGTCCGCGACCGGACCCGCTGCCGGAGCCGACTTCTTCTCGAGGACATCGACCCGCGCCCCGAGGTCGACGACCTCGTCGGCGATCGCGCCGACGACCGTGGACGATGCCCAGTCCTTGGGGTTGAACCCCGCGGACGACGCCGGCACGGCAGTCTGCGCGGCGACCGGAGCGGTGGCAGAGGCCGCCGGCGCAGGGGCCGCCACCGCCACCGGCTGGCTCACGACCGGCGTCGGCAGTGTCGCAGCCGGAGCCGCCACGACAGCCGCCGGCGTGGCGGCAGTCGCCTGCTGCGGGCACGAACCCGCAGTCGGATCGGCGCTGACGCCGATCCCGAACACGCTCCGACATCCTCCCGCCGCGAGCACCGCGGCGAGCACGACCAACCTTCGCGTCTGCATCGTTCGATCTCCTCCCGGGGTTTTACCCCGTTCTAATGGACCCGCCCGACCCTCGCTGGGTCAGTCCGAATCGCCTAAAATATATAGCATATTGCAATAAAAATGTCAAATATCGTTCTATTGAGTTCAAAACTAGGCCAGCATTTAGCCAATGCAAAATCCGCACCAAGATGAGCAGGGATACCTTTTACTGCTCCCTATGGTGCGGACTTTGCATTGGCTGTCTCGCCAAATAGATCTTATCTGCTCACCTTGGGGAGAAGCTTGGGGCAACTGCTCTAGCCAAAATGACCGCTCTATAGTTCAATATTGCATTTCTGTTAGATTTTCAAATAAAAACTTAAATCTCCATGTTACAGCGTACTAGTACGCTGTAACATGGCTAGGAAATAAACTGAAGTAAAAAATGAGCGACAAGATAAAAAATTACGGGATTTTGGCAATAGAACCCCGTTTGCCAAAATCCCGTAATTTTTTATTGCCCGCCAAAACAAAAATCAAATAATTAGATTAATCAGCCGGTCTGGCACAAAGATCACTTTCTTCGGAGCGCCGCTCACCCATTTTTTAATACTTTCTTGCAAAAGAGCCAACTCAATCGCCTCGGCTTGAGTAATCCCCTTTTGTGCCTGTATAGTCCCACGCACCCGGCCGTTCACCTGAATAATTAAATCAAAAGTATGCTCGATAATAAGCGAGGGATCAAAGGAGGGCCAGGGCTGTTGGCACAGTAGTAACGAATCGCGAGTAGCGAGTAGCGAGTTTAATTCTTCAGTGATATGCGGAGCGAAGGGCGACAAAATTTTCAGGAATTTCTGCCAATCTTCATTTGTAATCTGTAATTTGTAATTCGTGATTTGATTTATGAATATCATCATCGCAGAAACAGCTGTGTTAAACGACATGCTCTCAATGTCTTCTGAAACTTTTTTGATGGTCTTATGCAGTAAACGAACCACTTTGGTATCACTCGTGCTCACCCGTGCCTCACTTGTGCCCACATGTATCCCTATCTTCCATATCTTCTCCAAAAACCTGGCCGTACCTAATACGCCATGGTTATCCCACGCCGCCGCTTGATTAAATGGTGCGATAAACAAAATGTAGAGCCGCAGGGCGTCAGCACCAAACTCTTTAACAAAATCATCCGGGTTGACAATGTTGCCAACGGACTTGCTCATCTTAGCTCCATCGCTGGCAAGAATAGTCCCCTGCGCCGTTCGCTTTTGATACGGTTCTTTGACCGGTACAAGCCCCTGATCGTACAAAAATAAATTCCAAAAACGGGAATAAAGTAAATGTAGCGTAACATGCTCCATGCCGCCGTTGTACCAATCCACGGGCAGCCAATAAGATAGTTTATCAAGTTCCAAGTTCCAAGTTGCAAGTGAGACAGGATTCTTAAAAGCATTCGGACTCAAAAGATACGCCATGTAGTACCACGAAGAACCGGCCCAGTTGGGCATAGTGTCGGTCTCGCGCTTGGCCGGCCCCTTACACTGCGGGCACTTCGTATTTACCCATTTCGTCATTGTTGAAAGCGGCGACTCGCCGTTGTCTGTGGGCTGATACTTTTCAACTTTAGGCAGCTTTACGGGTAAATCTTTTTCAGGCACCGCAACCCAGCCGCACTTTGCGCAGTTAATAAGCGGGATCGGTTCACCCCAATATCGCTGGCGGCTAAAAACCCAGTCACGCAGTTTATAGGTAACTGTTTTTTTGCCACCGGTAATTGCCAATGCTTCATCAAAGGAGATGAGCGGCTTATCAACAATCGGCAACTTGAATGTCTCTGCGAAGGCCCGGTCGCGCTCGTCATGTTGCGGCACTGCCATAATAGCTCCGGTTCCATAAGCGACGAGCACATAATCGCCTATCCATACCGGGATCTTTTCTTTTGTCGCCGGATTAATAACTTTAATGCCTTTTAGCTCAACTCCGGTTTTTGCTTTCCCTTCCGAGGATCGGTCAAGATCGCTCTTCAGCTTTGTTTCTGCAATGTACTCTTGAACCTCTTTATAATTTGCAATTTGCAATTTAATTTTCTCGATAATTGAATGTTCCGGCGCAAGCACGAGATAGGTCGCTCCGGAAATAGTGTCCGGCCGGGTGGTGAAGACCTTGATTAACTGGATTGCCACGCTACGCCCGCCAGAGGCGGGCAAGCTCGCAATGACAAGCGGGAATTCAATTTCCGCTCCCTCGCTGCGTCCAATCCAGTTTTCTTGCTGCGCTTTTATCTCCGGCAGATACTCAACCTCTTTCAGCCCTTCAAGCAGTTTATCGGCATAAGCCGTAATTTTCAGCATCCATTGCTCCTTCTCACGCTGCTCAACTGCAGTGCCACATCGTTCGCACTTGCCGCTAATAACTTCTTCGTTCGCCAGACCAATTTTATCTTTTGGACACCAGTTAATATTGACCCGCGCCTTGTAAGCCAGTCCGGCCTTAAATAATTGCAGAAAAATCCACTGCGTCCATTTGTAATACTGCGGATCGGTCGTATTCACCTCGCGACTCCAGTCAAAAGAATACCCAAGCGACTGTAGCTGTTTACGAAAATTTGTAGTATTTTGTTTGGTCGCAGTCTGCGGCGGAATACCAGTTTTAATCGCATAATTTTCAGTCGGCAGGCCAAAAGCGTCCCAACCCATGGGAAAAAGCACATTGTAACCTTCCATACGCCGCTTGCGGGCAAGCACATCAAAAGCCGTATAGGAACGCAGGTGGCCCATATGCATGCCCGCGCCAGATGGGTATGGAAATTCAACCAGGGCGTAGTACTTCTCCGACGCTTGCGGCGCAAGGTCGGAGCCCCGACCCTCCAGGCGTCGGGGTGGATCATCCTTGGCCTCGAAAACTTTTTCCGCTGTCCATTTTTTCTGCCACTTTTTTTCTATTTTCTGCGGATCGTAGTTCATGGGAATGAAGTATGGGATAAGAATTATGAAGTATGGAAAATAAATTCCCGCTGCCCTTAATTCATACTTCTCACTTCTTAATTCCGAAAATGCGTTCCGCATTTTCGGTGGTTATTCTTGCCATTTCATCATACGACACTCCCTTAATTTCCGCTAATTTTTTTACAACCTCTGTAATATATGCCGGCTCGTTGCGCTTCCCGCGGTGCGGCTCGGGGCTAACATACGGGGCGTCGGTTTCGGTCAGCAGCCGGTCAAGAGGAATCATTTTAATCTGCTCATCATAGTCCGGGCACTTGCCCGCCTTAGGCGGGAAGGTAATGACACCACCGAATTCAAAGTTAAATCCTGCTTGAAGAAATTTCTTGGTCATTGCTGCGGAGCCAACATAGAAATGTAGGACTCGCGGAAGTATGAAGTTAGAATTATGAATTATGGCAAGGAGGTCTTCGTAAGCATCATCGGTGCTTTTGCCGGGCTTGCCCTCCGTAGCTTTAGCGAAGGAGGGCCGGCAATGAATCATGAGCGCTTTACCGACCTCCTGCGCAATCCGTACATGCTGCAAAAACACATCTTTCTGTTTTATTCGTACTTTCGTAAAAGATTCGTCATTCGTAGCTCTATAGTAATCCAACCCGCACTCGCCGATAGCAACGACTTTTGGGTCGCGCGCTAAATTCAAATAAAAATCGTAATCAAACTCTTCCTCGCGACTCGTAAAACTCTTTGCCGCCGCTCCGCCCCCAAGCTCATTCTCATCATGATACGACTTTGCGGTGTGAACAGGATGCAAGCCGATCGCGGCGTAAACATCCTTTTCATAAAAGTTGGCAATCTCAACCGCCCGCGCAGAGGTATCCCGCTGCGTACCAACATTAATGATTGAAACGCCGGCAGCTAAAGAGCGGTCAATGACCTCTTTCCAATCCTTTTCAAAAGCGGCAAATTGTACATGCGTATGGCAATCGAACATAAAGAGTAATCGCTAATATACGAATAGCGAATAATGCTAATGGAAATATGATACCAGAAAAATTAATTTCAGATAGCCGCTTGACTTAAATTCATTGCTGTTATAGATTACTAAGCAACGGAGAGAGAAAATCTCTCTGGTAAACATAACCTGTGAATCGGAGTTGGGGTTGAGATGTGGGTTACACGGCCCACCCCGTTAGTCGAAAGAGTCTTGTAAAGCGACTTGTCGAGCCAACTGGAGGGTCTTCCGATCCCTCTTCATAACTCGGCATTAGCCACCCTAACTCCTCCATCCTCGCGCGACCCGACAGAAGCTCTGCCGGGTCTTTGATTTTTAAAATATAATCGCTCAACTTGTCGGGATGCCGGGAGTTGAACCCGGGCCGCACAGTCCCGAACCGTGCATACTACCGCTATACGACATCCCGTTTTTACCCGCCTCCGGCAGGCCTTCGCTGAAAGCCCGCTCCGCTACGACATCTAGCATAAAGCATTTGCTCAATTTTGAAAAGTTCATGTATGAGGCCTTATACGGTTAAAAATTCTCCTCTTTCGTTTATACCAAATTATCTCCGGAAAAAACTTGATATCATTAAAAGACGACCGTTCTTTAATTATATCAAGTTGCTATCGGACAAAAAATGGGGAAAAAATATCCTGCTCTTCTACATCTCTTCTACAAAAGCTCTCTTGTAGTTCCCGAACTGCCAACCTCTATGATCTCTACATATTCCTCAATGCTAAATTTCAAAAGATCATTGATAAATTCTTTTGGCAATAAAAACTTACCTATCCAGACGCTGTTCTGCAACTTTTGGAAGCCGAGTCTTTTGAGAACTGCACGGAGCCATTCGCGCTGCTTACGCAGCTTTTCTGGAATGTCATATGCGATAACGATTAACTTCTTGCCCGGCTTGGCCTCGTAGCTAGCGCCGATTGCTCTGCGTGTATTCTCGGCACGCAAAACATCGCGGCGCCTCCTACCGTCTGCTGTGAGAGAGTATCTAATTACATCACCAACCTTCCGCGCTGAAATAAGCTCATTTTTCTTAATGTAAGAAAGCATATTCATATAACGCATATAGCGCTTGCGTCGCTGTACACGCAGAACCCTTGCCTCTGCTACACTACCAAAGATATTTTGAGTGAACTCGTCGGTCATCGTTAGCACCCCAATCACCTCTACTGCCGTCAGGGCGCCGTCGCTAAGCGCATCAAGGATTTTAATTGTCAGATTCGCCGGCTTTCCCATAATCCATGTAAATGAATTTGATATAGTTATTGAACGACCGTTTTTTAATTATAGCACTTGATGACCTAACGGATACGCCAAAAACGATTCTTTCCTTGTGGTTATTTTACGAAATACCTCTTCTTAATCTCCTCATCGATCGAATTTTGCGCTGCGGCTGCACGCTCTTTTGCCTTGGCTTTCAGAGGTTCAAGCTCATCGTTTGATAGTTTCGCAAGATCAGCGGCTCGCTTCAACAAAATTTCTTTCGTGTTTAATGTCGGGTCGCCAAGCACCTCTTCGAGCAATACCGCAATAATCTGCCCGATTAAACGGCCGGCAGGAATCTTGAGCTCCTTCATCAAGTCCTCGCCGTTAATCGCCAGCATCTTCGCGCTGATCGGATCAGTTTTCACCTTTTCAATCATGGCGAGCAGATAGCGTAGACGATACGGCTGGGCTTTGGGCACGCCGCTACCAATCCGGTCGGCCTCGCGGACGCGAACCAAATCATCAATATTTTCTGCGCCAACCCGTGCCAGCAGTCGCCGCACACCGGCCAGCGTAACAATTTCCGGATCATAGACAAACATGTGCTCGTACACGAGCATGCTGACCTGATCAATAATCTCGTTACTGAAATGCAACCGCGTCAGCATCTTTGCCGCCATCTTTGCCCCGACTACCTGGTGACTATAGAAAGTCCAATCGCCTTTTTTGCCTGCACGCACCTTTTTACCCGTTGCCGTATCTTTCCAAACCCGGGTTGCCGGCTTGCCAACATCGTGCAGTAGTGCCGCAAGCCGCACCGCCAGCGAATGGCCCTTAGTTGCAGAATATTCCAACGATTTTAGATTGTGCTCATAGACATCGTAAATATGATGCTGGTTCTGCTCGCAGCCCACACCATCGAGGAGTTCCGGCAGCACGAACTTCAGCAGTCCGGTCGTACGCATGATCTCAATTCCCTCGCCGGCACGCTTAGTCATGATCATCTTCGTCAGCTCATCGCGGATCCGCTCGGCGGCGATGTGCTCGAGTAATTTTGCTTCGGCTTTAAGCGCCTCCATTGTTTCTTTCTCAATCTTAAAACCAAGTTGAGCATGGAAACGAACTGCTCGCATCAGCCGGAGCGCGTCTTCGCGAAATCGCTCGCCAGCGTCTCCGACTGCGCGAAGCATCCCTTCGACAAGGTCATGCTGACCGCCGAATGGATCAACTAATAACTTATGACTCATAACTAATAACTGGAAACGCTCGCCCTCGTTATTTGTTATAAGTTCTAAGTTATGAGTTAAGTCGACCGCCATCGCATTCACAGTAAAATCCCGCCGCGCCAAATCCTCTTCAATAGTTTTCACAAACTTCACCTCATCCGGCCGGCGCTTGTCGCTGTAACTGCCCTCGGTACGGAAGGTTGTAACTTCGATAATCTTGCAAGTCGGATCCATACTCTCGGTCTTCACGCCGACCGTACCAAAGCTATTTTCGTAAACGCTATCCGGAAACAATAAATGCACCTGCTCTGGCAAAGCATCGGTAGCAATATCCCAGTCCTTTGGCGGAACATCAGTCAGCAAATCGCGCAAACAACCGCCGACTAAATACGCTTTGTATTTATTAGCGTGCAGAATAGCGGCGATTTGTAAAACCTCTTTGGCAATTTGCATAATAATTTGTGCCCTCGTGAGGAATCGAACCTCAATCCTCTGGTTCGAAGCCAGAAGTCCTATCCGTTGAACGACAAGGGCCACATACAAATCCTACCCTAATCAGACAAAAACAAAAAGCCCGGCATCGTTTCGCGGGACTGTGAGTCAAGTGTCTCGCGAAACGAACCGGGCTTCATTTTTTCTAATCTACTTTCTCATCTCCTCTCCCCAGCGGCCAAGAAAACGCGCCGCCTGATCCTTACCGCCCAGACCAAAGGCCAATCCGCCGGCCAGAGCCAGCATAGCAATGAGCCCAGTAACTAAAGTTTGGATGATGCCGGTGTTAACTCCGACCTGCGGCAAAGCCGTCAGGAAACCGAAAACAACGACAACCCACCAGACTAATACACCAAGACCTCGGGCGTGATGCAACTTTGCACCAGCCACCGAAGCGGTAACCAGGTTACGAAGGAAGTTGGCAACAACCATTGCAGCCAGCATAATCAAGGTCGCGATGATGACATTCGGGATAAAGGCCAAAACGCTCTTCAAGAAATCCGAGAAGGCGCCAAATTTGAGAATCTCCGAAGCCGCGAGCAGGAATGCCACGACGATAAACCAATAAACTAGCTTACCGACAAACACGCCGACATTCAGCTTGATGTTGGCGCGCTCCAGGTAACCCTCAACCTCTGCCTTGCGCATGACCGAATCAATTCGCAGATAGTGGACAATGCGCTCCACCAGCTTTTCCAGCAATGAGGCGATGATTAAACCGATAATAAAAACAACCACCGCGCCAATCAGCGCCGGCAAGAAAGAAACAACCGTGCTCCACAAACCGGAAAGCGAATTACCAGTAGTGTTAATCCATTCGTTAAAAATCGTGCTGTCTGGGTACATATAGTTAGTGAATGTAATATTAATTGATAGTTTTTGTAATATGCGCTGCCACGGGTTGTCCTAAGAAACAGGACTAATTCGACCGTTCCCGTTTTCTTTACTCATATAAGTATAACCCCGCCAGTAACAGGCGCAAGCATATTTCATGCACAGCCCCGTTGATCCTATAAATTTGTACTACTGAATCCGCGAAACCAGTAGACCCAATAGGTTTTTGACCGCCCATTGCGCGTCTCTTTCTGTAGCGCTAGTGGTAAATCGTTGCCAAGACGCCAGTATCTCCTCGTCCTCGAGATCGCGGACGGCGCTTTCCAGTTTCAAACGGGTCTCAAAATCAATCTCGTTATCGGCCTTCAGCACCTTATCAATAAAAAGCTGGGTGAAGGCCAGGACTTTAGTATTCGTAGCGGCCGCCGTCTGTCGACTTTGAACACGCACAAGCTCCTGGCCGACATCTTTGTAAGCCAGGAAAAAATACGCCGAGAGCATGGCGAGCAGAACAATCACGATGCCGGCCAGAATATCTATGCCGGTAACATGGCTGGTCAGGAAGGATTTTAGGGTAACTTCCTTTTCAATTTTCGAGAGAGTAATTTTTTCCATAGTAGCTAGTAATAACAAGTGATAACTATTGCCTGGCCTTACGGCAGGCCCTGAACATCCTCCCTTCTTGGCGGCCCTACTCCGAGGAGAAGTCGTTCACGGCGTTCTCTTAGTTTATCACGGTAGAAATTGTAGACCAGGAGAAGGAAAACGATGAGCAGCATAATCTCTTTCCAATCCAGAGACTTTAGCAATTGGAAACTAGTGGCCAGCTCAATATTTTCATGAACTGCCCGGCCATCCTGCACGATAAACGGCTTGCCTTCGTGAACTGAATACCCCGGCGCTTCGACCTTGATTTGATACCAGCCCTGTGGAACTAAAAATGAGTACTGCCCCGTCTGATCAGTAATTTGCGGATTCACCTGCTGGAATTCTGCGGCCGGCCATGGCTTATATGTGTCTGTTGTCGGGTCAAGCCAGGAAAGCGTTACTATTGCCCCGGGCACGCGCACCTCTTTACCACCTGGAGCCAATTCATAAACATATCCCTCCGGATCAACTACGGTAACCATTTTCAGTAACTGATCGCCGAGTTTTACATCTTGATAGGAAATCAGAGTGAGTACCTCGTACTCTCCGCTAGCTACTGGTGCATCTACCTGTGCAGTATAAATACCGTCCTGATCCGGGTCGGTGAATTCAAATTCAGATAAAACTAATGCTGTTTGAGCGGCTTCGGCGGCATGCGCCGTACTAACACCAAAAAAATCTGCCAGTGGCTGCTCTAGCTGCACGCCAGAGATAACACGATTACGGAATACAATATACCCTTTCACGCTACTGGCTGAATATTGTGGACGAACAGAGAGTGTTAAAGTTTTACCGACTAAAGTTCGGATTACTTGTTCGCTCTCGCCGCCAGAAGTCAGGTGCAGGTTTGGTGAAATATCAATTAGCCCACCGGCAAATTTTGCAAATAAAACTCCTTTCGGAAATTTCGCGCGCAGATCAGGCGTCAGTTCAGCAATTTGCAATGATTTGCCTCCGGAAACTTTTCCGCCAGAAACTGCGGTAATGGGTAGGCGGAGTACATCGGTCAGCCCGGGCATTTTCAAAGAAATTTTCCGCAGCTTCTCCAGGTCACCGAAACGATTAATCCCGACCTCGGCAAAAAGCTTGCCCAGCTGCGGCACCTGGCCGGCTAAGTTGCGCAATTCTTCCGGAAGCGGCCGGAAGACAAATTCGTTGAGTACCTCGCGGGAAATCAACCGCCATTTTGCTTGAAAGGCCAGCGGCGAATTTTTTGGAACAACATCTTCCAGTGGCACTTTGCCGATAACTAACGGCGGCGGCTTTGGCTGAAAAATCCCGCTGATTACATCTACAATTTTATCAATAATGCCGACCGGCGGTTGCTCGACCGGAGTTACGATAATTCCCGGTGGCGGCATGGCCGGTGACGGCCCAGGACTGATATATATTGGTGGCGCATAGCTACTACCACCGCCACCGCTGGCGGCATGGAAAGCTTGAGGAAATGCCGAAACCTCCAGCGAGGTCGCGACAACGCTGCCGCTCTCTTTTACCCGAACAACAAAATAGTACTGTTGCGAAAAAGACAGATTAGAAATAATCGCCGAAAGTCCGCTTTGGCCGCTAGCAAAGGTGTATGGCCCGCCGCTAGTCAGCGAAACACCCGGTTCATAACTCGGGCTATTAACCTCCTGCGCCGCAGTCCAAGTCAGTGTTACATCGCCGTAATCCGGCCCGCTGATTGCAGTTACAACCGGCGCCACAACATTTACACCAACTCCGGCCTCGCCAGGAACTATCTGAAAACCGGTTGAAGTTGCTTTGCTACCGGAAATAAACGGGATTCCTCCCTGAACTCGAAAACTGGTCGAAGTGGAAACGCCGCTCAATTCTTCAATGCTTGGATTTCTAACCTTAAAGTTTGAAGACGAAAAATCTGCAGCAAAAATTGGCGATGCGCCAAGTAGACCAATGAGTCCGGCCAGACCTATCAGCCCTATCGGTCGTATAAGCCGCGTGCGGAAAATCATTCTAAAAGTATAACACTACTTCTTGTTCTGCTGATAGTTCGCGATGGACTTAACTACATTACTGTCGCTGCGCAGGTCTTCAACAAGCAAAATCTGGTCGCGGTTGATGTACATTTTATCGGTCGGCCCGTGCAATTCAGCGCCCAACTTTATGAGCGAAAGAATTGGCTCCGGATCCGGATTTTTCTTAGTCGTTGGCTGCACCTGTTGATGCAAATAATAAATATCCTCGAGCTCAACAAACTGACTGCTCAAACTGTTTGTGATTTTGCCAAAATAAACCTGGTTGTTGACCAAAAAAACCGCCTGGTAATCACTGGATTTAACCACAACGGCCGGCTCGACAACTGGCGCTGCACGATCCAAGGACGGAATGGTAAATCCCGCCAAAAGCAAATAAGAGACAACGGCCAAAGCAATCGCGACAACCAAAATCAAAATTACCAACGACTTCTTCGAGCTGCGCTTTTTTGTGTTATCTATATTTTCCTCCATAGTCAATAAAAAATTAAGAAACTAATGCTGAAAGTGTATTCTAAATATAGCACACGCTATACTGGTTTCCTAAAACCTGGCTGCTTGTGGATAAACTCTACTGCTATTCCCTTTCCAGAACTTTGATAATTTTTCCGATTATATCTTTCTTGTTAACCAAACCAAACTGCGTGGAGTCAGTTGATCCGCCTGGCAGATTGCCCAAGATCAGATACGCGCCGGGCGGGATCGGGCTGGGATACAAGGAAAGCATCTTCGCGCCGGAAGTTCCAAAAAGATACGGATCGCCGAGCGTGGTCATCTGCTCCACTCCATTGATCACTAAAGTCTTCCGGCCATCACCGCTAAATTCCAGATACCAGTCGTCGTCTGGAACGCCAACCACGCGTTTGATAATCGGATTCGAGTTGCCAGCATAGTCGTAAGCCACGATGTCGCCGCGCCTAATTTCGTGACAATCATAATATCCGCGCAAAAGCCGGACCTCACTGCCGGGCTCTATTAAACCGGCGAGCGAATTACCGCGTACGGTTTTTATTTCACTAGTATAAGTGCAATTATTTTTTTCTTTAACTAAAGTCCGATGGCCAAAAGTCGGCAGTAATACAACCGCGGCCAAAACCGTTATAATAATGCTAGCGATTTGCTTCGGTTTCGGTTTCATAGAGAAAAGTATACCACCTTGGAGCGCTATAAAGAACACATTTCTAGCCCCTTGTCAAAGTTGACAATGTGTGGTATACTGAAGTGGTAGGAATGCTCTTTGACAATCGTCCGTTTCGGCCGTCTTTTCTTCTGCCAAGAAAATAGCAAAATAGAATAGAGCAGAAAAGCAGACGGCCGAAACGGCAACCCGATAACCCTGCACGACGCGGGGACGGGAGGAATGTTGTGAGGAGGCTTTACCATGAGGATCGCAAACAGGTTTGTCGTCCGAGCGCTGCTCGCGGCGGCCAGTCTTGTCGCGACCTTCGTGGTCGCGACTCTCTCTCCTGCGGCGGCGCAGGAGAAGACGAAGAACTGGGGTCACGCGTGGCGGACCCCAAATGAAGTCGAGATGGCAAAGAAGGCGAAGTCCGCCTTCGAGGAAAGTCTCGCACCATCGGAAGATGGGCGTGACTGGCGCGGTCTGGCTCTCCCCGGCCTGACCGACGATCTGTTCATCGTGAGGGTGGACCAGGCCACCTTCGATGACGGAGGCAAGGTGAAGACCTTGCCGATGATGCAGGCCGGAGTCGTTAGGCGGAGGCAAGTCGCTCCGCCGATTGCCCAGCCCCCCTCGGATGATCCGGCGGGAAAGTGCATGATGTGCCACCCGCCCGACCCGCCTGGAAAGTCTAAGGGGAAGGACTCCGGCGAGAAGTCCGGCGCTGGCGGGGGCGATGAGCGCTCCGGTGCGGGTGCCACCAAGGAACGCTCGGGTGCCGGCGACACGGACGAAAGGTCCGGTGCCGGCGACACGGACGAAAGGTCCGGTGCCGGTGGTGGGTCGAAGCAGCCCCCAGCCGACACCGGCAAGAAGGACGGGTCGGGGAACGGCGGGTCGCGGGCACGGAAGCCCGGCGACCTTGGAAAGGGGCCCAACCCCTTCCACCCGGGCGATTCGATCGCCTGGGACCCAAAGACCGGAGTTGATCTCCGGCAGTGGGAGTGGGTTGTCCCGCCCACCCCGCTGTTCAAGCCGACGGCACTCGCGAACCTCATCGCCGGGGACGAGAAGCGCGATGTCGCCCTGGCGTACACCTTCGCCTACCGGAAGGACGGTAGGCCGGTGGATGATCCACCGGACCCAAAGTACCCTGTCCTCTTGGGGTTCGACCTCAAGAGAGACAACGGAAAGAAATAAACGCCGGTCCTCACCCGACCAGCGTAGCATCTCTAGGGGCGCGAGTGAGCTTTCTCGCTCGCGCCCTACCTAGACAACCTCGACAATGTCAATCAATCCCAATCAGGGATTTTTTTATTGAAATTTATTTCTTTTGACTGCTACTGCTTCTCGCAAATCCGACAGGTATTGCAAACGTAATAGTGCACATTCGGCATTTGGAAAATATCGTTTTGTGGCACACAGGCGGAGGCCATCCCCGCAACTGCTCCGGTGCCTGACTGGGTTGGATCCAGGCCGCCGATATTATAAACAACAATTTTAGTGTAATCAGTTTTAACAACTTGCTCTGTCGCTGTACCGCAGTGAGAATAGGTCAGAGCAACCCTCGATCGTATTGGAGAATCCAAATGGGAAATATTGTTATTGTCAGCAGTAGTTTGGTCAGAATCCGTTGGGCTACTAAAATTAGGATTACCACCTGCCCAACCGCCACCGGCACTAGATCCATCATAAACATACTGCCGATCAGTAAATGCGTACGGTCCATAGCCGGCAAAGATGCTAGTGTATCCCGAAGGACAGGAAACGCCGGCGCCGGGTGCGGGGTATCCAGGAAGTCCTCCACCGCCGGAAAATATAGGTCCCGTAAACGGAGTCGTTCCGCAATTTTCATAATTACCAATAAGGCAGTTGCCAAATTTTTGAGCGGCACCAGAGTTAAACCACGCGAAAGATCCTGGCTTATACGGATTCCCGCTAGGAGGGCCGGGCGTAACTGGAACACCGGCGGGAGCGCCAATCCCATAAATCGTAATCGTGCCTTTGCTGCTGGCCGCGTCGACATAATCTCTATTCACCGCATCAGTTCCGGACTGCGGCGCGCCAACACCGCTAATCAGTGCTCCGCTAACATCAATGGCCGGTTGAACCGGCAGGCCGCTGACTGTCTTTGGCGTAATCTTGAGCGAGGCGGCTGCCTGATTTGATGTAAACGATGTATTGATTTCTGTATTTCCGGAAACCGCGCTCACGGCACCATTGCCAGTTGGCGGATTACCGATCGGATTAGACCAGCCAAAGGCAATATTTAGTTGAAAAATCAAAATTCCGGAAAGTGCAAAAATACTGATGATACCAAGAATGGCGGCTGACTTTGCGAATAATGATTTCTTCATAAATTATTGTTTAATATTAGTGCGGGCGAATTTTTTTTCAAGCTCAAGAACATTCTAGCAGACGATGCTTGCTAAACAGCAATTAATAAATCAATTTTTTTATCCATTGATTCTAAAAGAACGATAATTTTACGCCATCCATAATCTACCTCTTGAACTTTTACCACTACTTTTTTCATAAAAAGATTATACCACTACCTTCCCAAATTATACAGAGATTTAACCTGGGCCGCGGTTAAAGCCAAATTGTAGATACGCACCTCGTCCAGTGCACCATCTAAATATGAAGCAGCAGTAACCACGCGCCGGCCAAGCTGGAGGGTTACGGAGCCACCGGCATCATCTGTTACCGAACCAGAATAAGAACCAACACTGCCAAGCTGGGCGCCGTCTACATATTCGATGATCTGTGTTCCGTCATAAACGCAGGCGACATGGTACCAAATATTCACGCTCGGTGTCCAAGTATTGGCAACCTGTTCACCGCTTCCTCCACCATTGCGATGGCCGCAGATCAAGGTATTGTCGCCCAAACTAAAGCTGTTGTCCCCGTTCCACCAGAGCCAGTAGGTCGCGTTGGCGGTATTACTGCGCTCAATGAGCCACTCGGCTTTCGTCAGTGGATCGGAGTTGAACTTGACCCAGGTTGAAAGCGTCCGCGCCTGCACGCCGTTAAGCGCCAGCGCGTCGCCCATGGTCACATAGTCATCCACGCCGTCAAACTTGAGCCCTTGACCAACTTTGCCAGCGGCTGGAGCCGGGCCATTGGTCAAGGTTCCGTTGTTACTCCCGGCCCGGTCAGTCGCCGTAGTCATGGTTAAATCCTGGCCGTTAAAAGACCACAGTCCAACCAGCCCGGTCGTCATGCTTGAATTTTGAGCGGCATTGACCTTGGCTGCACCAACATTATAGAGTGCCAATACTCCCGCAGCTGTTCGCGCACGCGCGTAAACTCGAACTTCATCTACTAAACCTGGAAAATAATAATTGCCGGAGTCCAGCAGATTCGCTCCGCCGACTTCAAAAAAGGCGGTGGATGAGCCCAGGGTTCGCGCCGTAGCCGATCCGGCCGTGGCTCCGTCCAAATAAACCTGCACATTGGTTCCGTCGTAAGTAACCGCAATGTAGTGCCAAATATTTTCGGTCACGGTAACCGCGGTGTCATAGTCAGCGGTGCCGCAACCCCAAAAGTGCAGACTATCTACGGTATCAATATAGACACCAAAGGCCTTGCCATCGTTACCCGGGCCGCATGTGCCATACACGAAAGGCACCCGAACGGCAGAACTAGTATTTGACTTAACCCAACCGCTAATTGTCCGCGCAGAAGTGCCGGTGTTAAAACCAGCTGTGCCGCCGGTCACATACTCGTCCACCCCGTCAAATGAAAGCGCTTTACTGCGTTTGCCTATCACCCAATCCGCGCTTTCCATATTCGTGAGCGTGCCAGTGTTACCATGGCCGGAAAAGTCAGTGGCTTGAGACGCAGTACCATCGTCAAAAGAATAGTAAGCCACCAGGTTAAGATCCGAGCTGGCCTTGTCTTTAATCGTCTCCGGAGGAATATACAGGACGGTGGCAATTTTGTACCAGGTTACGGTCGCTGGCGTGCTGGCGGGAACGAGCGAAAAGGAAATTAAATCGTCAGCGACTAAAGAATCGGAATGACTAACATCACTGGCGGTCGTGGCCGAAGCGCCGCTCATCGTAGCCGTTAGGTTTCCGGCGGCTGTATTCTTTCTGGAACTTGATGTACGCGACTTACTGGCCCCGGCGGCAGTACTCATAGAGGTATATAATTTTCTCTGCAATGCTGCCACCGGCACGCGGGCTTGCGTCGCGGTATCGTCAGTCGTGGCACCATCAGTATTCCAACCGTAATTAGTAAAATAACGAGTTGCGGTAGCACTAGGAGCCTTCCCCATACTAGTCAGAATACTCTCGCCTGGAATCGTCGGAATAATTCGAAAAGAGGCCGAAAGAGCTCTTTGCGTAGGAGTTCCGCTGGGTACTGATTCAATAGAAATTGTATCTCCAGCGACAAAAGAAATTGAATGAGTCAAATCGCTGGCGCGGACACCGCTATCAGAAATAGTAACTGCCATAGAGGTTGGCGCGCCATTTTTATAAACTGTGAATGTATATGATCTTCCGGTCGCCGGCAAAGCCTGCAATTCAGCATAAAATCGATCAAGCGTTCCTGATGTCGGCATTAAACTGGATACATTGGCCTCTGTGGCATTCCACTGCGGATGACCTTGTATACCGGCATAATTAGTTGCGCTATTAGATTGAATTGATCCTCCATTCTCACTTCCAGCAACAAGAAATGATTCATTTCTGACCGCGGACTTAAAGGTCGCGGAAATATCCAAGGCCGTCATTGCTGTTGGAGTTCCGGTTGGCGCCATCTCCCAAGCTAGTAAATCGCCTGGGGCTACCGCTACCGTATGCGTGCTGTCTACTGCGGTTAGTCCGGTATCAGAAATAGTTACTGTCAAGCTGGTGGCCGCCGCATTTTTATAAAGTGTCCATGTCCACGATTTTCCAGAGCTGGGAGCGGTAACGATTGTCACTCGCATATTAGAAATCACTCCGGCTATTGCAATCGGTGAATCATTGCTCCCTACTGTTGTCTGCCAACTGGAAGCTTTGGCGACGAATGGAATATATTCGGTTACAGAAGCGCTAACACTGCCTGGAGCGCCGCTCACGGCGAAAACCGGCGTGGTCATGGCGAAACCGCGCGCCGGAAACGCGACGCTAAAAGCGATATATATAAAGAGAGAGGCGGCGATTGTGAAGATGGTTTTTTTTATCATAGATTAGATCCTTCGGTTCCCTCAGGATGACGCGACTCCTCTGATTCGGAGTTTTTGGCCGCTGCGTCACGCTTCTGCTGCTCTTCTTTGTAAGCGGCTAGAATTGTTTTTTCAGTAATCACCTTAGAAATATCGGCTGACGGGCTGGCGACCTCAATTACGCCGTCCTCAACCGTAATCCCCTGGTGAGTAATATTGTTCTTATATAAGAGCAAAGAGGTCATCGCGTGAATAGAATTTTTCTGTACCTGCGTCCAGCCGGTAATGTTAAGAACAATTCTATTGTTAATGCCGTTACTCGCTTCGTCCACTACTATTGTTGGCTCATCTTCCTCCTGCCCGGTCTCTGCCGGATCACTTACTGAAACAGATTTGTCTAGTTTGTCAGACTTATCTTGACTGGCGAGAAAAGCCGCTATAGCCACAAACGCAATCAACGAAGTTATGAAGATTGTTCTGTTAGACATCTTCATGCAGATTACTCGGCTGAATCAACTACTGGAACGACGGGCTGTGACTCAACAGCCGGCTCCGACTCTACCGGCGCAGTAGATGTAGGGGGCGTCGGAGTTTCGATAACTGGTGCTGGCGCCGACTCTTCTACTACAGAAACAGACTCCGTTTCTGTTACGGTTTCTTGAGCCGGTTCTGCGGGTATAGTGGAAGTTGTGACTACGGCGGATGGTTCGTCTACGACTGGTTCAATCGCAGGGGCGGCCGTGGTTTCTGGTTCAGAGACGGCGGGCGGTTCGGCTACTTTTTCAGTATTATCGGTATTAACATTAATTTCCGGAACTGGTGGTGGCGCAGCCACGACCATATTTAAATCCTTATGCGATCCACCGCTGACAAATATCTGGGCATCTTTAGCCGAACTGAAAGCGTGCCAACCGAAGGAAACATCATTGCCCAGGAGTCGGTCAACATCTATATTAAAACCGGTTGCATCAGCATGCATCACGGCGTAACGGAAGTCAGCTAAAGTATCTAGAACGCTAGCGGTAACAACCGGCTTAGTCGCAAATGGCTGGCTAAAGTTTATGCGGACAGTTTGAGCGCCGGCTAAAATCATCGCTTCGCCCGCCGAATCTTTACTGAAAGTAACCGGGCCCTTCACAGTTAATGAGCCGTATACCGCAAGATCGCGCACTTCAAGATTAGTATCTTTGTTAATCTGCAAATCACCGCTCAAATTACCCTGAAGCTGGCTAACGCCAACATTTTCTAGTTTTTCCAGACGACTGTTCATCTCGTCGATTATATGTCGATTCTCGGCAGTATAAAGAAAATTTGTTTCTACCGTCTCCCACAACATGCCGGATAATTGCCCAAGAGAAACGCCGCCCTGCTTGTTCCATTCCTCGCGGCCGATGATTGTCGGCAAATGCAGGGATTCTTTGGTAAATTTTTCGGCTTCAGCGAGCGTCAACATTTTGTAATCTCCGTGCTTATCTTTATCGATAACCTCGTTGTTGTAATATTTTTCAAACACATAGTCAGTCAACAAAGTGTTGTCGTCATAAACTCCTTTTGCGTTAATTGTACCAACACCCTTTTGTGCTCCAGTCGGAGCGCCAACGACAATCGAGCCATCATTATAAATAGTCATGAGCTCGGTTGCGGCAGAGTTAAAAAAGATAACGCCTTTTGTTGTTGAGGCGGTATCTACACCGGCCACCGTGAACCGCGCGCTGGGCGTCGTCGTGGCAACACCAATCCGGCTATTTTGAATACTGCCGGCCCCGTCGCTTTCTGCATAGACGGTTAGCAAGCTATTGCCATCGATGTTTGCAGTGTAACTTTCAACCGTGTTCACCGCGGCGCCGGAGGTTACAGGCATATCAAACCAGCTGACTATGCCGCTGTCCGACTCAAACGCCAAAGCGCCGGTGATCATATCGTCAATCGTCGTCGGGCCCTGGAGCGATGAAGTTGCGGTAACGGTGAAGTCGCCTACTACATGCAAAGTTGAGCTTGGTGTGGCGGTTGTGCCGATACCAATTTTCTGCGCACTGGAAATCCGAAATGCCTCGCTGCCGCCAGTTGAAAAGGCAATTGTGTCTGCGCCCGGCGACCAGATGCCGGTGTTGTTGTCGCTGCTAAAGGTAAAGCTTGGGTTGCCAACGGAGCCAACGGGCATAATGAGTCCAGAACTTAAAGTAGTTGTTGCAGTAACCGCCAGAGTGCTGGAAAAAGTTGCGGCGCTCGTAACATTGAGAATGCCGCCCAAATTGGTGGCGCCGGAAGCCGTCAAAGCTGTTGTGCTGGCTGCTGCTAAAGTAGTAAGCCCGGTAACATTTAGGAGGTCTCCAAGGTTAACAGCGCCGGAGGCGGTAAAAGCGGTTGAAGAAACATTGGCCAAGGTACTTTTTCCGACAACATTCAAGATACCGCCGAAGTTGACATCTCCCGATGCCGTCAAAGCCGTTGTGCTGGCTGCTGCTAAAGTAGTCAGACCGGCAACATTTAAAGTACTACCGAGAATAGTTGCGCCGGAGTTGTTTAGGAAAGTTCCCGAAATTCCGGCCAGAGTGGAGGTGCCCGTTACCGTTGTGGCTCCGACAACATGCAAGGTAGTGCTGGGGCTCGCGCTTGTGCCAAGCCCGAGCCGATTATTCGTGTTATCCCAGTTGAAAAGCGAGTTACCGCTCATGCCCGAGGAGCCGTCAGAAAATTGCACTACGCCGAGCGTGCCGCTTGCAGCCGCACCGGCACGAGAACCGTTGAAATAAAGAGCTCCGCCCAAGTTATAGAGCGTGTTCGTTGTTGAAAACGGTGTAGAGCTGGAAATTGTTAGCCCATTGGTAGAGACGGTGGCCCCGAGGAGTGTTGTTGTTGCCGCTGAAAATGTCCCGGCGATAGTGGCACCTCCGGCGAGCGTTAGCGAGCCGGCTGAAGTCAGTTTGTTTGACGATGAAAAAAATTGGATGTCGCCAGTGCCCGCACCGCCCTGCAAAGTCAGAGTGCTAGTTGAGGCGGCGTTGATTTGCGGATTTAGGGTTGACAGTAAAAGGTTTCCGGAATTTAAAACTGGGATGTTGCTGCCGCTCGGCGTTTGCGAGGCCGTAAATCCGCCGATGGTACCGGAGTTAATTGCAAAACCGGCACTCGTTATCCGTTGCCGAGGAGAAAGCGTTTCAAAAGTAACATTGTCAGAGGAAACCTCGACCTGCAAAAAAACATCTTTGTTGTCTTGGAAGTTGTAGGTAAGCGCGTCCGGATAACCGGCTCCGGTATCGCCGATATTTACATTAAAAACTCCGCTGGTTACGGTAACTGTTGATGTGCCCGGCGAACCCGTTGGCCAGAGTTTTGAGCCGCTGCCAACCGTAGTGTTATCCCAAATTGAAAATTTAAAATAATAAGATGTACCGCCGCTACTGCCAAGAGCGACGCCACTACTGTCGGTCAACCGGCCCTGATAGGCCATGATTGTCGGCACTCCGGCCGTCGCTAAAACTATTGTCGGCTGACTAGCTAAAGTTAAAAAGAAAAAATTAAAAACCAGGGCAAATTCCAAAAGCCCGATTGCAATTTTCTTACAAAAACTCCCCAGTTGATTGTTTTTCATCAAAGCGTAAAAACTCTAGAACCCTGGGGATATTATACCATACCCAAACACCCTCGATCAGCGAGCTTTGCGTGTGTATAACTCCGATTACAAATCTGCCTCTATTTTACCCGCTATTTTACAATGGCTCCGGGCGGAATTTCACGAATTGGGGTCAGTAAAACCGGGCCATTGTTATCGGCCATCAAAATCATTCCTTTGCTCTCCACTCCGCGCATCACGCGCGGCGCAAGATTCGCGATGATTGGAACGGTTTTGCCGACCAGTTCTTCCGGCTGATAAAATTGCGCAACGCCCGAGCAAATTGTGCGCGGCTCCCCTTCGCCCATGTCTACGGATAGTTTGTATAATTTATCCGCACCGGTAATTTTCTCGGCAGATAAGATTTTGCCCATCTTAAGTTCCATTTTTGAAAAGTCATCGATTGTAATTTGTGCAACAGTGGCCATCGCCAAAAGCAACTCTAAAACTTTTGGAATTTCTTTTATGCCGTCCGAACCAGTAAAATGACTAAAAACATTTCCACCGTTCTCAATAAATGTTTGTGTTCCGAATCGCTCTTCAAAAAATTTCTTATTTTCAATCGGCACACACTTATCGTTATCTGAAAAGATCGCAGCGATATGATCGGTTGCCTTTTTCACTTTCGCCCCGTCAATAACCTGCGTCAGCCACGGTGAGGCGATTTCCTTTCCCTCATTCGCGCTCAAAATTAATGAATCAAGAAAACCAGCGACCAGCACAGTGCCGCCAACTTTTGCGCCGGTAGGTAACGAGGCAAGATAACGCAGAACGGCCTGACAGCCGATACTGTGCCCAACAAAATAAGTTTGCTTGTCCGGCTTACCAACAATTTGCGCAAGATGACCAACCCACTTTTCAATTGTAGGGACTGTGGGATCAGGCATCGCCGGCACAACTACTGTAAATCCTCGCTTCTCCAGCGAGGATTTCAACCATGGGAACCAGCCCTCCTCCGGAAATCCACCCCAGCCATGCACAATGAATACTCTTTTCATAGAAAAATTCTATCACATTTTCCGCGTATCCCAAATATCTAACCGTTTATTAACAAGCGGCCGCTTGTTAATAAACGGAATCAAAAAACAAACTACTTTGTAGCTAAAAACCAAATTTTTTGAGCAATGATGTCATTGTCCCGGCGCGATCAATGCTAAAAATGTGTACACACGACAGCAATTCATGATGTTTCAAATCTTTAATTAATTCGGCGGGTAGAGGCGCATTACCGAGCCAAACACTCCCCTGCACTAACCGGAAACCTAAATCTCGTAAATGAAAACGCAACCACTCGCGCTTTTCTCGTTGTTTCTCCGGGATATCAAAAATAACCATTGTGAGTATTTTTGATGCAGAACCGCTATTGGAATACCGCCTAGCCCTTGATGGGTATCCAAATGATCTTTCTAAAAAACGCCTACCTTCATTACTCAATGCAGCGTAGCCGCGACGGCCCTGATTAACGAGTCCTTCTCGTTTGAGATGCGCTATATAAATTTTAAGATGGGCCATATCACGGAAAAGTCCAGCTTCTCCCTTGTAACCGCCTGCGCCGCGACCTAACCCCTGCCACTGATTTCTCATGTCAGTGGACATCCCATGATCCCATGCTAGCTGACTAATTTGGGCCATGGCAATTGGCACCGAAGCGAGCGCATAGAGCGCACCGACAGTAATGTCGCCAGCTGAAGCCAGTGCCAACAAGACTCGATCGCGCTTCAAACTTCCGCGGTGCGAAATTTCTTTAGATTTTCTATTCCCTTTTCTATTGATCATGCTCATTTAGTTAGCATAAATAAATCATACACTAACAAGCGGCCGCTTGTTAGTGTATGATTGTGGAAAACTAAAAAAATAAGCAAAAAAATAGAAATCCAATTTGCCCGCCGATTAGATTCGTTCCGGAGCAAACATATTAACTCTAACGGTCTGCTTACTTAAATCTGCTTTTGGGAAAAATTTTGTAACAAGCGCATACGCACCGAAAAATGCCACAGTCCACGCGAGGTCGCCAAGCAGCGACCATTTGAAAAATGGCAATGCTAAAGTGTATGACAATATCAATCCAGAAAAATTATGCGCGTACATCTGCGTAAACTGCCAGACTGCAAAATTAGTGATCAGGAAAAAAATAACCGAGTTTGCGAGTGAACCGGCGAAAAGTGTCGCTGGATTCAACTGTTTTTTAACCGCCCAGCCGATGAGAACGGTCAACATAAAGCTGCTGTACACGGCGATCATAACCGATGGTTCGTAAAATCCAATAATCAAATCAGACAAAAACATTGCGGCAATCGGCACGATCATGCTCCACTTTTTGGGCAGATATACGCCAGCAAAAAGCGCGAGTGCCGCAACAGGCACAAAATTCGGCAGGTGGGGCAGCAGCCGCGCCGCGATGCTAATCGCGAAAAAAATAATTCCGAGGATAATCAATTTTTTGTTCATGGTTTTATTCGCGTTATTACCTCTTCATTCGCATTGTTCGCGATTACTCCTGCTTGTACTTAATAAATTTCCACATAGTCACATCCCCCGGCTTGATGACATAGCTTTCCGCACCCACCGGCACATACTGATTATTGACCCAGTACTGCCAGTACTTTCCGTCTTCACCGTTTGTCTTGCGGCCGATCGTTTCAACAATCTTACCGAGCCCCGCATAGCTTTTCGTCGTGAAATTCAGTGTAGCAGCTTTGGATTGATTTTCAAGCAGCTGCAGCATCGTCTCGCCGGTCGTTACGGAAATATCTTTGTAGACTTTGATTCCGCCGTCGCCATAGTCAAGCATCAGGGAAACGGTGGTAGACGAGTTGTCAGTTGCGAGTAGCGAGTCAGACGGAGCTCCAACACTCCCCCAGCCAAAACTAACCGCAACAATAATCCCGGCAATAAAGCTGACTAAAGAATAAATGATTAGCTTGCGACTCATGTGGACACAGAGGGTAAAACTTTGAACCGCCTGAAATCCTACTTAAACCGCTTCTGGGATTATTACACAAGCAGCCAAAATCTCCAAAAAGCATTAAGTAGGGCTTGATCCTTTTTACTT